>NZ_LZXX01000092.1:0-278644 GCF_001729305.1 Burkholderia sp. A2 | reverse complement strand
GGCCGATCCTGATTCGTGATGGTCGGTGCGTGCGGCGTGATCCGCGCGTATGGGCTTCGTTTGTCCTGTTCGTTTGGAAGGTGATCCCGATGAAAGCCGCTGCACTGATTGCATTGACCTGCCTCGCGCTAACCGCTTGCGGCGGCGACGACAATCCCTCGCCCGCTTCGTCGGGCGGCTCGGGCACGAGCAACAACGGCGGCAGCGGCGGGACAGGCGGCACGGGATCCGGCGGCAGCGGCGGTTCGGGGGGCTCGGGCGGCAGCACGCTGACCTGGCGCTACGAGGCGCAACCTGTCGCTGCCGATCGCGCGAGCTTCCTGACGCTGGTCAACAACGAAGGCGCGAAGGGCTATCGCTATCTGGGCGACTACTTCTACGCGGCGGGCAACGGCGGAACGCAGTCGATCTTCGTGAACGACGGCACCGCGCAGACCTACACGTACCAGTTGCAGACGGCGCCGGCCGACATGACGTCCTTCGTTAATGCGGCCAACGCGCAAGGGGCGAGCGGCTATCGCTACGAAGGACCGCTCACGTACGGCGATCTCTATCGCAAGGATGGCGGTTCGTCCGCCACCTACACGTACACGACGACGGGCCTGCCGGCCGACGCGAATGCGTTCCTCGCGCAGGCGAACGGCCAGGGCCAGTCGGGCTACTGGCTCCTCGGCCCGATGATGGTGGGCGCCGTGCAGGCGAACGTGTACATGAAGAACAACGCGTCGAACGCGACCTATACGTACGACGCGCTGGCGCCGACGTCGACCGTCGGCGACTTCATCGCACAGGCCAACAGCGAAGGGGCGAAGGGCTATCGCGCGAAGGGCGGGATGGCATTCGGCACGGCGATCTCGTGGATCTACGTGAAGGACCAGACGCAGTCGCCGACCTTCTCGTACCAGTCGGCCGCGATCCAGTCGACTGGCGCAAGCTTCGTTCAGCAAGCGAACACGTTCGGCGCACAGGGCAGCGCGTATCTGAGCGATCTCGCGCTCGGCTCTCCCACGCCGGTGATGGCGTCGTTCTATTTCACGCCGAAGAACTGCACGGGCTTCCTGTGCACGACGCTGAATCCGCTCACGCAGAACTGAGGGGGGGGCGGCGCGGCGGAACGGGACTCGGGCGCGCTGCGTCTACCGTGGATGCGTCTTTTCTGCCGCCGGCTTGCCGGCGGTATTTCGTTTGCGCGGCCGTCCGCCGCGAATCGACGACACGACTTGTCCGATCGGACAGGCTCGCGACCTGATCTCGCGATGAACTTTCGTTCAAGTTCAAAATCATCTCTCGATGGTATCGGATTTGTACTAAAAAGATAATGCAAGACTGATTTTCGCAGTGTCGTTTGGCATGATTGGGACATCGCTACCCCGAATGTACCCATCGTGACGCCCGGTCCGGCAGGGAATCTGCCGCATGCCCGCATCCTCGGGCGCCGTCACGTCGAGCCATGCCATACAGCACACTTCAGTCCATCCGCCGCTACCAGAGCATCTCGATGTTCGGGGGCGGCATCGTCGTCACGGTCCTGATCCTGATTGCCTGCGGGCTCGGGATTACGTCGATCGTTTACGGCTATCTGGACGGCGAGCGGCGCAATTTCCTGAATGGTGTCGAAGAAACCGCCGGCGAGGTCCAGGTGGCCGAGACGTCGTTCAGGAACGGCGTCACGAATACGCAGCTGATCTGGCGCGAACTCGGCCCGGCGCCAGCGGACGTCACGAAGGCATTCCTCGATAACGGCCAGCAGCTTGCGATCACCCCGTTTCCGTCGCTCGTGGTCGGCGTGCCGGGCGCAACCGCGCAACGCGACGAGGTCGCGCGTTACCTTGCCCTGTCGTTTCTGCTGTCGCGCATCTGCGCGGCGAGTTCGATCAATCGCGGGCGCACGCTCGAGGGCTATCACTACAGCACGCGAACCGGGATGTTCGGGCTCGTGCCGCACCTGTCGCGCGACGACCCGGCGCTCGCGTCGACCGACGCGCGCGCCAAGGTGTTCGATGCGCTGCACGTGGATTTCGACGGCCGGCCGCCCGCGCCGGACGATGGCCGACCGAACGTCCGCTGGTTGCCGCCCTACCTCAATCCGGTCACGGGGCAGGTGCGCATCCGGCTGGCCGCCGAGGCCCGATCCAGCGGCCAGCCGTTCGCGGTGCTGGTCACCGAATACGCGCCCGAATACCTGCTGTCGTGGCTGGCCGAGCGCACGCAGGCCGGCGTGTTCTTCATCGCGTCCGCGGACAACCGGCTCATTGCGGTCGATCCCGGTGTCGAGCGCACGAACGCGCTGACCGAGCGCCTGTTGAGCCTCGACGTCGCCCACGGCGATCGCGCACCCGGCGAACCGCTCTTTCGCGACGGCACGATCGTGTTCCGCGGCAAGCTCGCCGCGACGGGCTGGACGATCGCGTATGCGCTGTCGTGGGCCGACGTGGTGGCCGGCATCGGCGTGCAGGCCGGCTCGCTGGCGGCGGCGACACTCGTCGCGATCGCCGTGATGTGGCTGCTGCTCGTGCGATTCCACCGGCGCGTGCTGGTGCCGGTCTACGCGCGCTCGGCGCGCGTGTTCGACAGCGAGGCGCTCTGCCGCAGCGTGGTCGCGATGGCGCCGGTCGGTATCGGGCTCGTGTCGCTGTCCGACCGGCGCGTGATGCTCGCGAGCGACGCGCTGACGCAGATGTTGCTGCCGCACGGCGGCGATCATCATGCGCTGTCCGCGCAGGTGCTCGAGAAGTATGACGCGTTCGTCGCGCAAGGCGGGGGCGGCCGGACGATGATGACCGAGTTCGTGCTCGATGCACACGGCGATATGCCGCTGCATCTGGAGGTCATCGCGCACAGCGCGCGTTACGAGGGGGAGGACGTGCTGATCGCGGCGTTCGCCGACACGAGCGCGCAGCGCCGTCTCGTGCACCAGCTCGAGGAAGCGGTGCGCGCGGCCGATTCGGCGAATGCGGCCAAATCGTCGTTTCTTGCCGCGACGAGCCACGAGATCCGCACGCCGCTGAACGTGATCCTCGGCAATCTCGAACTGCTCGAACGCACGGCGCTCGATGCGTCGCAGCAGAGCCGCGTGCAAACGCTGCGGGCATCGGCCGAGGGGCTGCTCGCGATCGTCAGCGACATCCTGGATTTCTCGAAGATCGAAGCCGGCGCGATGTCGGTCGAGTCGATCGAGTTCGACGTGATTGCGGTGATCGAGCGCGAGCTCGCGGCGTTCGCGCCGGTTGCGAAGGCGAAAGGGTTGCCGCTATTCGCCGATATCGATGCGAGCGGCGCACAGCGCATGCGCGGTGACCCGACGCGGCTCGCGCAGGTGGTCGGCAACCTGTTGAGCAACGCGATCAAGTTCACGAGCGAAGGGCGCATCGTCGCGCGCGTGGCGGTGGGGCGAAACCCGCGCGGTGCGCCCGAGCTTGCGATCGGCATCGAGGATACGGGCATCGGGATCGATCCTGCACACCGGGCGAGGTTGTTCAAGCCGTTTTCGCAGGTCGATGCGTCGATCACGCGACGGTACGGTGGCACGGGGCTCGGGCTCGCGCTGTGCGACCGGCTGGTCGCGGTGATGGGCGGGACGATCGCGGTCGATAGCGCGCCGGGCATCGGCAGCGTGTTCACCGTGCGCCTGCCGTTGCGCATGGGGATTGCGCGGAAAGTCCCGATCGGCGCAGGTGCGGGCGCCGGCCGGACGCTGATCGTCGTGTCGCCGGAGGACGCATGGCGCGCGTTCGCGTTCCCGCATCTGCGTGCATGGGGATTCGACGTCGCGATGCATCCGAGTCCGATCGGGATTGCCGCCGGGTGCCTCGCGCGTGCTCACGCGATCGTGCTCTTCGGCGATTCCGACCAATGGCGGCGCGAGGAGCTCGACAGCCTCGGCGGCGGCACGCCGGTCGTACTGGCCACGCCGGACGGCCCGCTGCAGCCGAATGTCGCGGGCCGTACGATCCGCGTGTCGAGCTATTCGCTGAACGGGCTTCGCACGGCGCTCGAGCAGGCGCGGGGCGCCACGGCCGAATCGACACGCGGGCCGGGTCGCGCTACCCATGCCGGTCTGCCGGCGGTGCCGGGTTCCGGCACGCGTGTGCCACGCGTGCTGGTTGCCGACGATGCATCCGTGAACGGGTCGATCTTCCGCGAGCAACTGGACGTACTCGGCTGTACGGTTCGATGCGTGTCGTCAGGCGGCGCGGCGTTCGATCTGCTCGCGACCGGTGGCTGGGACATGCTGCTGCTGGGTGCGGACTTGCCCGACATGTCGGCCCGCCAACTGGCGGAAGCCGTCCATGCGCGCGCGCTGCCGTGCGACATGATCGTCGTGGCCTCGCATCTGGCGCCCGACGACGCCCGGCGTTATGCGGCGTCGAACGTCGAATGCATATTGACCAAACCCGTGATGCTCGCCGATCTGCGCCGCGCGCTGGTCCGCATCGCGCGGCGGCGCGGGATCGACTTTCCGGCCGGGGCGATGGACAAGCGGCCGGCATTGGATGCAATGCCGGCGGCGGCACACGGGCCGGGGCGATAAGAAAAACGCGGCGCGGCGGCGGCGTAGGCCGCCCGGCGTCAAACGAGGAAGGCAGGCACGCCGCATCGCAGGGTGCCGCGTGATTTCGACTGAAGAAGGAAGGGTAAGGCCGTGCGCTATATGGGAAAGGTGTTCGGGCTGCTGCTTGGATTCGCGACGTTGCCGGAGAAATCCAGACGGGATTTTCTGACGAAGTTGAACGAATTCATCATGATGTCGCCGTCGCAGAAGCGGCGCGTGATCGTCGAGTGGCAGCACGCAGCGGATGACGGTTCGGGTGAATCGGACAAGTCCGTGATCAAACGTTAGGGTAGCTCCAGCTGCCCGGCGGGACAGGATGGATCGACGGCGTTGGGGGACGCCGCCGATCGGGTGTGTGCGGGCGGCGGTCCGTGGGCCGCCGAAGATTCGTGCCGGATGCTGTGTCCGGCGCGTCGGGCCGTTGCGGCTGTCAGCGGTCACGCCGACCGTACCGCTGCGCCCCGGAACCCGTCTATTATCTTAAAATTACGCTGCGCACCGCCCGGTTCGCTCAATACCGCAACGCAAGCGTGTTGCGCGATCGATTCGAATCCCGGCGCGTCGCTCAACATGGCACGTCGGGCCGCGTGTATCGGGAGAAGAATAAAGATGGATGAATTTTTTGTGCGAGTGATGGTGGCGGACGATCATCCTTCGTCCGCGCTCGGGATGTCGCAGGCGCTCGCAGGCAGCAGCACGATCAAGCTGCTCGGCACCGTCTCGAATTCGACTGATCTGGTGGCGATGCTCGACGAGCAGCAGAGCGACGTGCTCGTCGTCGATTACGTGATGCCCGGCGGCAAGTACGGCGACGGCCTGTCGCTGCTGTCGTTCCTCCAGCGCCGCTATCCGGCGCTGCGCCTCGTGACGATCACGATGATCGACAACCCGAGCGTGCTGCTCGCGATTCAGAAGCAGGGCGTCGCGTGCATCCTGAGCAAGTCCGATGCGATTTCGCATCTGGTCGGCGCGGTACATGCGGCGTTCGTCGGGGCGAATTATCTGTCGCCGTTCGTCAAGAAGCTGCTGGAGGACTGCCAGCCGTCGGCCGGCACGCGCTTGCTGACCGCCCGCGAAATCGAGGTCGTGCGCCTTTACGGGGCCGGCCTGACGGTTGGCGAGATCGCCGTCCAGCTTCACCGCAGCAAGCAGACGATCAGTTCGCAGAAATCGAGCGCGATGAAGAAGCTCGGGATCATCCGCGATGCGGACCTGATCCGCTATGCGAGCGAGGGGCAGTTGCCCGATTTGCCGGCAACCGATGCGTAGCCGCTAACCGGCGGTGGTGCCGATCGATCCGGACCGCGCATGAGGCAGCGGCGTGGCCGGGCCGCCTTTGACGACATGTATGCCCGATAGACTGAGAACGCTGATCGCGTACGCGACGTCCACTGCCGCAAGCCGTTCGAGCCCGGGCGCGTCCCGCGTCGGCGGCTGCTGTATGGGAGCAGCGTGGCGATCGAGGTGTTCGTGCTGGGTTGCATGGCGCTTGTCGCACGGATCTTCAGGAACCGATTGCGCGGTTTCGATCGGAGCGCCTCGTCCGCAAGGCCGACCTGCTCGAGGAGATCGAGGTGGTCAGCGCACTTCGGAACCGCTACGTCGAAAACCTCGAAACGATAGCGAGCCATGCCTGGCCGCCTCGCCCGATACCCTCGCGCGTTTTCCTCGGCGATCGCGGCAGGCGGGCTGCGGGCAAGGATTACGCGCGGGTCGTGCCGCTGTCGTCCGCTATGCCGATGAGCAAAATCGCTCCATTGCGCCTGACGGCGAGGCGCCGTCGGCGCGACGCATGCGGTACGACTACCCCGGTTCCTAGGAGCCCGATGCGCCTGCACCGGTGAATGACGCGGTATTTCCGGCCAGGAGAGACGAGACCGATATGACATGCCCGCAAAGCTGAAAAGACTTCTCTCGCACGGCACGGCGGCCGTTCGCAAGCCATTCAATCCCGGTCGTATCCGGCGCCAGCAGCAGATCCTGCTGTACGCAAGCGGTGCTGCGATTTCGGTGTTCATGCTACTGTGCGCGACGCTGGTCTTGCGGCTCGACGTGCAGGAATCGCTCGAGCGCTTTCGCGTCGAGTTCACGGGGCGCAGGGCCGAACTCGTGGCCGAGCTGGAAATCATGAGGGCGCTGCGGAACCGCTATGTCGAAGACATGGAGCTGCAGTGGGCCGGCGTTGTCGACGATTCGCCGGTCTTGCCCGGGTTGCTCGCCGGCAAGCACGGCATGCAGACATTCGTCGGGCGCATAGGGCGAATCGCGATCGCCGCATTCGCCGACATCCCGCGGGCTGCATCGGCGAACAGCCATTTGCCTTACCTCGCGCGCTATCTCGGGCGGGTCGAGGTGACGGGCGTCCTGCCTCCGCCGCAACCGGCCGATCCGGGCGGCACTTCCTATCTGATCGATCCGGACGGCGATTTCATCGTTACGGCAGGGCATCCGCTGGTGAAACGGGCGCTTGCGCTGCCAGCGGGATTCGATGTAAGGGCGTGGGTCGAGCAACTGCGGCCGACAACGAAAGATACAGCCGTATCGATGGCGCCCGTCGCTCGTCAAAGCACGATTGTGCTCGAGCGGCGATTCGATCCGCTGCTCGGACGCTCCGTGCTGCGGATGGTGCAATGGGTGCTCGGCGCGAACGGCAGGCCAGTCGTCTGGTTCGTTATCAACAGCCCGCCGCTGATAGAGGGGATACTGCGCTCGCCGGGCGCCGGCAGGGAATACGCGCTCGTCGATGCCGATGGAGGGCTCCTGCTCGGCGGGCAGCCCGACAGGGCGATGGTGGCCCGTGCGCTCGAGCAGGCGCGTCTGCAGGCCAGTGGGCGAGCGGTCGTCCATCGCGTCGGCATGAACTTCGTCATCAGCGACCGCGTACCGAGATCGGACCAGGTGGTGATGGCAGCCGTGTCATGGCGTGCCGTTCTGAGCGACATCGCGTGGAGCGCGAGCTTGACGGTCGCACCCGCGCTCTTCGCGATCGGGCTGCTGTGGTTCGCCATCGTGATGTTCGACCGGCGCGCGTTGCGTCCGGCGAATCGGCGCGCGATTCGCTTGATCGAAAGCGAGGCGCTCAACCGAACGCTGATCCGCACGGCGCCGGCCGGGCTCGTGTTGCTGTCGTTCGCCGACGGCGAAACGATCGTACGCAACGACGCGATGACCGCGTACGAGCGCGACATGATCGGCGAGCCGCTCGGCAGACAACTGTGGCTGGCGTACCGGGCCGGCGCGCAGGGCGGCAACGCGCGTACGCGCGTGACGCGAGAGCTGGCCGTCGAGCGCGCGGGACGCGGCACGACCTATCTCGAGGCGCACATCGTGCGCACCAGGTACCGCGGGATCGACGTGCTGCTGTGCACGATGCTCGACATCACGGCGCGCAAGCAGGCCGAGGAGAAGCTGCACGAGGCCCGCGAAGCCGCCGAGCACGCGAACACGGCGAAGTCGACCTTCCTCGCGACGATGAGCCACGAGATCCGCACGCCGCTCAATGCGATCGTCGGCAATCTCGAGTTGATGGAGCGCGCGGCACTGCCGTCGCAGGAACGGCGGCGCCTGAAGACGATCATGTCGTCGTCCGATGCGCTGCTGCGCGTGATCAACGACGTGCTCGACCTGTCGAAGGCCGAGTCGAACCAGATGGTGCTCGAAAGCATCCCGTTCGACCTGCGCCGCGTCGTGAACGACGTGGTTGCGATTTTCCGTCCGCTCGCGGATGCGAAAAACCTCGCGCTGACGTGCCGGGTTGCCCCGGATCTGGCCGATGGCTACGTGGGCGATTCGACGCGGTTGCGGCAACTGATTTCGAACCTCGTCAGCAATGCGATCAAGTTCACGAAGCGCGGCCGCGTGACGATCGACGTGCGGCTCGCGCACGCGGGTCCGACGGGCAGTGGCGTCGAAATCGCCGTCAGCGATACGGGTATCGGCATTCCCGAAGACAGCATGCCGACACTGTTCGACGTCTATATCCAGACCGACGCGTCGATTTACCGGCGCTTCGGCGGCACGGGGCTCGGGCTGCCGCTGTGCCGGCGCATCGCGACGCTGATGGGCGGCGAGTTGCGTGTCGACAGCCGGCTAGGCGAAGGCACGGTTTTCGTGGCGGCATTGCCGCTGTCCGAAGCGCCGGCCGGGTGGCGGGCCGATGTGCCGGAGTCCGAGACGTTCGCGGATACGGCGCACGAGCACGACGCCGATGCGGCATTCGAGTCGGGCGCGGAGGCTGGCGCAGATGCGCAGGCCGACGATGACGAGCCGCTGCGCGTGCTTGTCGCCGAGGATCATCCGGCGAGCCGCGCGCTGCTGCGCGACCAGCTCGATGCGTTGGGCTACGACGCCACGATCGTATCCAACGGCGTGGAGGCGATGCGCGCGTTCTTCGAGCGGCAGTACGACGTCGTGCTGACCGATCTCGGCATGCCGGAACTCGACGGCTTCGCGCTCGCGAACTTCCTGCGTGAGCAGGGCGCTCGCGTGCCCGTGATCACGATGACGGCACACGCGACCGACGAGGATCGGCGGCGTTGTGCGCAAGCCGGTGCGGTAGAGGTCGTGCTCAAGCCGCTGTCGATCGAGACGCTCGACGCGGCGTTGCGGCGGCACGCGGGGCGAGAACCGGTTTCGTCCGAGCCTGTGCACGGGCAAGTGCAAGCGCCCGTCGCGCCAGCGATGACCGACGAGGTGCGACGCACGCTGCACTATGCAACGCTGCGGTCGCTCGCGACGATTCGCGACGATTCGCGACGCGATTGCGAACGGCGACGCCGATACGTTGCGCATCGAACTGCATTCGATGCGTGGCGGTTTCGCGTTGGCGGGCGATGTCGATGCGCGCGATGCGTGCGCAAGCGCTGAGCACGCGATGCGGGATGGCGGCCCGGAAGCATTGAAATGCGTGTGGGATTCGACCGAAGTGACGATTCAGCGAGCACTCGAACGGCTGTCGACGAACGACGAGCCGAGCCAGGGCTAGTCAATACAATAATCCGTAGCATGTGCCATCGGTTCGTGACGAATGGCAAGTGTGGGCGGCGTGTCGGGGTTGTCGTTACCGACTATGAAAAATCGAGCCGGTTATTCGGTTTCGGGCTCCCCCCAGCGCGGCGCGCCACCTTTAACCGGGGCACGGCATCGCGGCCAGCGAGGGGGCGATTACCGCGATTACTTTTTGCCCTCGCTCAACCTTCTTCTGGGGAGGGGCGAGAAGGGCAGGACGTTTGATCGAGTAGATTGGAACTTGTACTAGTGAAATTAAAAATACTATAGTACTTGACCTATTTTCATGATGTGTCGATTTGCTTAAAGTGACAGGGAACTCACTCTGGATCAAGGAGCATGTCGTGCACGCCTGCACACTATCGGTTTTCCGCTTGCCGTTGAGTATTGGCGCGCTTATTGCGACGCGTAATCTCAACCTGTTTTTGAAAGTAGTCATTCTGATTTTTGCATCCCAATCTGGCCCCGCTCTTGCCGCGCTATCGTTTGACGGTCAGAATCGATTCATCATGACGGGGAAGCGCATGAAAATAGATCTCGTCAACGAGAGTATTGAAAATGCGTTGGCGGATGTATCCGTTACATGGGGTGACGAAAATAATACGAAGCCTCTTCCGTTGGTAGTATCGCAGCCACTGTTGAGGATTTCGCCCAGCGGCCGCGGGTCAGTCGATGTGATCTATCAAGGAGTCGGATTTCCATCGGACCGCGAATCCTACATGTTGCTCAACGTCCTTGATGTGCCGACGGCACCTCATGACCCCAATGTGCTGCAGATTGCACTGAGGCATCGGCTCAAACTATTTTATCGCCCGCAGCTAAAAGAAACGCTGAATGACGCAATGGCTACCTTGAACTGGGAGTCGCGAGGCGAAGGCCAGATGCAGATCACGGCCAACAATCCATCGCCATACTATCTGACGCTCAGCGATATCAAAATAGTTGATTCGAATGGCGGTGATTGTGCCGAATCGGTCGAGCACCTGATGATTCCTCCATTTTCCACCGCGTCACTGGGGAAATTGGATTGTAATCCTGCCGGCTTGCGCTTCAGTGTAATCAGTGATGCTGGCTATGCGCGTCCCTACCGAGTGGAGCTGGTTCCGGGTAGAAATAATTTTGGATCAAGGCAATATTAATTGAGCGAGGTTATAGTTGTGTGTAAAATATATCGATTGACTTTTTTCATATTGATTGCATTGTTTTCTCGGGAAGGTTTTGCGTTGGCATGCCTTAATAATGCAACTTCGAGCACTTGGAACGGGATCGTCCAATGGGCAGGCGAGGCAAGTATGGTTAGTGGTATCACTACCACCATTGCCGTACCTAGTACCGCTCCAAAGAATACGGTACTTTGGCGATCTCCAGAAGTCTCTCTGAAGGTAACCTGTTGGGCGGATCGAGGTGCTAGTCAAGAAAACGTATACATTTATCTGAGTCCGGATGATCCGGGGTATACAAATCTGGGTCCGGATCTGGAGTTGGGTGTCTCTTTTAACGGGGTCGATTATTATTGTGATAATGGGATGGAGTCTTTTAAGGGGCGTTGTCGAAAGATGCTCAATTGGGTTATTCCGTCTTGCTCTAAAGGATGGGGGTGTCCGGAGCTTTATTATCAAGCTAGTATTAGAGTGAGTTTTATTGTTCTGAAGCGAAGCGTAGGCGGGGCTGGTAAAGAAGGAAGCATGTCTGGCGTTTCTGGCCCTTACGGTGCGTTTCAGCTGGATGGCGCCGGAGGTATGAATGATCAGCCGCAGCATAATTTCAGAATGAACGTAACTGGATTGAATAAACTGCGCTACGTTGCGTGTGATTCTAAATTGAGTGTGTCGCCTAATTTGATAAACTTCGGCGCAGCCAATCCGAATGCTGCGGCTGTGGGGAAAGTGATCAGGGAGGTGCCGTTTACAATTTCGGCATCAAAGACATGCAATAGTGTATATGGATTAAACGCAGTGATGAAGTCAATCAACGCTGCGACGCCGGACGATTACAGGATCGTTCCGAATGACAATAAGTCTGTTGCGATATCGATATTCAAGCAGGCGAATCGTGAGGCGGTTCCGTTTAATAAGGAGTTTTTGCTTGTGGAGCCAAGTGGGGATCTGGTATCCGTCAAGAGTTTTCTGGCAACGCTGAAATGGAATACAAATCAACCGACGCTTGGGGAGTTCAAGGCCGGCGCAACGTTTGATATATTCTACAAGTAATTTTTCAGAGGCGTATATTGTGTTCCGTAAATCGGCGTGCTTGTAGGCACGCCGATTTACGTTACGACCGTGCTTGAAGTGTGGAAGTTGCGGTCATTTGCCCGGCCGGGCAAGGCGGCTGGGGCCTGGAGTCATACAACCGATACGCGTCTGCGTCGTGTTTGCCGCCGAAAATAGGCACTAGCAGGCTGTTGAAAAACGTTCCGAGAGGGCCGCGCCGAAAATTGTCGACCTCTTAAAACGTCCTACACGCGGCTCGCGCGACTTGGGTAAGGGGTAAAGCACCCCCCGAATGTGGGGTTCGGACGCGACTCAAAAGCGCTATTCAACAGCCTGCTAGAGGCATTCCCTTTCTGTCGATCTCGCGTGTTACTCGCCACTCGAGAGCGCGCCTGGCCGCGCCTGCTTCTGGCGTGTGTCTTTCGCGATCGAGTGCCCTAATGTCTGCGATCTCCATCTCATCAATCGGAAAGCCGTGATCATCAACAAATATCTTTCCGTCGATTACGAATTTCTCATTGATCGAGCCGACCGGCTGCCTTATCCCCCTCCCGTGAGATCGCGGCCGACAGGGCACGATCGATTGGTCGCAATGGCGGCGCCATGTGTGTAGCGACACCACGCGATGCTTTATATCACCGGTCCTGCTCGGTATCGCGCTGGTGGACTTCCTGCGTGAGTAGGATGCCTGGGTGTATGTGATCGCGATGACTGCACACGCGATGGACGAAGCTCGGCGGAACTGGGAACGGGTTGGCGCGGCGGAGGTCGTGCTCAAACCACTGTCGATCGAGACGCGCGGCGCGGTGTTGTCCGGACCAACGCTTGGGCAATCGCCTGTCGCGCTCGCGAGCGGCGACGCCGATACGCTGCGCATCGAACTGCATTCGATGCGCGGCGCGGCTTTGGGCTAGCCGAGGATATCGAGGTGTGCGATGTTTACGCGGGAATGGAGCATGTTGCCGACGAAGGTGGAATCGATGCGGTCAATGCATGCTGGCCGGAATTCCGGAACAGCATCGGGCACGCGTTGAGCCGGCTGGAGGTCGGGTGTGCTGGTCGTCGGCCGAACGATGCATCGTGTAGTCGGTAACGCGGGAGTGGCGCGACGTAGTCAAGATAGTTGCCGTCGAAGCCTCGCGTGACTAAAACAAGCCCTCGCAACGACGCCCGCGTGCAATAGCCGGTGGGTGATTATTGATAGCTCCTCGAGAACAGCCAACGTGTTTGCTGTACCGCCCTTCAACGTGCCGGGCTGTATAACGCGCTATCAGCGGAATCACTAACCAGCTCTGTCGTTGCGGGGTGTCTCCGGTTTTCTACCGATTCATGTTTCCTGAGCTACTGGAATCCGGACCGAATTTCAGCGGTTTTCCGTCTTTCAGAATCTGAACCTCGACACCTGGTGTCCCGGAATCCGGCGCCAACGAAAGCCGGTCGGGCCGGTTGCCCTTATTTAGGGTTATCAGTCAGCGTGACGTAGGTACAGGTCGACGTTTCCGGGTCTCCGCTGGAGCAGTTCAACTGAATGTCGAAGTTTCGTTCACGAGTGGTGCTGCCGACGCTAGCTAAGTCGCGCGACGTGAAATTGTCGCACGTCGGATTCATCCAGACGCCAATCCGCTTGACCGTGACCGCGCAAGTTGGGACCTTCGGCCTGATCTGAGTCAAGCCGTTGATACGAATCGAAATTGCCTGCCACTGTCTATTTCGAAACCACATTCCCCGGATATCACCTTGCAATGAGCCTCCTGCGGTGATCGGTCCAACCTTGACGAATTCGACGATTAGAGGAGCCGACGCGGCAAACGTGACAGCCTGGGCGGTATTGTCGACCTCTCGTGGTCATCAGGTACTTTGCGTCTCGTAGCAGAGGTGCACGCCGACGCCAAAAACGGTTGTTGGATATGTGTCGTACGCGGGGTCCGTTACTTCGCCTATTCGCCTACGATGTCACACCGACCCTTGATTTGTAGAGTCACAACCCAAGGTTGCTGAAGCACCCGACGTATCGACTGTTCGTAAATCGAGCACTGTGCCGACAGGAACCGATGGGTTGAATTGGGGTATTGCCTAGACATCGATAGTGAATACAACGACGTTTCCGGCAGGCTCGGGAGGGAAATCATTTGCACGATTCCCTGGCTAAGCGGCCAAGGCAGGTGTAGCCTTCGCGCCGAAGATGAGGGTTGCGAGAATTAACTCGCGCATCCGTAAATCCCTCGAATGAACTAGCGGCCAGCCATGCGGCAGCTCATCGCGACGCGTTCATACATCAGCGCCTTGTTTTGCTGCGGAAGTGTGTAGTTGCCTTCACACGTGCCCTCGCTCCAGCGAATCGACAGACGCCCCTGATCCTTCACACCGAACACGAGCACGCGCGATGCGTTGTCGACCATACCGAGTACCTTGTCGTCCTGGTCGTAAGCCGTCGCGCCGAGCGGCACCTTCTTGCCGTCCGTCGTCGTCACGTCGAACTGGATGCGGCGGCCAGTCTCCGCAGCGAAACGCGCTTTCACGATCGCACCGCGCGTCGGTACGATCGTTTTCGCGTTCTCGGTGATCTCGGTGTCATTGCCGAGGCTTTCCGTGTCGATGTTGAGCCAGTTGTACCGGTACGGCTGCGCGTAAGGCAGCACCGCATAACCGCGACGATCGGTGCTGACCGTCGACGACGAATCGAAGCGCGCGCCCTTCACGCCGGGCACCTCGACGATCGCGAACGTCTCGCCGACCGGCTGGCCGAGCGTGATGCCGCCGCGATGCGCGACGATCGATCCGGTTGCGCCGACGTCGACGTGCTTGCCGTGGCCGGACTGGGTGTAGTTCGACGTCAGCTTCGCCGTCGGCGTATCCCAGCCGAGGCCCACGCCGCCGGAGCCGCCGTTGCCCTTCTGGTAGTCGCCCTGTACCGAATAGTTGACCGTGTTCCGGTCGTTCAGGAACCCCGATACGCCTGCCTGGACGCTCACGTCGCCGCGCGTCGACGTCGTGACGTTCGAGTACGCGCGATGCGCGCGCGCGCTGCTGCCGAACGGAATGCTGATGGTCGCCGAGATCTGGTTGTCGGTGCGCCCGAACGGCCCCGTGTCCTGGGTGCGCGCGAGCGCGACGCTGTAGCTGAGGTTCTTCAGCGAGCCGCTGTAGCCCAGCTGGATGTTGCGGCTCGCGCCGCCGCGGTTCCAGTAGCTCGTTTCTCCGATGCTCGCGTAGACCGACCCGTTGCGACCGAGCGACTGGTTGATGTTCAGGTCGACGCGGCTCTTCTGGCGCCGCACGCCGTCGCCTTGCCGGCTGCTCATATCGTCGACGTGCTGGCTCAGCGTGCGGAAGCCGTCGGTCGAATACCGATAGCCGACCATCGTGAACGTGGTGTCGGTGGCCGCGAGCGTCTTCGAGTACAGGAACCGGAAGCTCTGCCCGTTCGCTTTTCGGCCGGGTGCGTTCGACTGGCTATGTGTGACGTCGAACGAAATGCCGCCGAGCCGCGAGTTGAAACCGACGCCGAGCGCGATCGCAGCATAGTTCTGTGCGCCGATCAGGCCACCGTAGCCGGTGAAGTTGTCGGACAGGCCATACACCACCGTGCCCTGCGCGAACTTCGGACGGACCTCGCCGACCCCGCGATACTGGCCTGCGGAAAACGAATAGCGAATCGAGCCGCGCCGGATCATCACGGGCAGGAACGAATAGGCTTGCGTATAACGCCGGACGCTGCCGTCGGATTCGGTGATCGAGATTTCGAGGTCGCCGTTGGAGCCGCTCGGATAGATGTCCTTCAGCTCGAATGCGCCGGGCGTGACCGTGGTCGAATAGATCACATAGCCGTTCTGACGCACCTCGACGACGGCGTTGGTTTGCGCGATGCCGCGCACGACCGGCGCGTAGCCGACTTCGTTGTCCGGCAGCATGCCGGTGTCCGAGCCGACTTGCACACCGACGAAGCGGAAACTGTCGAAGATTTCGCCGGCGGAATACAGTTCGCCTGCCGACAACGTGCCCCTGATACCGCGCAGGTCGCGCTGCACGTAGGTACGGTTTGACGTGAACTGCGACTTCGCGCCGCGGCGCCCGGTTAGCGCCGATTCGTTCCTGAGCCGCCAGCCGCCGACGTTGAAGCCGTTGCGCAGGCCGAGGTAATAGTAGGAGCTGTTGTAACCGGAGTCGGAGTCGTGGCTGAAATTGCCCTGATAGTTGCTGTAGGCCGCGACGATGCCATCGTCCCACTTCGACGGATCCACGTAGCCGCGCGACCGGCCCGGCACGTAGGCCTGCGGCATGCTGACGTTCAGCGACAACGTGCCGACGTCGAAATTTGCCGACGCACCGTCGACGATCTCCGCGAGATTCAGCACCGCGTCGTCTTGCAGGCCGGCCGGAATCCTGTTTTCCCGCTCGAGCCGCTGCGCGTCCACGCCGAGTGCCTTGAGGAGGCCGAGTGTGATGACAGGCTTGACCTCGCCGCCGTTCGCCTGAAAGACGATCGATTCGCGCTTGCCGGGCTGCTGGTTCAGCGACACGTCGACGTCGTACGTGCCGGGCGGTACGGAACTACCCTGTTCGAGGTATTTGAGCTCGACAGGTGCGTCCCCTTTCTTGAGGAAGAGTTCGTTGAACTCTGCCGCCTGAACAGTCGTTGCCGCAACGAGACTTCCGAGCGCTACTAGACAGGAAGCCCCCTGGCATGCTGCCATCCGCAAATCGATTTTCTTTTCAGTGGTATCCATGCCTTGACCTTGACCGCGTGCCTTTCCCAACCTGCCTCGATTTCAGGAATGCGCGCCCTCCGATAAATTAGTAATGCAAATTTCTATGAAGCGATTCGAAGCCGGAACTGACGGAATGCGCGGTCAGTTGGCGACTGTTGCGTTGTTCTCTTCGGTTGCGCCGAAGTCGTTGATCGACTCGAAATCGACCTTCGTGCCCGTTGCGAGCGATGGGCCGCTGTAGTTCTTGACGCTAAGCTGACGGGTCGACTTCGGCGGAATCATTTCCGTGTCGATCGGATGCGTTTGTGCGCCGCTGTGGAGCGTTGCCTTGACCAGCGATACGTAATAGGGGCTGTTGTTGACGACCTCCATTCCATATTTGCCGCCCGCCGCGCGCCAGCGCCATTGAAGCTGCTTCGGTGCGTCTTCGGGCTTGCCCGCGAGGTTGGCCGGCCGGTAGAACAGCTTGATGCGCTGACGCACCGCGACTTGCAGCGTGTTCTCGCCATCCGATTTCTGCGGAATTTCCTGCACGCTGAGCCAGAACACGGATTCGCGGTCAGTCGGCAAACCCTGGCCGGCATAGAAGATCCGCAGCGTTTGTTGCTTTTCGGCGCCGAGACGGCTCAGCGAAGGCGTGATCGCGAACGGCAGATCCCCTTTCTTGTCGTCGGATTCCAGCCATGACTGGATCATCACGTCTTGCTTCGACGGATTCCTGACGAGCAGCGACGCTTCCTTGCTCTGCGCCGTGTAAACGACGCGCGTGCCGTTCAACGAGATACCAGCGACCGATGCGCCGGAATAGGGCAATAGCGAGCTGGCCGCGACCAGCCCGGCAATGAGTGATCGTTTCATGATGGAATGGAAAAGTGATATGGGCGACGGAACCGTGATCCGCCGCGTCGCCCATAGGGGTGCTTTACTCGTAGGTCAGCGTGAACGGCAGCGTGCCGTTTGCCGAACCGGCCTTGATCGCTGCGCCGTTGGCAACATAGCCTGCACGCAGATTCAGCGCGGCGGTGTAGCTCGGCGCTTCTTCAGTGCCGCCCTTCACGAGCGGGGCATCGAACGTTTCGTTCGCGGCCAGGTTCAGCAGCTTGTTGTTGCCGTCGTACAGACCGATGCCAACACCTTCAGCGTCGCCCGCGACCTTCAGCAGCTGGTTGTTCTTGCCGTCGAGACCCGAACCCGTGGCCGGGTCGAACTTCATCTTGACCAGGGTCAGGCCGGTACCGGTGTTGCCGCAGTCGAGATTCAGGTTGATCTGCGTGCCTGCTGCAACGCCGCCGCCGGCGGTGCTGCCGATCGAATCCGCGCTTACCGTGCCGAGGTTGACCGCAATGTTCTGGCCGCCGGTGCCGGGCGAAACGCTGGCGCCTGCGCCGCCCGTCAGCGAGCACGACGCGGTCGTGATCGCACCGGTGAAGTTGATGGTGCCGTCGGCAGCCATTGCCGAGCCTGCTGCCGCGAACGAAACTGCTGCCGCTGCGATAGCGAGGATGTTCTTGTTGAAAGCCATGATTTTCTCCGTTTCAACGTGATTTAAAGGATGGGATAACTCTTTAAAGAGTTATAGTGATGGTATCGTTGCGCGGCATGTCTATAAATTGGATATGTTCGAAAGGGTTGGTTCATTCATATAGGACAAGTACTAATTATGTGTTCCGAGAGAATTTCGCCGTGAAATCCTTGGGACTTTGTTAAATCGATTTGAAGTTGTCGGGCGGGCTGATGGCGGCCTGCCGATGGGATGGGCAGGTGATCGACATCGGTGCATTGAGGAAATACGTAGTCGGTTTGTCTGCGACATGCGCTTTCGCCGGACGTGATACCAAGTGCTGCGCCTATATTCCGGATTGAGGTTGTTGTGTTTTTGAATAAAAATTGGGGTGGCGCTATTAATCGTATGTGATCCATGTCAATTGAAAATCGACTGCGGAACGCGAGTTAATCGCATAACAGCAACGCTAATCGCCCTGGTGATTATCATCGGCCTGTATTCCATACCGGATGTTCGAGTGTCGACTCGATCCATCGCCGCGACAACCGGTGCGGCCAGTCAGGTTTGCCCATGTCGCGCCCCGCGGGCAATCACGTCGCCGATTCATCCGCGCCCCGTGCGTGCAGGAATCTCCGGTTCAGCGTCTTCAACATCGGTCTTTCGATCCATACGTGACAGATGTAACCGCAGACACAGGTCGCGCCGACGATCGCACACGTGGCGCTGAGGCCCGACAATGTGTGCGAATCGGCACGTAGTCCGGCAAGTTTGCCGGCCATGCCGATCACGTAGGGATGGATCAGATAGATCGAATAGCTGGATGCGCCGAGCGCTGCCGTGATCCGGCTTCCGTTAGTCCAATTCCACTTGTCGAGCGCGGCCAGCGCGACGATCAGCACGAACGCGGGGCCGCCCCACAGCGTGACCCGCGCGAACCCTTCGGGCGTGCCATGGCGCATCTGCAGCAACGGGATTGCCGCGATGGCGGCAACGGCGACGGCAGCCCAGACGGGCGCGGCAACCCGCTTCGCAATGCCGGTTTGCAGCACGCCGTGCGCCACGACACCAAGACCGAACTCCAGCACAAATGGCTGACCGAGATGGCCAGCGACGGTCGCGCCGCGTGGGTCGAAAACGGCCACGCATGCGCACAGCAACGCAAGCGTCAGCGCGGCGAACGCGGTCGCATGACGCGCGCGCATGCAGCCGAGCGCGGCCGCGACGACGAGATAGAACAGCATCTCGTACTCGAGCGTCCAGCCGTTGAGATTCAGCGGCCCCCAATGGCCGTTTTCCTTTACGTACGGGATGAACAACAGCGACTTGACGAGATAGTCGGGCGCCGCCGTCGTCGTGTTCAGCCAGTGAGGACGCAGCAGCGCGATCGCGTAGATGCCGAGCGTCGTCACCCAGTAGAGCGGCACGATCCGGATCAGGCGCTTGACGAGAAAGTCGCGCCCCTCGTACGGTGCGACGCACGACATGATGAATCCGCTGATCACGAAGAAGACGTCGACGCCGGCCTGCCCGGACGGCAGCACGTGCAAGTGATAGGCAACCACCGCGAGCGCGGCGAGCGCCCGTGCGGACTGGATGTTCAGGTAGATGGGCTGGCGCCGAATGTTTGCGCTCACATGTACCTCCGGACCGTGCGCCGCGAAGGCGAGATGGCGGACGGAGGCACGTGCGCTTCGACAGCGCTTGCGGCGCCGTTATCGGCACCCGGCACGAACGCTGAGCGACCTGCCCGGCGTACCGGGCGCGCGAAACCGGCGAACTGCATCGCGCACAGCAGCGACACGCTCGACAAATGGCGCGTGTAACTGCCGAGATCGGGCTCGAACAGCATCGACACGGCGACATGCCCGATGACGAGCGACGCGAGCACGTCGCGGGCCAACAGGCCATCGCAACGGGTGCGTCGCCACACGGCGGCCACCGCGATCCACACAAACCCCTGCATGGCGATTTCCTTCGGCCCGGGCGAGAACAGCACCGGCAGATTCAGCCGCAGCGCCGCATACACGTAATCGACGCAGAACGCGAAAAACGACGTCGGCGCGACCGGGTTGTGGAAGCTGGTGCGCGCGCCGTACGGCGAACCGTATGCGAGGTAGTCCGCGGCCATGTCGCGCGGATGCAGCAGCAGGTAATACGCGTCGTTCGGCAGCAGCACGAGCACGAGCGGCGCGGCGAGCATCAGCAGCGTCCTGCGGCGCCACGAGCCGCGCCGGAACAGCAGCACGGCGAGCGCGACCCCGAGGATCAGCGCGAAATAGCTGCGCACGATGGCCGCGTAGGCGCCATACAGCACGACGGCCGCCACGATCGCGACGAGCGCGGGGCGGCGTTGCGCGGCCTTGGCGATCACGATCGCGATCAGCACGACGAGTGTGTCCTTGCTCGCGACGAACAGGTTGAAGAACACGCAGGGCACGATCAGCACGAGGCTCGCGGCGAGCGAACCGACGCGGCGCCCGTGCGCGATCATCATGCAGATGAACACCGCGCCGACCACGGCCGTGAACGCGTGGGTGCCGCCGACACCGAGCATCGCGTAGAACTTCGCGACGGCATCGAACGAGGTGCCGTCGTAGCCGCCCGATCCGCCGATCTGGCTCTGGATCTTCTCCGCGTCGCGGAACACATATTCCGGCAGGAACGCGCCGGCCTTCGCATAGACGACCCAGTAGAGCAACACGGCCAGCGCCGCGATCGTGCGGGTCGATCCGCGGCTGAGGGCCGGCCCTGTGCCAATCAGCTTATGCAGCATCGGATACGCTCCCGCGGATCGTGCCGGCCGCGTGGATATGCTCGCCGCGCAGGACGATCGGCACCAGTGCGGCGATGATCGCGATGCTGGTCGTCAGATGCGCGAGCGCCGCGCCGGTCGTGCCGAAACCCGCGATCAGGTACCACGCGGCCGGCACGCAAAACAGCGCGACGCCTGCCATCGACAGCGTGACGACGGCGCCGGCCTGTAACGCGATCGCTGCTGCCCACAGCACGTCGGCGGCCGCGCGCAGCACGAACGACGCGAGCAGCACAGCCAGCAACGCGACCTCTTGCGCGCCGGCCCGTTCGTTCGCGAGCCGGAACATGTCGTCGTGCGCGACGAGAATCGCGATGGAAAGCAAGGCGGCCAGACTCGCGCTGGCCGCCACCGCGCGGCGGAGCCGACGACGGAATTCGGCGGGATCGCCGGCGAGCACGCGCACGAAACCGGGCGCGGCGGTGACGACGACCGTCGCGAACGCGACTGTCTGCACGGCGTTGGCGACCGACCACGCGAAAACATAGCGGCCGAGCGCACCGGCATCCACGTGGGCACTGGCGATGAAGCGCTCGGCGTACTGCATGAACGACAGCAGCGCGCCTGCCGCATAGAACGGCAGACCGCGCAGCCAGCCCTCGATCGTGTCGCGCCACGCCGGCATGCGTACGGTCCGCACCACGTGGCGGGCCCGGTGCGCAAGGACGCCGATGCGATGCCACGACACGGCCACGACGCACGCATTGCACGCGAACCACAGCGCGAATACGGCTTCGATCGAGCGGACCGCGCCCGCGAGCAGGCCCGCACACGCGATGCCGGCCCATGCGCCGGTGCGGACGAACAGCAGCAACGAGCCCGCGCGCGGGCGGTGCAGCGAAAACATCCATGCATTCGTTTCGAATGCCGCATGCTCGGAGAGTGCGACGAGCAGGACGCACCAGAGCACGCGCGTCGACAGGCCGAATGCGGCGGCCGGAAAGCCGGTGAGCGATGCGATCGCGAGCGACGTGCAGATCAGCAGATAAAGCCCGGCGAACGCGGCGCCCAGCCTGCGCGCCTCGCCGATCGCGGGCAGCGGGTCGCTCATGCTCAGCCGGCGGTTGAGCTCCGTGCTGAAGCCGAGGCCGAGCAGCTTCGATGCCACGACGGACGCAGCGACCGCGAGCCCGTAGACGGCGACCGCATCGAAACCGAGCGTGCGCGCGATGACGATCGTCAGGCCGAATTTCAGGCCGAGCGCGGTGAATCTGAGGGCGAGTCGAATGAACATCCGTGGACTCCAGGTCGTCACGCGTATCGTGCCGCGCGCAACGCGTCGACCACGTGTTCGCGCGCGGTGCGAATCCGGTCGAGCCCGGTGCGGGCCGATTGCCAGAACGCGGCTGCCGAGCCGTCAGAGAGGATCCTGTCGGCGACGGCGTCCGGATCGAACGCCGCGCCGTTGACGACCCATTCGTCGAGATGCAGGTCCGCATACGCGCCAAAGCCTTTGCGCTCGTAGCTGACGTGGAAGGCAGGCACGCCCTGCAGTACCGATTCCAGCGCGCCGTGCAGGCGTACCGAGACAACCCAGTCGGGCGCATCGTGCGCGAGCAGCGTCTTGAGCGGCACGAGCGCGTCCTGGATGCCCAGGCCGTGGTAGTACGCGGCATCGTCGTTGCCGCGACAGGCACTTTGCACCGCGAACGAGATGCGACAGTGCGGGCGGACGCGCTCGATCAGCCGCGCGATCGACGCGGCGTAACGCGCGCGTTGCGAACGGTTCCATGCCGGCGGGCGGCGCAGCACGAATGCGACGTGACGCGTGCCGTCGCCGGAGCGTGCGGCATGCTGCAGGATGGTGTCGCTGCGGCGCTCGAAATCGAGCACCGCGAGATCGGGTGCACGACGCGTGTTCGCATTGGCGGCAAGGAATGTGGACGAGCGGTCGTCACGGACGAAAACCGTGTCGAACGACGCGAGCAGGTGGCGCAGGTGCGTGCCCACGGGCCACCCCGGCCGCACGGGGCCGATGCTTTGCGGCAGGTAGACGGCCGGTTTGCCGGAGGCCTTCGCCGCGCGCATCTGCAGCAGGTGGCCGGCCTCGAGCTTCAGCGCCTCTTGGCAATTGCGCGCGCGCAGATAGCCGCCGCCGACGCCGACGATCAGATCGACGTGCCCGAGCAGGCGTCGCAAGTCGCGCAGCCGCGCGTTCGCGCGAACGGGCAACACGAAGCGGGCCGCGCGCGCCACCCGGCTCGCGCCGTGGTCGGCCAGCACGGGTGCGGCGCCAACGTCGTCGTATGCGGGAAACGAAGCCGGATCGGCCGCGATGATCGAGATCCGGACGGCATCGCCGAATGCGTCGCGCAGCAGCCTGGCGGACAGATCGACCAGCAGGCCGTCTCCGGAATTGCGCGCGCTGTACGCATGCAGCAGCGCGACGTGGGTAGTCGGGGTCATTTCGGTTCCTGGTAAACGATGCCGCGGTAGAGCGCGAGCGTGCGCCGGACCATCGCGGCGGCGGAATGGTGTTCGAGTGCGTGCGCGCAATTGGCGGCCATTGCGCGTCGCAACGCTGCGTCGTCGGCGAGCGTGACGACGGCGTGCATGAAGTCGGTCGTATCGTCGTCGTTCGTCACCACGAGGCCGATGTCGTGCGAGCGGATCAGCTCGGCCGCACCGGCCACGTTCGACGCGACGATCGGCACGCGCGCGGCCAGCGCCTCGAGGCAGACGTACGGAAAGCCTTCATAGCGGCTCGGCAATGCAAAGAGGTCGAACGCGGAGAAGTAGCGATTGGCGCCGTCCACGGCGCCGACGACGCGCAGGTTCGGCGGCACGTCGTCGGCGTCGGGGCCGGCTGCCGTGTCGAAATCGCCGGGGCCGATCACGACGAACTGCACCGGGTCGCCGCACCGGCGATGGACGCCGCGCGCGATGCGCACGAGCCGGTCGACGCCCTTCTGGTGCTCGAGGCGGCCGACGAAGCCAACCACGATCGCATCGCGCGGCAGGCCGAGTGCGCGCCTCGCGTCGTCGCGCGGCAGCAGCCGCGGTGGCGTCACGCCGTTGACGATCGTGTCGATGCGGTGGTCCGGAATGCCGAGCGCGTCGTGCAGATGCGCGGCCTCGTCGCGCGAGACCGCGACGATCCGGCTGGAGCGCAGGCAGCCGAGCACGCGCTCGACCGTGCCGTAGAAGCGGCGGCGCCAGCCGCACAGCGACGGGTTCAGCGTATATACCGCGTGCGGCGTATAGACCTGCCGCCAGGGGCCGATGCACAGGCGCGCGATCGCGCCGGCCTTCGAGCTGTGGCTGTGCACGATGTCGGGGCGGATGCGCAGCAGATGCCGGTAGAGCCGGCCGACGGCGATCGCGTCGCGCCAGCCGACCGCGCGCCGCATCGGCACCGCGTGAACGGACCGGCAATGCGCGAGCACGTCCGCATCGAGAATCGTTGCGTCGAATCGTGGGCCTTGCGGAACGATCAGATGCAGCTCGACGCCGTCGTGCGCGCTCAGGCCGCGGATGAGGTCGGCGAGATGAACGGCGACGCCGCCGCCCGCCGCTTCGACGACGAGCGCGATGCGAAGGCGCGGATGCGGACCGTGCGCCGTGCGTGCCGGGCGGCGCGGCGCGGAGAGGGCGCGTGCTCGGGATGTGTCCGTGGCGGGGCGCACGTTACGCCCGAGATCGATCGTGTCGCTCATCGCGAGCCTCCGTGGCGAAGTCGTGCCGCCAGCGCGCGCAGTGCGCGCCGTGCCGGCGAAGCATGGGTGTCGCGACGCGGCGCGTCGCCGTATCGCGTGTAGCGGTAGGCGCCGTAGCGGCCGCCGTAACGGCCCGGGCGCGGGATGACGTCGTTG
Organism: Burkholderia sp. A2; assembly: GCF_001729305.1. Lineage (NCBI taxonomy): Bacteria > Pseudomonadati > Pseudomonadota > Betaproteobacteria > Burkholderiales > Burkholderiaceae > Burkholderia > Burkholderia sp. A2. The sequence continues at coordinate 254,038 of NZ_LZXX01000092.1, read as the reverse complement.
AGCAGCACGCCGGCTGTCGCGATACCGTTGTGCGCGAGCTGTCGGGCGGCTTCGCCCAGCTCGGCGAGACGCGTTGCGCCGGCGCGGGCGACCAGCAGCACGGTGCCGGCATGTCGGCCGAGCACGAGCGCATCGGCGACCGCGAGAATCGGCGCGGAATCGATGACCACCGCGTCGTAGCGCGCCGACCATTCGCCGAGCAGCTCGGCGATCCGCTCGTCGCTGAGCAGCGCGTCGGGGTTCGGCTGCAACGCGCCGGTCGCGACGAAATCGAGGTTCGGCACGACACTCGCGTGAATCGCGTCGTGCGGCGCGATGTCGCCTGACACGATCTCGGCGAAGCCGCGCTCGCGCGCGACGCCGAAATAGTCGTGCAGATAGCCTTTGCGCAGATCGCCGTCGACGAGCAGCACGCGTGCGCCGTTCGCGGCGAGCAGCGCCGCGAAATTCGCGGACACGAACGACTTGCCTGCGCCCGGCGCCGGGCCGCTCAGCAGCAGCACGTTGTTGCGCGCGCCCTGCATCGCGTAGCGCAGCGCGGTGCGCAGGCTGCGCAGGCTTTCGATCGCCGCGTTGTGCGGGTCGCGCGCGCTCAGTAGATGCGGGCCCGGCGCGTGGGCGGCCATCCGGCGTGCGACATGCCGCTGCTCCGGCGAATCGGGAATCGTCGCGTAGACGTTGATGCCGAGGTGACGCTCGATTTCGTCGGCGCTGTCGACGCCGCCGCGCAGGAAATCGCGCGCGAACGCGAGCCCGACGCCCAGCACGAGCCCGAACAGCGCGGCCGCGCCAATCACGATGGCCCGCTTCGGGCGAACGGGTTCGTCGGGCACGGTCGGCGCATCGACGAGGCGCACGCTGCCGGTCCGTCCCGCCTTCACCAGCTCGAGCTGCTGCGCGTTGCCGAGCAGCGCGGTGTACAGATCCGTGTCGACCTTGACGTCGAGCATCAGCCGCAACGCGTTCTGCTGGAGATCGGGCAGGCGCTTCACGTGCTGCTCGACGTCCTGCTGCTGGCGCCGCAGCGTGCCGATCTGCGCGTCGATCGCGATCATGTCGGGATGGCCGGGCGCGAAGCGCGTGGCCATCTCGTCGCGCTTCTGCTGCAGTTCCAGCAGGCGCGTTTTGGCGTCGGCCGTCTGCTGCAGCACCAGCTTCGCTTCCTCGGTCAGGTCGACCGCGCCGTGCGCGTTGCGCATGTCCGTATAGCGCTGCTCGGCTTGCTGAAGCTGCTTCTTGAGGATCGGCAACTGCGTGTTGAGGAATGCCAGCGACTGCGCGGCATCGGCGGACCGGCGCTCGATATGCTGCCGGACGTAGTGGTTCGCGATGGCCTGCAGCGTGGCCTGCACGCGCTGTGGATCGGGGCCGCGCAGCGTCGCGACGATCACGCCCGACTGCTTGACCTTCTCCTGTACGTCGAGCGTGCGGCGCAGCGTGTCGATCGTCTCCGCGCGCGACTGGCGCACGACCGTGAAGCGCGTGCCGGGCTGCGCGTCGACGCGCGCGAGCTCGACGACGAGCGGGCCGTACGCGGTCCGGAACGTTTCCGTCCGTCCCTGCTGCCCCACGACGGGCTCGGCCAGGCCTGGCCCCGACAGCCGGTAGCGCGCGCCGTCGAGCGCCGTCAGATCGAAACGATCGCCTTCGAGCGGCTTCGGCACGTCGAAGCGGGGAAGATCGGCGCGCTCGTTGCCCCATGCATATCCGCCGATGCCCAGCACGCCGGGGCGCGCGACGTCCGGGTTGAAGCGCGAGATGAAATCGCCGACGACGGGAAAGCGCTTCGGCTGCACGTCGATATAGCTGCGCAGATCGTCGACGGCGCGCGTGACGACGAGCCGCGACGCGAGGATCTGCGCTTCGGCCGCGGCCGTCGACTTGACGTCGAACAGCGACGACACGTCGCCGAGCAGGCTCTTCGCGGCGGATGCGTCGCCACTGTCCTCGATCTGCAGCAGGATGTCGGCCTGGTATTGCGGATGGCTGAGGAATGCATACAGCGTGCCGGCGCCGACGCATGCGGCGGTGACGCACGCGATCAGCCAGCGATGAGAGACGAACGTATCGATCACGCCGGCCAGCGTGATCTCGTCGGCATGCTCGGGCATGCGTGGAGGGGGAGAGGTTGGCATCATCGGGTCAGTCCGGAAAGCGGGAGGAAGCGGCAGGCGGCTGCGAGGCGGCGCCTGCCGAGGTGGTGGGCGGTGCGGCCGGCGCGAGGCGCGCGCACCAGTCGTCGACGCCGTGCTCGATGAGCCTCAGGCTCTGCTCGAACAGCGGGAGCGTGCCGCAATACGGATCGGGCACGTCGAAGCCCGGGCGTGCGTGGCCCGGCGCCGGGCAGAATTCGCCAAGCGTGAACACGCGGCCCAGCAGCGACGGATGGCGGTGTTCGAGCGCGCGCTTCTGTTGACGCTCCATCGTCAGGATCAGGTCGGCTTGCGCGCAGAGCGGCGGCGTGAGCAGACGCGCGCGATGCGCGGCGATGTCGAGGCCGCGCTCGCGCATCAGCGCGACCGCGAACGGTTCGGCCGGATGCCCGACGAGCGCGCCGAGGCCGGCCGACTGCACGTCGACGCCCGGCAGGCGCGCGCGGAACAGCGCCTGCGCCATCGGGCTGCGGCAGATGTTGCCGACGCATACGACGAGCAAGGTGGCGAGTGCGCTCATTTGATGGCGAGCGCCGCGGCCATGGCGCTGGAGTTGACACCGGGCAACAGCAGGCTCAGCACGCGGCTGAAGCGCACGAGGCTGTTGCCGTCGACGTAGACGACGTCCTTCGGCTGCAGCTCGAACTCGTTCGCGAGGACCATCGACACCGGCGAGCGCGCGTCGAGGTGGAACACCTGCGGGCTGTCGGTCTGCGAGCCGCGGATCACGAACAGCTGTGCGGCGTCGGCCGTGTTGGGATTGACGCTGCCGGCCTGCGACAGCGCGTCGGACAGCGTCAGCCGGCCGTCGCGCAGCGGCAGCGCGAGCGACGGCTTGTTGACCTCGCCCATCACGTAGACGCCGTAGTCGCTGCGGCTCGGCACATGCAGCAGATCGCCGGCGGCGAGCACGATGTCGGCCGGGTTGCGGCCCTGGCGCAGCAACTGCGTCAGGTCGAGCGGATGCGTTACGCCGTCGCGCACGAGTGTCATCCGGCTCTGATCGGCGGCGGGATTCAGGCCGCCTGCGCGGCCGAGCGCTTCGTAGAGCGTCATCGGCACGTCGTTGACAGGCTGGTTGCCTGGCGCGCGGACCTCGCCGTCGATATAGACCTGCTTCGAACGGAACGACGCGACGCGCAGCGTGACCTGCGGATTGCGGTAGGCGCGCGCGAGCGCATCGGCGATGCGCGTGCGCGCGGCGTCGGCGGTGAGGCCCGCGACGTGAACCCGGCCGGCGAACGGGAATGCTAGGTCGCCGTTCCGGTCGACGACGAAGCCGGTGACGGGATCGGCGGCGTGCGGCGCGTTCGGCGCTGCCGCGCCTTGCGCGGCAGCCAGCTCGGGGTGATCCCATACGGTGATCTGCAGCACGTCGCCCGGGCCGATCCGGTAAGCGCCGGGCGACGCCGTCAGCAGATCGGCCTGCGCGGCCTGTTGCCGTGCCGCCTGCGCCTTCAGTTGGCGAATCAAGTCGGGGCCGATTTTCCGGATCTCGTAATGCGGCACTTCACCATCGGGCCGGGCATCCGCCGCGGATGACGGGGGCGATTCGGCCATGCGCATCCCGGGGGCGAGCGCGCAGGCGGACAGCGCGATGCTGAGCGTCGCGATCGACAGGATCGGCAACAGGAGGGCGCCGCGCGGGCGCGCGGCTCCGGGCCGCACGTTTGCGGCGGATTCCATAGGCATGGCTTTCTCCAGGAATGGGCGCCGTGCGGCGGCGCTCCGTGCGTGATCAGTACGCGTTGTGATGGGTCCAGCCGGACGTGATCGTCGCGGCGACGATGCGCATGTCGAGTGCGAACGACCAGTTGCGCAGGTAATGAAGATCGGCTTCCACGCGGCGCTGCATCTTCTCGATGCGGTCGGTTTCGCCGCGCAGGCCGTTGATTTGCGCCCAGCCGGTGATGCCGGGCTTGACGCGATAGCGATGGATGTAGCCGTCCACGATCGTGTGATACAGGTCGTCGTGTTCGAGCGCGTGCGGACGCGGGCCGACGACGGACATCTCGCCGCGCAGCACGTTGATGAACTGCGGCATTTCGTCGAGGCTCGTGCGGCGCAGGAACGCGCCGATGCGGGTCACGCGTGGATCGTTGGGCGTCGCTTGCCGCACGCCGCCGTCCGTGTCGGCATGCACGTGCATCGTGCGGAACTTGTAGATCGCGAACGCCTTGCCGTTCGCGCCCTTGCGCAGCTGGCGGAACAGCACGGGGCCGGGCGAAGACAGCCGGACGGCCAGCGCGATCGCGAGCAGCAGCGGCGCCGTGCCGACCAGCACCGCCGCCGCAAACAGCCGATCGAAAATCGCTTTCTGAACCAGCGCGCGAGGCGACAGCGGAGAGGCGACCAGGTTGATCGCCGGCGCACCGACCAGGTTGACCATCGCGCCGTCGAACATCGCGAGCTGGCTGACGTCGGGTACGAGGCGGATGTCGACGAGGTCGTGCCGGAATGTATCGAGCACGCGAACGATGGCGCTGGTTTCAGTGATCGGCAGCGCGATCCAGACTTCCGGGATCGTATTCGCCCGCACGTGCGCGGCGAACGCGTCGAGGGTGGAAAAGGCTTCGATGCCGTTCGCGCCGGGTTGTGCGGAGCGGTCCGGATCGAGCACGGCTGCCGCGCGATAGCGCGCCGACGGCGATTGCGCGATCCGTTCGAGCACGGCGACGCAATGTGCGCCGCCGCCGACGATCGCGACTGGCCTGGTGCGTTCGCCCACGTGGACGATCCGTTCGAATGTCGCGCATACGACGAGCCGAAACGCGACGAGTGCGATGCCGCTTGCCGCCGCCCAGAGCAGGAATCCGCTCGGCGGCACCGGCAACGCGCCGCGCATCGCGAACATGACGATTGCCGAGCCGGCGAGCGCGAGCAGCCATCCCGAGACGGTAAGGAATACGATGCGATGGGTCGCGCGATCGCGCGGTATGCGCGCCACGCCGAATGCCGGGAACAGGACCATCGCGAACACCGCCGTGCTCGCGACGATCGCCACGTTGTCGGACGGATCGATGCCGTCGCCGGGAGAAAACCAGGCTGCCGCCGCGGCGCCGAGCGCGATCAGCGTGATGTCGACGATGCGCGTGAAGAACCCATGGATCGCCGACGGAGCGGCGGCGCGTTGCTGTTCGAGTGCCGTATGCATATACCTTCGCTACCGATGTATTCGATGCGGCGTCCGTCGCCTCGCGCAGGACGCAACGAACCGTGCCGCGCCGGGATAAATCGGGGCGGTGCCGTTGCTTCCGTTTCACGGGAGTGGTCGACGAGGGGAAGGGACGCTGCCTGCCTTAGAGGTCGATCGCGTGCATCGCATTGGCCGGATTTTTGATACGGACGGGGCCGTGCCGGGGAGGGCGATGCGTTGGATTCGACTCAACCCATGGCAATTTTGGGTAACCTGGGATGCGATTTAAATGGGACGTGTATTAAATGCGGTCGTCAGCAATTGATACATGTACTAATGCGATGTGAGGGCGTTTCGCGATGCGTGCATTGCGAACGACCGGGCATCGATCGCAGGGGTTGTCGGCGCCGTGTTTGCGCGAGCATGCCGGCATGCTCGATGCATGGACGATATGCGGTGCCGCGATGGGCCTACATGCTAGACGGGCGGCGGGATGTGTCGCGAGCGCTTCGGCGTCTTCGAATGACGGACGACGTGATTTGCCGTCGAGATGGCCGGCGATTTTCGCGGAGGAGGATTTAAATCAGGATAGCAAATCGTGAAAATGACGGGGGCAGGCCGTCATCGATCGCGTTGAATGCGGGCACGGGTGTCCCGGCCGGTGCGGGCGGGACGGCGATCCTGCATACACCCGCGCTCATTGGCGAGATGCATGTGCGTGCCGCGCATCGACGCGCGGCATCATTGCCCCGTCTGTCGCTTAGCCCTTCGCGACGACGTCGATGCGCAGCGCTTCGCCGCCGGCGGCGATCCCGAGCAGGCGATCGACGTTCGGGTGTGCGCCGGGGCGGTTGCGCGCATCGACGGTGTGCTCGGCGAACACGGCAAGGCCATGCTCGGCAGCCTTCGCGTCAAGCGTGCCGAATGCCTGCTTCAGGTAGTGGTACACAGCGAGCGAACCCTGTTTGCCGGGCTGGTTCTCGATGGTGGCGACCACGTCGCCGTGCGCGCCGACGAGATCGATGCGTGCGATGCCGTCGATGGCCGGCAATTGCGCGAGGTTGTCCTTGAATACTGGGGTAGCTTGAATCACTGAAAACACGCCGTCGGTTCGGTCATAGATGTTTCCGACGCGGTCGTACACCGGATCCTCGTAGTTGACCCAGTGCTCCTGCACGAGCGCGCACTTCATCCCGAGATGCGCGGCGACGGCCGCGACCTGGCGTGTCTGGTTCGACTGCACGCCGCCGATCGACACGAGCGTGTCGGCGCCTTGCGCAAGCGCGTCGGGATCAGGTATTCGAGCTAGCGCGTCTTGTTGCCGCCGAACGCGAGGCCGCTGTTGCAGTCCTCGCGCTTCGCGTACAGCTCGACCTTGCCGCCGAGATGCGCGCTCAGGCGCTTGAGCGGCTGGATCGGCGTCGGGCCGAACGTGAGCGGATAGCGGGGGAAACGTTGCACGTTCATCGACAGTCTCCGAAAGACGGTGGGCAGGAAATCGGATCGGTCGCGTGCGGCCGGTGCGCCGTGTCCCGATGCAAAGATGATAGGCAGGACGCCGGGAAATGAGTTTGCTAAATAAATGGAAAGTGCCTACGTTATCGATGTAGAAAAGCAGAGGAAGATAATTTTGGTTCGCAGAATCAATCGGAGGCGCAATGAAATTAGATCGCAGCAGCGCCGCCCCCGCCGATGCCGCGCCGACGCTCGATCGCATCGACCGCGCGATCCTGCGGCAGCTGCAGCAGGACGCGTCGATCTCGAACGTGAGCCTCGCCGCGAAGGTGAAGCTGAGCGCGCCGGCATGCCTGCGGCGCGTCGAGCGGCTGAAGGAGATGGGGTTGATCCGCGGCATCGTCGCGTTGCTCGATCCGAAGCCACTCGGTGCCGGGATGCTGGTCGTGATCGGCTTCGTGCTCGATCGTTCGACGCCGGAGGCGTTCGCCGAATTCGAGAACGCCGCTCAGAAGGTGTCAGGGTGCGCCGAGTGCCACGTGGTGACCGGCGAATTCGACTACTTCATGCTGGTCCGCACGCGCGACAACGAGAGCTTCAATCGCTTGCACGCCGAACAGCTTCTGTACCTGCCCGGCGTGCGGCAGGTGCGCTCGTTCATGGTGCTCAAGGAGATTTTGTCGACGCATGCGCTGCCGGTTTAGTGCAGCGGGATGTGGATGGCCGCGCATGCTGCGTTAGCGGCAAGCGGGAGAAGCGAAGTGAGTACGACCGGCACGCGGACCTCACCGGTGACGCCGCATAACGAAGGGCCATCTTCACGTGATCAAACAGAGGGGCAGGCATAGTTTTCCTTGCCGGCGTAACGAACCGACTCCTATCGCTTGCGCTGTCTGGGGTCGATGCCGTTTTGCTCGAGTAGCTTTCGCAGTCGTGCGTTATCGCCCCACAACGTTGCGAACGCGATCATTATCATCAGGGTGGGAAACCATTCGCCGGTCGCGGCGATGATGGTCCATCCTACGGCGGTGCAAATCAGCGCCGTGACGATGAGGAGCAAATGATCCACAATCCACTCCATCGTGTACTCCGGATTGCAGTGTTTGCCTTCAACCCGAGATAGCTATGCGGGCCGGGCGCGAGAACTTCAGGATGCCGCAGGATTTGCGCCATGATCAATGGATGAACCGCAAGGCGATGGCGCGCGCCCCATTGCGCAACCGCCAAGGACAGGTCGGTTCCCGGTTTGCCGATGCCGCATGCCGACGCAGCATCTGTCGCGACCATCAGGCTACCAATGACCGCGCCCAGATAGACGCTGCCGAGGATCGCCCCAACGACGGTTGCCACTTCGAGTTTCGTGGTCGCGCCAAACAATTCCGCGACCGTCGCATCCGGACGTAGTGTCTTGAGCGCGCCCATCATCGTGCTGACACTCGCCACCGCGGTTTGCAGGGTCGCAAACAGCGTTGTGGGAACGGGCATATGCAGCGCGGTCATGTTTGCTTGAAACGCTTCGGAAAAGCTCGAACATCTCGGTGTTGGCACGGGCAATTCTCCTGACGAATGGACTTATTCTGCCTATTCGTCTTCGCCCGCCATCTCGAAAATGGGCGCTACATGGCGCGCTCAGCGTTGCCACGGCGCCGCGCCCGGCTGCTGCCGCACCGTCTTGCCGAGCCGTTCGCGCGCAGTATCCAGCGCCGCCGCATCGAGTTCCCCGTCATCAGCCAGCGCCTTCAGCGCGGCGAGCACGATGCTCGCGCGATCGACTTCGAAGAACGCGCGCAGCGCGTCGCGCGTGTCGCTGCGGCCGAACCCGTCGGTGCCGAGCGTCACGTAGCGGCGCGGCACGTACGCGCGGATCAGTTCGGGCACCGCACGCACGTAATCGGTCGCGGCGATTACCGGGCCATGCGTTCCTTCAAGCATCCGCGTGACATACGACGATGCCGATCCGTCGCCGAGCCGCGACTGCCGTTCGGCTTCCATCCCGTCGCGCTGCAACTCGCTGAAACTCGTGACGCTCCACACGGCTGCATCGATATTCCAGTCCTCCTTCAGCATCCGCTGCGCGGCGAGCACCTCGCCGAGAATCGCGCCCGCGCCGAACAACTGCACGCGCGCGGTCGCGTTCACTGCCGACGGCAGCCGATGCATGCCCTTCAGGATGCCTTCGGGTCGTGCGGCCGGATCGTCGTTGGGCATCGACGGCTGCGAATAGTTCTCGTTCATGACGGTCACGTAATAGAACACGTCACGCTGCTGTTCGACCATCTCGCGCATGCCGGCATCGATGATCGTTGCGACTTCGTACGCGAACGCCGGGTCGTAAGCGCGGCAGTTCGGAATCGTCGACGCCGTGAGATGGCTGCTGCCGTCCTGATGCTGCAACCCTTCGCCGCCGAGCGTCGTGCGCCCGGACGTCGCGCCGACGAGGAAGCCGCGCGAGCGCTGGTCGGCGGCGGCCCAGATCAGGTCGCCGATGCGCTGGAAGCCGAACATCGAGTAGTAGATGTAGAACGGCAGCATCGGCAGGTCGTGCACGCTGTACGCGGTCGCGGCGGCGATCCACGACGACACCGCGCCGGCTTCCGAAATCCCTTCCTCGAGAATCTGGCCGCGCGTGTCCTCGCGGTAGTAGAGCATCGAGCCGAGATCCTCCGGTTCGTAGCACTGTCCGAGCGGCGAGTAGATGCCGACCTGCCGGAACAGGCTCGCCATGCCAAACGTGCGCGCCTCGTCGGCGACGATCGGCACCACGCGCGGACCGATGTCGCGATCCTTGATCAACGCGGCGAGCATGCGCACGAGCGCCATCGTCGTCGACATCTCGCGGCCGGCCGCCTCCAGCGCGAACGCACCCCAGGCCGGCATCGAAGGGACGGTCAGCCCCTTCGATGCCGCCATCCGCCTTCTGGGCAGATAGCCTCCCAGGGCAGCCCGGCGGGCATGCAGGTAACGCATTTCCGGGCTGTCTTCCGCTGGTTTGTAAAACTTCAACTGCTCGACGTCGCCGTCCGACAGCGGCAACCGGAAACGGTCGCGGAACGCCTTCAGGTCGTCGACGTCGAGCTTCTTCTGCTGGTGAGTGGTCATCCGCCCCTGGCCGGCCGTGCCCATTCCATAACCCTTCATCGTTTTCGCGAGGATCACGGTCGGCTGGCCGCGATGGGCGAGCGCGCGCGCATATGCGGCGTGCAGCTTGCGCGCGTCGTGGCCGCCGCGGCGCAGGCGGTCGATTTCCGCATCGGTGAGCTGGGCGGCCAGCGCTTCGAGCGCCGGGTCGCCGCTGAAGAAGCGCGCGCGGTTGTACGCGCCGTCGTTCGCGGAGAAGGTCTGGAACTGGCCGTCGACGGTGTCGGCGAACGCGCGCGCGAGTGCGCCCGCGTGATCGCGCGCGAACAGCGGATCCCAGTCGGAGCCCCACAGTACCTTGATCGTGTTCCAGCCGGCGCCGGCGAACAGCGCTTCGAGCTCGTCGATCACGCGGCCGTTGCCGCGCACCGGGCCGTCGAGCCGCTGCAGGTTGCAGTTGATCACGAACACGAGATTGTCGAGCCCTTCGCGTGCGGCGAGCGACAGCGCGCCGAGCGATTCGGGTTCGTCCATCTCGCCGTCGCCGAAGAAGCCCCACACGGTGCGGCCGGCGGTGTTCGCGAGCCCGCGATGCTGCAGGTAGCGCATGAAGCGCGCCTGGTAGATCGCGTTGATCGGGCCGATGCCCATCGAGCCGGTCGGGAACTGCCAGAAATCCGGCATCAGCCACGGATGCGGATACGAACACAGCCCGGGCCCGGCGATTTCACGACGGTAGTGCTTCAGGTGATCTTCGGTGAAGAAGCCTTCGAGATACGCGCGCGCATACACGCCCGGCGACGAATGCGGCTGGAAGTACACGAGGTCGCCGCCCGGGCCGCTTTCATGGCCTGCGTCGGCCGGCGCCGCACGGAAAAAATGGTTGAAGCCGACTTCGAACAGGTCCGACGCCGACGCGTAGCTCGCGATGTGGCCGCCGAGTTCGCCGTATGCCCGGTTCGCGCGCACGACCATCGCGAGCGCGTTCCAGCGCAGCGCGGCGGACAGCCGTTCCTCGAGCTCGGCGTCGCCCGGATACGGCGTCTGCTCGTGCGCGGCGATCGTGTTCAGGTACGGCGTGACGGGGCCGCGCGGCGCCGCGAGCCCGCGGGTGTGCGCATGCGCGGCGAGCCGGCCGAGCAGGTACTGCGCGCGTTCCTTGCCGACGTGCGCGACGACGGCGTCGAGCGCTTCCAGCCATTCGGCGGTTTCTTCCGGGTCGGCGTCGGCGTGAGCCGCGCCGGCGCGCCGTGTGGCGTCGATTCCGTTCGACAGGTCCGTCATCGCAGGTCTCCCCGCGCGCCGGTTCGGAGCGGCGCGCAATCAGTGGCAATCGGTCGGATCATGCTACCCGCCGATCCGCAAAATATGCGTCTGATTTCATTGGGATTTCGCTCACGGATAGTGTAAATATTCCGGTTGTGGCCACTCTTCCGGAATATTTCGACCATGAGCGCAAACCCGCGTCGGCTCGACCGCATCGACATCGGCATCCTGAACCAGCTGCAGCAGAACGCGCGCATCACGAACGCGGAGCTCGCGCGCGCGGTGAACCTGTCCGCCACGCCGTGCTTCAACCGCGTGCGCGCGCTGGAGAAGCTCGGGTTGTTCCGCCAGCAGGTCACGCTGCTCGATCCCGAGCCGCTCGGGCTGCGGATCAACGTGTTCATCCAGGTCAGTCTCGAGAAGCAGGTCGAGGATGCGCTGCAGCGTTTCGAGGAGGCGATCTCGCAGCGGCCCGAGGTGATGGAGTGTTACCTGATGTCGGGCGACGCCGACTATCTGCTGCGCGTCGTGATGCCCGACATGCGCACGCTGGAGCGCTTCGTCATCGAGCGGCTGACGACGATTCCCGGCGTGTCGAACATCCGGTCGAGCTTCGCGCTGAAGCAGGTGCGCTACAAGACCGCGCTGCCGCTGCCGGCGGCCGGGCTGACGCTCGTCGATCCGGACGAGTCGGCGTCCGACTGGGGCTGAGCGCGGGGCGCCGGCGCCCCGTCCGGTTTCAGGTTTCAGACGAAACGGCGACAACGCGCCGACGATTGCCCGACGCCGTCGAAAGGGGCGGACTGCCGCAGATCCGGTCGCTGCGCGTCGCCGCGCGGGGCGCCCGCATCTTCACGACGCCGCGTGGCACGATCGCGTATGCTCGTTCCGTCATCGGCGAAGGCCGCAGGTGCCGGAGCCGGATCAATCGACAATCGATCAACGAGCGAGGGCATCATGGCAAGACAGACGATGGCGGAATACCTGGCAAAGACGCTGGCGGCAGCGGGCGTCGAGCGCATCTGGGGCGTGACGGGCGACAGCCTGAACGGCCTGTCGTTCAGCCTCAGCCAGATCGGCTCGATCCGCTGGATGCACACGCGGCACGAGGAAAGCGCAGCGTTCGCGGCCGGCGCCGATGCCGCGTCGACCGGGCGGCTCGCGGTGTGCGCGGGCAGTTGCGGCCCCGGCAACCTGCACCTGATTAACGGACTGTACGATTGTCACCGCAATCACCAGCCGGTGCTGGCTATCGCCGCGCACATCCCGTCGACCGAGATCGGCCTGGGCTACTTCCAGGAAACCCATCCGCAGGACCTGTTCCGTGAATGCAGCCATTTCGCGGAGCTGGTGACGAACGCGTCGCAGTTTCCACGCGTGCTGGCGCGCGCGATGCGCACCGCGATCGAGGAGCGCGGCGTGGCGGTGATCGTGCTGCCGGGCGACATCGCGCTCGGCGACGGCCCCGACGAAGCGCCCGCGTGGAGCGAATCGGCGCCGCCGTCGATCCTGCCGGCCGATGCCGATCTCGACCGGCTCGCGGCGTTGCTCAACGAATCGGACGCGGTCACGCTGCTGTGCGGCAGCGGCACGCAGGGCGCACACGACGAAGTGGTCGCGCTGGCGGACACGCTCGGCGCGCCGGTCGTGCATGCGTTGCGCGGCAAGCAGTTCGTCGAATGGGACAACCCGTTCGACGTCGGGATGACGGGGCTGATCGGTTTCAGCTCCGGCTATCACGCGATGGAATCGTGCGACACGCTGCTGATGCTCGGCACGGATTTCCCGTACCGGCCGTTCTATCCGACGAATGCGAAGATCGCGCAAATCGACTGGAAGGGTTCGCAACTCGGCCATCGCGCCCCGCTCGCGCTCGGGCTCGTCGGCACCGTGAAGGAAACGATCGCGGCGCTGCTGCCGCGCCTGACGCGCAAGACGCAGCGGCGCTTCCTCGAGAACGCGCTGAAACATTACGCGGCCGCGCGCAAGGGACTCGACGATCTCGCGGTGGCCGAGCCGCCGGGCCGCGCGATCCATCCGCAGTACCTGACGAAGATCGTCGACGAAGTCGCGGCTGAGGACGCGATCTTCACGGCCGACGTCGGCACGCCGACGCTATGGGCCGCGCGTTACCTGACGATGAACGGCAAGCGGCAACTGCACGGGTCGTTCAACCACGGGTCGATGGCGAATGCGATGCCGCAGGCGCTCGGCGCGCAGGGCGCGCATCCGGGGCGGCAGGTCGTGTCGCTGTCGGGCGACGGCGGGCTGTCGATGCTGCTCGGCGATCTGCTGACCGCACGCCAGCTCAAGCTGCCGATCAAGGTCGTCGTGTTCAACAACAGCCTGCTCGGCTTTGTGTCGATGGAGCTGAAGGCGGCTGGCTATCTCGACACGAACGTCGACCTGAGCTCGACCGATTTCGCGGCGATCGCGAAGGGCGCCGGTATCTTCAGCGTGCGCGTCGAGCATTCGGAGAACGTCGAGCAAGCGTTGCGCACGGCGTTCGAGCATGACGGGCCAGCGGTGGTCGACGTCGTCACGTCGAAGTACGAGCTCGCGATGCCGCCGAAGATCGAGATCGCGCATGCGAAGGGCTTCAGCCTGTTCATGCTGCGCGCGATCCTCAGCGGGCGCGGCGACGAGATCGTCGAATTGGCGAGAACCAACTTGCGGTGAAGGGGGGGCGCGTGCCGTGTGGCGAGCATGGCGCGCGGTTCAAAGCCCGCTCGCTCGCGCACGGCTTTGGCTGACGACCTCGAGGCGGTGGGCGAGATGATGGTTCGCGGGAGAGAGGCATCGCGCGCCGACGTCCCGACCCCATTTCTGTCGCTGGAGACTGACCGCCGACGATTTCGCGCAGATCCAGACGGCGCCGGGGCAAATCCGGATCGGCGGCAAGCGCTATCCCGCGCAACCCGCGCACTTGCAGAAGCGTGTCGATCGCCGATCCGGCACGAATTGGTCAGGCAAATCAGGGTCAATCTTCACGTCACCTTAAGTTTGCGTTTCCTAGAATCGATTGACCGTCGCGCGTCCTGCGGCGGACCGATTCGCCCAGGAGGATGCGCATGAACCTTGCCCGTATCGCCGTAGCCCTGTCCCGCGCAGTCGTCGGCACGCCGCCGCCCACCGCCCAAGCGCCGGAGCCCCGCCGGTGATGTGGCCGAACGCGTGGCGTGTCTCGGCACTGTTCGTGCGCGAGTGGGTCGGCCGGCCGGCCGCGGTGGGCGCGTTGTGCCCGAGTTCGCGGCATCTGGCGCGCGAGATGGCCGACACGGTGCCGGACGGCGACGGGCTCGTCGTCGAACTCGGCGGTGGCACCGGCGCGATCACCGCGGCGCTGCTCGAACGCGGCGTGGCGCCGCGGCGCCTCGTCGTGGTCGAACGCTCGCCGGCGTTCGTGCGGCATCTGCGGCGACGCTTTCCCGGTATCTCGATCGTGTCGGGCGACGCACGACAGCTCGAACGGTTGCTGCCGCCTGGTGCCACGGTCGACGCGATCGTGTCGTGCCTGCCGCTGCGCACGCTGCCGCGTGATGACGTGGCGGCGATCGTCGGTCAATGTCATCGCGTGCTGTCGGCCGATGGCGTGATGATTCAATTTACCTACGACCTGCGCCCGCCCGGCCGTCATCCGCTGGGCGATTCGGCATTCGTCGCGTGCGACAGCCGGATCGTCTGGGCCAATCTTCCGCCGGCGCGCATCGTGACCGTGCGCTGCGCTGCCGCATACGCCGGCTGACCGCGGCCGGCTTCTGCCTTGCTCGCCGCCACCCGGAGCAGCTACACGCGCGCGCTGTCCGTCACGTGCACCGGCGGCCGCGACGCAACCCGCTTGATGAAGCGGTCGAGCGGCGCCGCATAGCCGCGTGCAATGACCGCACTCAATGCCGCCGACAGCGCCAGGTACGCGACGAGCAGCGCCAGCTTGTCGTCGCCATGCGTGGCAGACGGCGGCCAGAACGTGCGCAGCGCGCCGAGCACGACCAGATGGAACAGATACAGCTCGTAGCTGAGCCG
This sequence comes from Burkholderia sp. A2, assembly GCF_001729305.1. NCBI lineage: Bacteria > Pseudomonadati > Pseudomonadota > Betaproteobacteria > Burkholderiales > Burkholderiaceae > Burkholderia > Burkholderia sp. A2. The sequence continues at coordinate 238,927 of NZ_LZXX01000092.1, read as the reverse complement.
GCCGCTCCAGCGCAGCGGCGCGAGCAGGCGGCCGTGAGCGGGTGCGTGTTCGGCATGGGCGCCGATCAGCAGCACGGCCGTGCCGAGCGCCATCGCGGATACGCCGAGCACGTGGCTGTCGGCGATCGGCCACGCGAGATAGAACACCGTCATCGCCGTTGCCACGAGCCATTGCACGGGCGCGGCCGCGAGTACCCGCCAGCGGGCGCGTTCGGCCAGTAGCGCGGTGCAGCAGCCGATCGCGATGCCGTCGAAGCATGCGAAGTACGCGTACAGGAAGCCGCCTTCGTCGCCCGAATGCGTGTAGCGATACGCAGGACCGATCGCGGCGGTCATCACCCAGAACGCGAACAGCCGCGTGTCGCGACGCAGCGCGATGCACAGCAGCGGAAACGTCAGGTAGAACACCTCTTCGACCGACAGCGACCACAACACGCCGAGCGCGTAGTTGACCCATCCGTATGCGCCGATCAGCACGTTCATCCAGAACGTGAGCGACGCCAGATTCACGAGCCAGTACGACACGGCGATGCCCTGCGGCGCGTGGTTCGTGAAGATCGGCACGCCGGCCGCCGCGAGGCCGTTGACGAGCGCGAGCAGCAGAAGCAGGCACGGAACGATCCGCGCGACCCGTGACACATAGAATGCGCGCACGTCGAGCGCGCCGAGGCTGCCCCAGCGGCGGCGCGCGTTCGACGCGATCAGGTAGCCCGAGATCGCGAAGAACATCGTCACGCCGTAGTTGCCGTTGCGCACGATCGCATGGATCGTGTCCCAGCCGAGCACGCGCGCGAGCGCGGTGTCGCGCAGCGGATACGCGATGTTGAAGTGATGCAGCAGGACGAGCAGGATCGACACGCCGCGCAGCAGGTCGATGCGGGCATTGCGGGGGCCGGCGCTCATTGCGGCCGGGCCGTTTCGGCGAGCGCCGGCAGCGCCGCGAGGAACGTGTCGCGCGAGCGCAGGCCGGCATTGGGCATTTGCCGCTCGTCGTCCTGGATCAGGTTCGCGAACACCAGCGTGCGTGGCCCCTTCGTCGCCCAGCCGACGAACCAGCCGTACGCGTGCGCAGCATCGTACTTGGAGCCCGGCGAGCCGGTGCCGGTCTTGCCGTGAACGATCCAGCCGCCCGGTTGTGCGTCGATCAGCGTGATGCGCTCGGTCATGTCGTACGCATGCGCACTGATGGGCAGCGTCCGGCGCGCGATCTTGCGCATGAACGCGACTTGTTCGAGCGGCGAGATCCGTAGCGACGAATTGACCCAGGCGCCCATCACGCCGGGGCGTTCGCCCTGCTGGGCAGTGACGTCGGCGTTGCCGTAGCCGAACGCGCTCGTGTACTGCTGGAAGCGTGCCTGCCCGAGCGCCTGCGCGACCTGCTGCGAATACCAGAAAATCGACAGCCTCATCCAGCGCGCCGGGTCGGTCGGTTCGCGCCACGGCGCACCGCCCCAGTCGGGGTAGCCGGCGTGGAAGTCGAGCGTGGGCGTGTGCGCGTCCTTCAGCACGCCGGCGTCGAAGCCCATCAGGCTGATCGCGACCTTGAACGTCGATGCCGGCGTCACGCGGGTCGTGCAGTCGCCGTGCTGCACGAGCAGCTTGCCGGTGGCCGCGTCGGCGACGACGGTGCAGACGGGATGGGCGTGAGAGGACGCGGCGGCCAGCAGGCCGGCGAAGACGAACAGCGTGTCGCGCCAGTGTTTCAAGTGCAGCTCCTTGGCAAGCGTGCGGTCGGTGTGCGGGATGGATGGGAAGCCGAAGGCTCGGGCGCGCTCGAAGAAGCGAGGGCCGGCATCGATGACGACGGAGATCGCCGTCGTCGGGACGGCTCACAGTGTATCGACGGATCGCCTGTTGTCGACCTGTCATGGTTGACGGGGATGCGTGCGACCGTCACCGGTTCAGGCGGCGCATGTCGATCGCACGTTCATCGCCAGACGGTCATGGCTGCAGGCGGCGCGTGGAAAGCGCCCGGCATATCGCCGCGAGCCCGGCGGGGCGAGTCCGCCAAACGGCTGATCGGCCGTCGCCGTGATTGCCCGACGCCGCAAGCGCGACGTACGGGGCGCGATCCCGACGCGTGCATGCCGTTTTTTGCACGACCGCCCCGTTTTTTTGCACGGCGTTGATACGGTCTCTTCTAAGCTGGGCACGTGTCGAACAGCCGGGACGGCCGCCGTCCGCGCCATGACCTTCATTCATCCCTTTCCCGCCTTCGATGTCGCCGGCCGCCGGTTGCGCGGCGGCGCATCCGCCAACGTCGTGCCGTTCCCGCCGCCGCGCCCGCGCCTGCAACTGCCCGTCACGTTGACGGCCGACTCCGTCGACGCCGCGCACGACCGGCTTGCCGCGTTGCTCCATTCCCCGCTCGGCGTGTACGTCGTCAGCGCGCGCGCCGTGCGCAACGTGATTCACGTGCGGTTCGACATCGCGCCGGAAGATCTGGATTTCGCGCTGCACACGCTGATCGCGCAGCAAGTCGACGCGGTGATCGGGCCGGTCGCGCGCCGAATATGCGTCCGGCCCGCCGTCCGTTGAATCGGGAACGGCGATTGCTCGGCTCATCCGCCGCCGATTCGCCGGCCGTCGTGCTGTCCGCCGGCCGGCGACGGCGGCCGTTTGTGCGCTGCGTCGAACGCGGCGCTACCCGTGAACAGGGAGGGCCCATGTACCTTACGGAAGAAGTGCGTATTGCGCGCCCGGCTGCCCGTCGCGCGCATACCGCGGCGTTGCCGTCGGGCAGGCAGCTTGCCCGGCAGTTGATGGTGACGGTTCGCGCGGCGGACGTGCTGCTGCGCCAGGCGATTCGCGTGCCCGATCACCATCAGTGGTCGGTGGACGCCGAACGCGTCGATGCGGCCGGCGGGCCGCTGGCCGCGTGGGATTCCCACGTGACGTTCCGCATCGTCAAGGCATTCGCGCCGGCGTTCGATGCGCACGCGTGCGCGGCCGACCCCGATCAGGCGGCGGTCGAGATTCGATTGTTCCTTCCCGAACAGGCTTACGTGGCCGAGCGGCGGATCGGCATCTTCGGCCGGCGGCACGGCCAGCGGTTCAGCGCGACGCTGTCGGTCACGTCAGGCTCGCAGTGGGGCGGCCGGCGCAGCGAGCACGTTCCGCCGGCCGGGCGGTACGTGCACGGCGACACGCTGGAAGCGCTCGTCGATACGGTGGCCGGCATCGTCAATGCGGCGTTGCACGCGGCCGGACATGGGTGACCTCGTGGCGAGCGGCCGCCGACGGCCTCACGTGTCGCCGGTCTGTCCGGTCTGCCGCTGCAGGTCTTCCATCAACTGTTCCGCGAGGAAGTCGCACGGCGGCCGTTTCGACTTCGTGCTGCGCGCGAGAATCAGCTCGAGCGGCGGCAGGTCGGGCAGCCCGTGCGAGCGGCCGAGCATCGACAGTTGCGCGGGAATCGCGCAGCGAGCGAGCGGCGCGACCGCGAGGCCGGCTTCGACCATGCTGAGCAGCCCGAGCAGGCTCGGGCTTTCATACGACGTGCGGTACGGCACTTTCGCGCGTTCGAGGCTGCGGATCGCGTTCTCGCGCGCGACGCTGCCCGGCATGAACACCGCGATCGGCAGCGGCCGTTCCTCCCAGACGCGCGGCCCGTTCGTCATCGCGGCCCACGCCATCGGCTCGTGGCGGATGAAGTCGCCGGTGAGCCCCTTGATGCGCGTCCCGCACACGAGATCGACGGTGCCCTCCTTGATCAGCGGCGCGAGCGCGCTGCTCGGCAGCCCCATCACCTGGATCTCGACCTTCGGGTAGGTCGCCGAGAATTTCTTCAGCACCGACGGCAGCAGCGACGACGCATAGTCGTCCGGCACGCCGATCACGACCTTGCCGGTCACTTCCGGCCGCACCACGGCCGCCCATGCCTCGTCGCGCAGCGCCAGCATTCGCCTGGCGAATCCCAGCAGCACCTCGCCCTCGCGTGTCAGCACGATGCTGCGCGGCTTGCGTACGAACAGCGGCCGGCCGATCGCGTCCTCCAGGCTCTTGATCTGCATGCTCACGGCCGACTGCGAGCGGTTCACGGCCTCGGCCGCGCGGGTCATGTTGCCGGTTTCCGCGACGGCGACGACGGTGGCCAGCACGTCGTGATCGAGCATCTTCATAGGTATCAGGAAAACTGAACGTAACGATCAGCATTATGCGTTTTTATTGTTGCTGTGTGTCTGCCATAGTGCGATCACGGTGGCGTTTCGCCCGAGGGTGGCGCGGCGCGCGCGCGCAGCTCGCGCGATCCGAGGCGGCGCATGACGGCCCACCCGTGCGTGCGGCGGTGTTGAAGCAGGCTAGCTGGAACATCAACGACATATCAAAGCAAAGCAAAGGAGTGGAGATGACTTTTTCGCAGAAGCAGGCAGTGTTCCATAGCGGTTTCGATGCGATGTTCGACGAACCGGCCGCGGATGACGCGGGTGCGCCGGAAGAAGCGCGCGTGACCTCGTACCAGGCCGTGCTGCAGGAACCGATGACGTCGCTCGTCGGCCATACGATCGATCGGCCGGATGTCGCGGCCGTGGCGATCCTCGGGTACAACTGACGCGCGTTTCGTTCGCGTCGTTTCGACGTCACGCCGGCGTTTCGTTCGACTGAAACGCCGGACGTCCGCGCGGGACGGTTCGTCTTCCGTTCCGCGTGGCTGCGTTCAGCCGGCCGCCTTTTTGCGCGTTGCACGCGCTCCGCCTTCCCCCTTCGATTTTTCCGCCCCCTGCGCGAGCGCCAGCTCGACGAACGCACGCGCGGCCGCGCTCCGGTACGCGCCCTTGCGCTGCAGCAGCACGGCCGTGCGCCGCAGCCCCGCCGGATCGAGCGTGACCGCGACGAGATCGTCGTGCTCGATCGCGATCGTCACCGGCAGCAGCGTCGCGAGGTTCGTGCGGCGCACGATTTCGATCACCGCGCCGAGCGAATTCGCCTCCATCAGCACGCGTGGCTGTACGTCGTGCGCACGGAAATAGCGGTCGATCTGCGTGCGCGTCGCGAACTCCGCGGTGAGCAGCACGAGCGGCGCGTCGTGCAGCGCGTGCAGGCTGGCCTTGCGTTTGCCGGCGAGTGCGTGCCCGCGGTTCACGACGAGCGCGAGCGTTTCGACCAGCAGCGTTTGCGCGTCGACATCCGCCGCCTGCACCTCGTCGAATGCAATGCCGACATCGAGTTCGCCGTCGCCGAGCAGCGCTTCGATACGCTCCTGCGACATCTCGCGCATCGATAGCGACACGTCCGGGTAGCGGCCGTGAAATGCCTCGACGAGCGGCCCGACGAGATAGCTCGTGAAGGTCGGCGTGACCGCGACGCGCAGGGAGCCGCGGCTCATATCCTGCACGTCGTGAATCGCTCGCCGGCCTTCCGCCAGATCGTGCAGCGCCTGCCGCGCATAGCGGAAATACACGTCGCCGGCATCGGTCAGCCGCGTGACGCGCGCCGTGCGGTCGAACAACTGCGCGCCGAGCGTGTCCTCGAGCTGGCGGATCTGCTGCGACAGCGCGGGCTGCGACACGTGCAGCGCAGCGGCCGCGCGCGTGAAGCTACGGTGTTCGGCGACGGCCAGGAAGTAGTGGATGTGGCGCAGCAGCATGGCGGTTCCTATAAGTCGTGCTTATCCAGCGGATCATAAATCAGTCTTTTACGTTATCGGAAGCCGGGCGTAACCTGCCCTTCATCGATTCCACCGGCACCGGAGAACACGCGATGAAGGACATCATCGAAGGCTTCCTGAAGTTCCAGCGCGACGCGTATCCGGCGCGCGCCGCGCTGTTTCGCGATCTCGCGCGCAGCCAGCACCCGCGGGCGCTGTTCATCTCGTGCTCGGACAGCCGGCTCGTGCCGGAGCTCGTCACGCAGCGCGAACCGGGCGACCTGTTCGTGATCCGCAACGCGGGCAACATCGTGCCGTCGTACGGCCCGGAGCCGGGCGGCGTGTCGGCGTCGGTCGAATATGCGGTCGCCGCGCTGCGCGTGACCGACGTCGTGATCTGCGGGCATTCCGATTGTGGCGCGATGACCGCGATCGCGACCTGCCAGTGCATGGACCACATGCCGGCGGTCGGCCACTGGCTGCGCTATGCCGATTCGGCGCGGGTCGTGAACGAGGCGCGCACGCATCGCAGCGAGCGCGAGCGGATCGACTCGATGGTGCGCGAGAACGTCGTCGCGCAACTGGCCAACCTGAAGACGCACCCCGCCGTGCGGCTCGCGCTCGAAGAAGGGCGTCTCGCGCTGCACGGGTGGGTCTACGACATCGAATCGGGCTGCATCGACGCCTACGACGGCGCGAGCGGCCGCTTCGTGTCCCTCGCGGACCATCCCGGCGTCCGCGCCACCCCCGCGACGCTGCCCGTCGCGGCCTGAGTCGCTCCTGTTCTCACTCCACTACGAGGAATTGCCATGATCCAGTCCCAGCACAGTCAGACGGCGCGTCACGCGCTGGCGGAAACCGTCGTCCTCGCGAAGGCGCGCAAGAACCTGTCGTTCGCGCAGCTTACCGAAGGCACGGGCCTGAGCGAAGCGTTCGTCACGGCCGCGCTGCTCGGCCAGCATGCGCTGCCGGCCGATGCGGCGCGCGTTGTCGCCGACAAGCTCGGCCTCGACGACGACGCGGTGCTGCTGCTGCAGTCGATTCCGCTGCGCGGTAGCATCGACGATCGCGTGCCGACCGACCCGACCATCTATCGTTTCTACGAAATCCTGCAGGTGTACGGCACGACGCTGAAGGCGCTCGTGCACGAGAAGTTCGGCGACGGCATCATCAGCGCGATCAATTTCCGGCTCGACGTGAAGAAGGTCGACGATCCCGAAGGCGGTTCGCGCGCGGTGATCACGCTCGACGGCAAGTACCTGCCGACCAAGCCGTTCTGACGCCTGCACGGCACCGCTGCAACGGTGTCGCGCAGTATCGCCCGTGCGCCGGCCGGCGCACGTTCCCGCCATGTCGTTTCAACGAGGACACACCCATGGATTTTGTGAAACGCACGATCGATCTCGCGATGAAGAACGTGGAAGAGGGCGGTCGCCCGTTCGCGACGGTGATCGTCCGCGACGGCGAGATCGTCGCCGAGAGCCCGAACCTCGTCGCGCAGACCAGCGACCCGACCGCGCACGCGGAGATCCTCGCGGTGCGCGACGCGTGCCGCAAGCTCGGTACCGAGCACCTGACCGACTGCGAGATCTACATCCTCGCGAGCCCGTGCCCGATGTGCCTCGGCTCGCTGTACTACTGCAGCCCGAAGCGCGTGATCTACGTCACGACGCGCGAGGACTACGCGCCGTTCTATCGCGACGACCGCAAGTACTTCGAGCTCGATACGTTTTATGCGGAATACACGAAGCCGATTGGGGAACGCCGGTTGCCGATGGTGCAGCACAAGCACGACGGCGCGATCGACGTGTACCGGCGCTGGAAGGAATTGAACGCGAAGTGACGGGATGTGCGACGGTGGCGCGGTTCAGCGCGCGCGTGACGATCGGCGCGATCGTCACGGCCTGCCGGCGACGTTCGTTCGCGGTGGCATGAGCGCATGACGACGCGCTATAGTCGTGCGACGCCCGTCGCGGGCGCCGCACGCCCGGCGGTCTTTTCACGTACGCGTTCGCCTCCATGACAGCCTATCCCGACGTCACCCTTCAACTGACCGACACCGAGCAGCCGGCCGCCCGCGACTTCATCAGCCGCAAGCTCGGCGAATTCAACCATGCGATGACGGGGCGCGCCGATACGGCCGCGCTCGACGTCTACGTGACCGATCCCGCGACCGGCGAGGTATTGGGCGGCCTCACCGGCCGCACGTCGCTCGGCCTGTTCTTCATCGATCTGTTCTATCTGCCCGAATCGCTGCGCGGCGGCGGTTTCGGCAGCGGGTTGCTGCGCGAGGCCGAAGCGGAAGCGAAGCGGCGCGGTTGCGCGCGTGCGGTGCTGTACACGATCTCGTTCCAGGCACCCGATTTCTATCGGAAGCACGGTTACGAGACGTTCGGCGAAGTGCCATGCGAGCCGGAAGGCGCGGCGCGCGTGTTCATGGTCAAGGTGCTTTGAAGCAGTTCGCGTTGCGCGGCAAGCACGCTCGCGCAGCGCGAAAATCGGTATCCGGGCGTCGGCATCGGGCGCGGGGCGGCATCGCTGAATGCCCGCTCCGCGCCGGCGGGGACCGGCTCCGTACGAACCCGCACGGGGCGCATGCCACGCGTATCAGCAATGCTCCAGCGCGTACGACAGGTCGGCGATCAGATCGTCCGGATGTTCGAGCCCGACCGACACGCGAATCAACCCTTCCGACACGCCCGCCGCGGCGCGCGCCTCGGCCGCCACGCCCGAATGCGTCGTCGACGCCGGATGGCAGATCAGCGACTCCGTGCCGCCGAGACTGACCGCGGACTTGAAGAGCGTCAGGTGGTTGATGAACCTGAAGGCCTGCTCGCGGCCGCCGTCGAGGATGAACGCGAACGTCGAGCCGGGCCCGCTGCACTGACGCTGGTAGACGGCCTGGTAGGCCGGATCGTCGATGAGCTCGGGGTGCAGCACGCGCACCGGCCGATACGGATTGTCGGCGAGCCAGCGCGCGACGGCGCTGCCGCTGCGCGCGGCCTGCTGCATGCGCAGCACGAGCGTTTCCATCGAGCGCGTGATCATCCACGACGAATGCGGGTCGAGCTGCGAGCCGAGCGTGCTGCGGAACGAGCGGATCTTCGTGATCAGGGCGCGGGTGCCGGTGACGCCGCCGGCGACGAGGTCGCTATGCCCGCCGATGTATTTCGTCAGCGAGTACACGCTCAGGTCGATGCCCTGGCGCGACGGCTTCTGGTACAGCGGCCCGAGCAGCGTGTTGTCGCAGACCGACAGCGGGCGATAGCCGTGGCGAGCCTCGAACGCATCGATCTCGCTGCGCAGCCCTTCGAGGTCGAACAGCGCGTTGGTCGGGTTGGCGGGCGTCTCGATGTAGCACATCCGCACGTGCCCCTTCTGCGCGGCCGCTTCGAGCGCGGCGCGGATCGCACGGGTGGACAGCCCGTCGGCGATTACCTCGGAGCGAATGCCCCACTCGGGCAGGAACTTCGAGATCAGCGTTTCGGTGCCGCCGTACAGCGGCACGGACTGGACGACGCAGTCGCCCGGCCGCAGGAACGTCAGCAGGATCGCGGCGATCGCGGACATGCCGCTCGACGTCACGACGGCGGCTTCGGAATCGTCGAGCAGCGCGAGGCGATCCTCGAGGATCTCGAGGTTCGGGTGATTGAACCGGCTGTAGACGAGGCCCGCGCTTTCACCTTCGGGCAAAGGCTTGCGCCCGGCCACGACGTCGAAGAATTCGGCGCCGTCCTCGGCCGTGCGGAACGCGAACGTCGACGTGAGGAACACGGGCGGCTTCACCGACCCTTCCGACAGGAACGGATCGTAACCGTACGACATCATCTGGGTTTCGGGATGGAGTTCCCGGTCTGCAATCTTGCGCTTGTGGTAGTTGCGATAGGCCATGCAGTGCTCCGTGCGGGGTGGTGAGGAACAGCCGTTGCAGCGGCGGCATGACGCGTGCGGCGCCGGGTAGGCACCGGTCGTCGCGACCGCGTGTGGCGATACTACCCCGAAGGCGCTGCTTCGTGACGCACCCCTGACACTATCGTCAGGGTGCGGCCCGCTCGACGATCATGTCGTACAGCGCCCGCGCGGCGGGCGACAGTTGTGCGTTCCGCCGCATGACGAGCACGAGCGTGCGCGACACCGACGGCTCGACGAGCTCGATCGTGCGGATCATCGGATACGCATTCTTCTGGATCGCGAGCTTCGGCACGATGGCCGCGCCGAGCCCTTCCGCGACGAGCCCGAGCGCCGTCGAACTGCGCTGCACCTCGTAGAACGAATGCAGCGACACACCGCTCGTCTTCAGCGCGCCTTCGAGCAGCCCGCGATTGCCGCTCACTTCGCCGGCGAAGATCAGCGGATGCGGCTGCAGCGCCGTCCAGCGGATGCGCCGCCGCTTCGCGAGCGGATGATCGTCGCGGCACACGAGCACATAAGGATCGTGCGTGAGCGGCACGCTGACGAGTTCCGGGTGCTGGTCACCGGCGATGCTGATGCCGAATTCGGCCTCGCGCCGCAGCACCGCCTGCAGCACCGACGCCGACGCATGATCGAGAATCTTCACGCGATCGTGCGGCCGGTGCCCGGAGAACGCGCGCAGGATGCGCGGCAGGTATTGCACGCCGACCGTCGGCACGCACGCGATCGTGACGTCGCCGCGCTGGCTCAGGCCCGTCTCGCGGATTTCGGTCAATGCGTCGGACAGTTCGTTCAGCAGCCGGCGCGCCTGCGGCAGGAAACGCCGGCCGATCTCGGTCAGCGTGGTGCGGCGCGTCGTGCGTTCGACCAGCGCGACGCCGAGATACGCTTCGAGCTTGCGCAGCCGCTGCGTGATCGCCGTTTGCGTGACGTGCAGCGTATCGGCTGCCTGCCTGAAGCTGCCGCCGTCGGCGATCGCGACGAAAGCCTGGACACCGAGCGTATCGATCTTCATCAGAATTTTGAATCAATCACGATATTAAATTCATTTTACTGAATGTCGCCGGCCGTCGCAGAATGCGCTGCATCGGCGGCCTGCGGCATTCCCTTACGCGGAAGCGCGGCGGCCGCTCATGCCGACAAGGAGATCTATCGTGACGACCCCGCTCGATCAATACGCTAACCAATACGTGCAGTTCGAGGACGAACGCACGCGCCCCGTGCGCGACCTGCTGGCCGCCGTGCCGAATACACCGATCCGCACCGCGATCGATATCGGCTGCGGGCCGGGCAATTCGACGGAAGCGTTGATCGCACGCGCACCCGACGCGACGATCCACGGGATCGACGCGTCGGCGGACATGATCGCGGCCGCGCGCAAGCGCCTGCCGGCGCTGCGTTTCGACCTTGCCGATGTCACCACCTGGGACGATCCGGGCGGCTACGACCTGATCCTGTCGAATGCGGTGCTGCAATGGGTGCCCGCGCACGACACGCTGTTCCCGAGGCTCGTCGGCCGCCTCGCGCCGGGTGGCCATCTCGCGGTGCAGATGCCCGACAATCTCGACGAACCCGCGCACCGGCTGATGCGAGAAGTCGCCGCGGCCGGGCCGTGGGCCGACAAGCTGAAAGGCGCGGCGCGCACCGAGCGGTTCGATGCGCGCTATTACCATGCGCTGCTCGCGCCGCTATGTTCGCGCGTGGACGTGTGGCGCACGACCTATTACCACCTGCTGCGCGGCGGCGCGGATGCGGTTGTCGAATGGTTCAAGGGCAGTGCATTGCGGCCGTTCCTCGCGGCGCTCGACGACACCGAACGGCGCGCGTTTGTCGCGCGCTATCGCGACGCGCTGGCCGGGCCGAACGGTTACCCGGTGCAGGACGACGGCACGGTGCTGCTGCCGTTTCCGCGCCTGTTCATCGTGGCGACGCGCAAGTAACGCGGCAACGACGCGGCATGGATCGGGCCGATGGCCGTGCGTCAGCGCACCGGCTGCACGGATGCCGGGTCGACCGTGCGGCTTCGCGCGGTCTGCCCGTCGCGCAGGTCCTTGTACCAGAACAGCGCGACTTCCCCGGCGTTCTCGCCACCGGCGTACAGGAAGCGGTCGTAGCCGCCGAGCGCGAAGCCCGCGCGCGCATACGTCGAGCACGCCGCGACGTTGTTCGCCTGCGTTTCGAGCCGCATGAAGCGGAATCCGTGGCTGCGCGCCCACGCTTCCGCGCCCGCCAGCAGGAGCTGCCCGATGCCCTGGCGTCGGCAGTGGCGGTCGACGGCCAACTCCGCGATCTCGGCCATGCCGTTCCAGCTTTCCTCGATCGCGACGAACCCGGCGAGCCGCTCGCCGGCCGTCGCGCGAAACAGCGCCGTTCGGCCCGACGCTTCGCTCGCCCAGCCAGCCGGATCGAAGCCGTAGTCCTTGCGCCGCGCCGGCAGCGCGCGAAGATCGAGCAAGTCCTGATACGGCGCATTCAATTCCCACGCGATGTCGAACGAGAAATCGCATTCGTTCAGCTCGTCGGCGGCAAGCGCGAGCGTTGGTTCGATGCTGATGTGTTCGGCTCGGTCCATGGGGCGGTGTCCTGTCTTCGGCGGGATGACGTGATGGTATCCGTGATGCGATCGTCGGTGCGATGAATGCGCGCCGTATCGCGTCCTTGTCGTTGCTTCGTTCACTGCGCCGGGACGCCGACGCGGCGGCTCGGGTCAGCGCGGGATGGCCCGCGGTGCGCCGTCGTCGCGCGATCCGGCGGCGGGGAGCACGGCGGTGGCCGAACCCCACGCGGCGAGTTCGCGCTTCGTGCGCACGCCGAGCTTCGCGAATGCGCGCTTCACGTACGACTCGGCCGACGCGACGCGCACGCCGAGAATGCCGGCGGTTTCCGGCACGGTCTTGCCCGAGAGCAGATGCTTGCAGGTTTCGTATTCGCGCTTCGACAGCTTCACGCCGTCGGCCGCGAGACGCGCATCGAATTGCGCGAGCGGATGGAGGTCGGGCGTCGCGTGCGCGATGCGCCGTGCGGCGGTGGTCGACGCATGCAGTTCGAGCAGCGGAAACAGCATGTCGCTGATGCTGCGGAAGCGGTTCATCTCGGCGAGCGTGAACGGCGGCCGGTCGCGGCCGCGCTCGAGTGCGATCGAATGCTGCGAATAGCGGGTGCCGCGTGCGAGCACGCATTCATGCCCGATATGCACGTCGTCGAACAGCCGCTGGCGAAATTCTCCGGGCGGGATTGCCGCGATGTCGCGCACGACGAGCATCGTGCCCGTCTTGCCGCGCAGCCCCGCGAACAGCGGGTCGCTGTCGAGAAAGCGCTCGTAGTAGAGCGTCATCACGTCGGAGATTTCGGTGGATGCGGCGCCGATGCCGCTGCTGCCGATCCATTCGCAACGATAGCCTGTGGGCATCGTGCCATCGACGCGCGAGCGTTCGACGTGTGCGACGTCGAGCGGCACGATATCGTTCAGCAGTTGCGTGAGGCGCGGCACGAAGTGCGGCGTGCCGACCGTCTCGATCAGCTCGCCCAATGCCTTGAACGATAGGTTGACGCGATCGTCGTCGCGGTGGATGGCGTTCACGTTGAGCAGCATGCGGTTCCCAAGGGCCTGTTCCGCCCATGACGCGCGTTCCATTGATACGAAAAAAGCATGGGTTCGGCTTGCCGTCGGAAGGGGGCCGCAAGCCCGTTATCAGCGGGGCCGGCCGTTGAAGCGGCTGGATTCCCGCGTTTGCCGCGAAGGACGCCATCAGCGGGAAATGCCGGCAGGCGTCCTGTCGATCCGTTCGCCCCGTAAAACGTCGCGCGTCACCCGGAAGAGGGTATACCGGGGCAGTGTAAACGAGTCGGTGCGCCTGCGCCTTTTTCGTGTGCGTCTATGCGTCGATACGCTCCACCTTGCCGACGAGCAGCCCGTACGACAGGCTACCGGCGAGCGCCATCGCGGCGATGTAGGTGGTCGCGTGCCCCGCCGTGCCGCCCCGCAGCGCGGCGACACAGGGAAGCGGGTGGAATCGCGCGAAGCGTGTCATGAGCGGTTGTCGTGGCGAAGGAGCGCGCGCAGGCGACCGGTCAGCCGTGCGTGCTGTCGTCGCGATAGCCGTTCTTGCCGACGAAGATCTCCTTCAGCGCGGCGCGCAGCGTGACCGGATCGTACTGTCCGGGCGCGAGATGGATCACATAACGCGTCTGGCCGTCGAGGCGCGCGGCGACGCCGGGCTCGATCTCGACGTTGATCGTATCGTCGGTCAGCCGCACCGACAGATCCTTGACGCGTACGTTGAGCTGGTCGCGCACCATCACTTCGATCAGCGTGTCGTCCGGAAAGCGCGACAGCGCAAAGCAATAGTCCTGCTCCGCATCGTGACAGTAGATGTTGGCGAAGCTTTCGTCATCGTCGAGATCGGACGTGGCCGCGCCGACGGTAGCGTGAAGTTCCCTGAGCATCGATTCCTGCTGAAGGCGTTATTTGTGAGCATGCATCGTCGCTTCGGTCGCAGCCCCGGCGTCGAGCATCGCGTCGGCCTGTGCATCGCGCGCCTTCAGCCACAGCCCGAATTCGCGCATCACGTCGACCACCGGCCGCAGCCGGTCGCCGTCCGCGGTCAGATCGTACTCGACGCGCACCGGCACTTCCGGATAGACGGTGCGCCGCACGAGCCCCGCGTCTTCCAGCGCGCGCAGGTCGAGCGTCAGCATGCGCTGCGAGATGCCCGGCATGTCGCGCCGCAGGTCGCTGAAGCGGCGCGGCCCGTCGAGCAGATACGACACCAGCAGCAGCCGCCAGCGGCCGCCGAGCAGGCGCATCGCTTCTTCAACGGAACATCCTGTCGCACTCGTTTTCATCGTGCCGAATCCTGGTCGGTAAATTTTTTGTGACTACGGCACAAACGACTGCCGTCTTCCCAGCGCTGCGCCGATGCGAGATATTAGCGCCCGCGTCGCGGCGAATCGATACATGGACAACCCACGGAGGAAACGCTTGAAGCTCTATCACGCTCCCGGCAGCTGTTCGCAGGCTATTTGCATCGTACTGCGCGAAGGCGGATTCGACGCCGAGATCGTCAAGGTCGACGCGCGCAAGCATGTCGTCGACGGCGGCCGCGATTACTACGACGTGACCGAACTCGGCTACGTGCCGCTGCTCGAGCTCGACGACGGCACGATGCTGCGCGAAGGGCCGGTGATCGCCCAGTATCTCGCGGACCAGCGCCCGGCGGCTGCGCTTGCGCCCGCTTACGGCACGCTCGCGCGCTACCGGCTGATGGAATGGCTGAACTTTCTCGGCACCGAGATCCACAAGGGGTTCATCCCGCTGCTGTATGCGGTGCAGGCGGGGAAGTACGTCGAGCCCGTACGGCAGAAGCTCGACGGTCGCTTCGCGTGGATCGACCGCCAGCTCGACGGCAGGACGTTCGTTACCGGCGACACGTTCACGGTCGCCGATGCGTACCTGTTCGCGCTGACCGGCTGGGGCAAGGCCGACTGGATGCGTTCCGTGTACAACGCGGATATCGACCTGAGCCGGCATGCGCATCTGCGTGCGTGGTACGAGCGGGTGCGCGCGCGGCCGGCGGTGCAGCAGGTGCTGGCGGCGGACAACCTGCTGCGATGACCCGTGGCGGCTGCGGCGGGAAGGCGCGTCGTTTCGCCGTCGCGACGCAGCGGCATGCCGCTGCAGCCCGCGCTATAATCGCCGCCATGAAACTGTTTCGGACCTTCATCCTGCTGCTGCTGTGCGCGGTGCTGCCCATCACTGGGCTGGCAGCCAGCGGCCTGACCGGTGAATGTCCAATGCAGCACACGATGTCGATGGAGGCGGATACGGGCATGAACATGGCCATGTCCGCCGACATGAACGGCTGCGATTCGATGCAGCCGTCCTCCGCCGATCACGCGAAGGCCAAAGCCAAGGGCTCGGCCTGCAAGGTGACGGCCCAATGCCAGTTCGGCAGTCTCTACCACCCGGCCGCCCGCGCCGACGTCAGCCGTCCCGCCGCATTCGCCAGCACGATCGTCTTCCACTACACGCAGTCCGTCCCGGCTCGCGACCCGAACGGGTTGTGGCGCCCGCCACGCATCAGCTGATCCCGATTTGACCGGTTCGCCGCGTACGCGGTGAGGTTCGTCCTGCGCGCAGGACGTGGAATCCCTTTGGGTTCCGATTTGGGGTTACACCATGTCATTCGCTTTCCGCACGCGGCGCATGCCGCGTGCACGTCGGCGCGCGCCCGTACCGTGGGCCGCGCTGCTGGTGGCCGGCGCCGTTCACGCGCAGCAGGCGCCGCTGACGCTGGACGCCGCGCTACAGGCCGCCACCGATCGTTCCGCATCGATGCAGGCAGCACAGGCTTCCGTGCTCGCGCGTTCCGAAGCGGCCGTCAGGGCCGGGCAGTTGCCGGACCCGATGCTCAAGGCCGGTATCGACAACCTGCCGGTCAACGGCGGGCAGCGCTTCACCGTCGGCCAGGACTTCATGACGATGCGCCGCATCGGCATCGAGCAGGAATGGGTGTCCGGAGACAAGCGGCGGCTGCGTACCGCGCTGGCCGACGAACAGGTCGGCCGCGAGCGCGCCGGCTATCTCGTGCAACTGGCGGCCGTGCGCCGGCAGACCGCGACGGCGTGGCTGGATGCCGTCTATGCGAAGCAGGCGCTCGCGCTTCAGCAGGCGCTGCTCGGTCACATGAACCATGAACTCGACGCGACGCAGGCGTCGTATCGCGGCGCGAAGGCGAGCGCGGGCGACGTCGTGCAGGCCCGCGCGATGCTCGCTCGGACGCAGGACCAGGTGCTCAAGGCGCAGCAGGCGTATCGCACCGCGCTTGTCGCGTTGGGCCGCTGGACGGCGGCGCCCGTGACGGACGTGGCAGGTACGCCGCCCGCGCCCGAATCCTTCGTATCGTCGTTGCCGTCGGACGAGCTGCGCCTGTCGCAGCCGGCACTCGTCGCCGCCGCGAACGATATCGCGGTGGCCGAAGCCGACGCCGCGGTCGCGACCAGCGAGCGCAACCCCAACTGGACATGGGAAATCGCATACCAGCAGCGCGGCGGCGCGTATTCGAACATGGTGTCGATCGGCGTCTCCATTCCGCTGCCGCTCGATCGCAAGAATCGCCAGAACCGCGACGTCGCCGAAAAGGCGGCGCTCGCGACGAAGGCGCGCCTGATGTACGAGGACACGTTGCGCCAGGTACAGGCCGACATCCGCACGCAATCCGACACGCTGGCGAGCGGCCGCGAACGTATCGCGCAGCTGGACGCCGCGCTGTTGCCGGCCGCCGAGCAGCGCGTGCAGCTCGCGACGGCCGCGTACCGGGCCGGCACGGGGTCGCTCGCCGACACGTTCGCCGCGCGGCGTGCGCAACTCGATGCGCAGTTGCAGGTGCTCGATCTCAGGCGCGAGGTCTCGCAGACCTGGGCGCAGCTCGAATATCAGGTCGTGCCGTCGGCGATGGCCGCCGCGCAGTGAAGGAGACGCTCATGACAAGGCAATCACTGATGCGTGCGGCGCTGATCGCGTCCGCCGGTGCGGCGCTCGCGGGCGCCGGCTATTTCGCGGGCGTTCGCCATGCTGCGGACGACGCGGCGCCGCGCGCCATGCCCGCCGCCGCGCCGTCGGACGCGCCGGCGCAGCAGGCCGCACGCAAGGTGCTGTACTGGCACGACCCGATGGTGCCGAACCAGCACTTCGACAAACCGGGCAAATCGCCGTTCATGGACATGCAGTTGCAGCCGGTCTATGCGGACGAAGGCGGTGCCGCGGCGGGCATCCGGATCGATCCGGGCCTGCAGCAGAACCTCGGCATCCGCTATGCGACCGTGCGTCGGCAGCAGACGGCGGCCGGCTTCGACGCGGTAGGCACCACGCAGTTCGACGAAGCGCGCGCGACGGTCGTGCAGTCGCGTGTGACGGGCTACATCGATCGTCTGTACGCGCGTGCGCCGATGCAGCGCATCGCGAAGGGCGCGCCGGTCGCATCGCTGTTCGTGCCCGACTGGCTCGCGCCGCAGGAGGAGTATCTCGCGCTGAAGCGCGGCGGGATGGACGGCAGCCTGCTCGATGCGGCGCGCGCACGGATGCGGGCGCTGTCGATCCCGGACGGGATGATCGCGGCCCTCGACCGCACCGGCCGCGCGCAGACGCACGTCGTGCTGAGCGCGCCGGAAACCGGCGTCGTCAGCGAGCTGAACGTGCGCGACGGCGAGACGGTCGCGCCCGGTCAGACACTCGTGAAGATCGCCGGGCTGTCGACGCTGTGGTTGATCGTCGAGGTGCCGGAAGCGCTCGCCTTGAACGTGCAGCCGGGGATGTCGGTCGACGCGACGTTCGCGGGCGATCCGGCCCGGCATTTCAGCGGACGCATCCGCGAAGTGCTGCCCGGCATCAGCACGGGCAGCCGGACGCTGCAGGCGCGCGTGGAGATCGACAACGCGTCGCTGAAACTCACGCCCGGCATGCTGATGCGCGTGCGGGTCGCCGCGAACGAGACGGTGTCGCGCCTGCTCGTGCCGTCCGAGGCGGTGATCGCGACCGGCCAGCGCACGATCGTCATCGCGAAGCACGGCGACGGCCGGCTGCAGCCGGTGTCGGTGACGGTCGGCAACGACGTCGGCGGCGACACGGAAGTGCTCGACGGGCTGAACGAAGGCGACACGGTCGTCGCGTCGGGGCAGTTCCTGATCGATTCGGAAGCCAGCCTGAAAAGCGTGTTGCCGCGGCTCGCGCGGGCGGCAGGGGTGAGCTCGGCCGCGTCGTCCGCGACGGCAACCGCGCCGGTCTACGAAACCACCGGCAAGGTGGAGAAGGTCACGGCCGACGACATCACGTTCTCGCATCAGCCGGTGCCGGCGCTTGGCTGGGGCGCGATGACGATGGCGTTCGGCAAGCCGTCGGCGCACGCGTTTCCGGACGTGAAGCCGGGCCAGACCGTGCGCTTCGCGTTCACGCAGGCCGACGACGGCTACCGGCTGACGAAGGTCGAGCCGCAGGGAGGTGAGCGATGATCGCGCGCATCATTCACTGGTCCGTCCATCACCGGTTTCTGGTGCTGCTGGCCACCGTGCTGCTCGCTGCATGGGGCGTGCATTCGCTGCGACAGACGCCGCTCGACGCATTGCCCGACCTGTCGGACACGCAGGTGATCGTGAAGGCGTCGTATCCGGGCAAGGCGCCGCAGGTCGTCGAGGATCAGGTGACCTATCCGCTGACGACGACGCTGCTCGGCGTGCCGGGCGCGAAAACCGTGCGCGCGTACTCGTCGTTCGGCGACGCGTTCGTCTACGTGCTGTTCGACGACCGCACCGATCCGTACTGGGCGCGTTCGCGCGTGCTCGAATACCTGAGCCAGGTGCAGAGCCGGCTGCCGGCGGGCGCGACCGTGTCGCTTGGGCCCGATGCGACCGGCGTCGGCTGGGTATACGAATACGCGCTCGTCGACCGCACCGGCCGTCACGATCTCGGCCAACTGCGCGCGCTCAACGACTGGTTCCTGAAGTTCGAGCTGAAGGCCGTGCCGGACGTATCGGAAGTGGCGAGCATCGGCGGCATGGTGCGCCAGTACCAGGTCGTGCTGGATCCGGACAAGCTGCGCGCGTACGGCATCACGCAGGCGGCGGTCGCGGAGGCGCTGGGCAAGGCCAACCAGGCGTCCGGCGGCTCGGTCGTCGAGCTGGCCGAGTCGGAGTACATCGTGCGGTCGTCCGGCTACCTGCGCACGCTCGACGATTTTCGTCACGTCGTGCTGCGCACCGACGACACCGGCACGCCGGTCCTGCTCGGCGACGTCGCGCGCATCCAGGTCGGCCCGGCGATGCGGCGCGGCATCGCGGAACTGAACGGGCAGGGCGAGGTGACGGGCGGCGTCGTCGTGATGCGCTCGGGCAAGAACGCGCTGACGACGATCGACGCGGTGAAGGCGAAGCTCGCCGACCTGAAGCGTTCGCTGCCGCCGGGCGTCGAGATCGTCACGACCTACGACCGTTCGCAACTGATCGAGCGTGCGGTCGACAACCTGACGGACAAGCTGATCGAGGAATTCGTCATCGTCGGCATCGTCTGCGCGGTGTTCCTGTTTCATCTGCGCAGTGCGCTGGTCGCGATCCTGTCGCTGCCGCTCGGCGTGCTGGCCGCGTTCATCGTGATGCGCTACCAAGGCGTGAATGCGAACCTGATGTCGCTCGGCGGGATCGCGATCGCGATCGGTGCGATGATCGACGCGGCGATCGTGATGATCGAGAACGCGCACAAGCATCTGGAGGCGTACGACCGCGCGCATCCCGGCGAGCCGATCACGGCCGCACGCCGCCGGGAACTCGTCGCGGCGTCGGCCGCGGAGGTCGGGCCCGCGCTGTTCTTCTCGCTGCTGATCATCACGCTGTCGTTCATTCCGGTGTTTTCGCTGGAAGGGCAGGAGGGCAAGCTGTTCGCGCCGCTTGCGTTCACGAAGACCTACACGATCGCCGCCGCCGCCGGGCTGTCGGTGACGCTGGTGCCGGTGCTGATGGGCTATCTGGTGCGCGGCCGCATTCCGCACGAACACGCGAACCCGATCAACCGCGTGCTGATCCGCCTGTACCGGCCGCTGCTCGAAGCGACGCTGCGGCGCCCGTGGGCCGCGATCGGCGTCGCGGTCGTCGCGCTCGTGCTGACGGCCGTGCCGTTGTCGCGGCTCGGCGGCGAATTCATGCCGCCGCTCGACGAAGGCGATTTGCTGTACATGCCGACCGCGCTGCCGGGCATCTCGGCGGACAAGGCGAGCGAACTGCTGCAGCAGACCGACCGGCTGATCAAGACCGTGCCCGAGGTCGACACGGTGTTCGGCAAGTCGGGCCGCGCCGATTCGGCGACCGACCCGGCGCCGCTCGAGATGTTCGAGACGACGATCCGCTTCAAGCCGCGCAGCGCGTGGCGGCCGGGCATGACGCCGGAGAAGCTCGTCGACGAACTCGACCGGACGGTGAAGGTGCCCGGGCTGTCGAACGTATGGGTGCCGCCGATCCGCAACCGGCTCGACATGCTGTCCACCGGAATCAAGACGCCGGTCGGTGTGAAGATTTCCGGGCCGGACCTCGCGGGAATCGACGCGATCGCGACGCAGGTCGAGGCGGCCGTGAAGCGCGTGCCGGGCGTGACGTCCGCGCTCGCGGAACGGCTGAACGGCGGCCGCTACGTCGACGTCGACGTCGACCGGCTCGCCGCCGCGCGTTACGGGCTGTCGGTGGCCGATATCCAGTCGGTCGTATCGTCGGCGATCGGCGGCGAGGATGTCGGCGAAGTGATCGCCGGGCGCGAGCGCTTCCCGATCAACATCCGCTATCCGCGCGAGATTCGCGATTCGCTCGAGAACCTGCGGCAACTGCCGATCGTCACCGCGCGCGGCGCGCAGATCCGCCTCGGCGACGTCGCGCACGTCGCGATCGCCGACGGGCCGCCGATGATCCGCAGCGAGAACGCACGGCTGTCCGGCTACGTGTACGTCGATCTCCGCGGTACCGACCTGAGCACGGCCGTCCGTACGATGCAGAAGACCGTCGCGCAACAGGTCGCGTTGCCGCCGGGCTATTCGATCGCGTGGTCGGGGCAGTTCGAGTACCTCGAACGCGCGGCGGCGACGCTGCGCACCGTCGTGCCCGTCACGCTCGTCGTGATCTTCGTGCTGCTGTTCGTCACGTTCGATTCCGCGGCCGACGCGCTGCTGCTGATGTCGACGGTCCCGTTCGCGCTGGTCGGCGGGTTCTGGCTCGTGTGGGTGCTCGGCCATGCGGTGTCCGTCGCGACGTCGGTCGGTTTCATCGCACTGGCGGGCGTGGCCGCCGAATTCGGCGTCGTGATGCTGCTGTACCTGAAGGGCGCGCTGCAGCGCCGGCTCGATGCCGGCGAACCGCTGACCGATGCGTTGCTGCTCGACGCGATTCGCGAAGGCGCGGTGTTGCGCGTGCGGCCGAAGGCGATGACGGTCGCCGTCGTGCTCGCCGGGCTCGTGCCGATCATGCTCGGCCACGGCGCCGGCTCCGAAGTCATGCAGCGCATCGCCGCGCCGATGGTCGGCGGCATGGTCACGGCGCCGCTCCTGTCGATGTTCGTCATTCCCGCCGCGTGGCTTCTACTTCAACGCCGTCGTGCGCGAAGCGCGGGCCCCACGCGGCATTCCGATGCCGTTCCTTCCGGCACGAACGTGCCATCCCTTCCCACCGGAGAATCACGATGAAGATGAATCAATTGATCGCCACTGCAGCCGCCGTCGTCGCGCTGAGTGCCTTCGCGGTACCGGCGTTTGCCGCCGGCGAGATGTCGGGCATGGACATGTCCGGCATGAAGATGTCGTCGGACGGCGCGGCGGAATCGAACGCCGCGCTGACCGACGCCGAAGTGAAGAAGGTCGATGCCGCGAGCGGCAAGATCACGCTGAAGCATGGCGCGCTGGAGAACGTCGGGATGCCGCCGATGACGATGGCATTCAAGGCGAAGGATGCGGCGATGCTCGCGCAAGCGCATGCGGGCGACAAGGTCAGGGTGCGGATCGAGAAGGTCGACGGCACGTTGACGATCGTTAAGCTCGTCAAGGGTTCCTGATCGTCCGGATGCGGGCGTTGCCGCTGCCCGCGTCCGGCGCCATGAAACGCGCCGCGCCGACGGGTTCGCCGGCCGGCGCGCCCGACCGGCGCTCAGCGCGTCAGCGTCAGCGCCAGATACCCTGCATAACCCGCACCGTTCGCGAGCAGCGCCCAGATCGCGAGCCCGCGCGTGCGCGCATGGATGCGCAGCCAGGCCGCCGCCGCGAGCGTGACGATCACGCCGGTCAGCACTTCGGGGCGCGGCTCCCACGGCGTCAGCATGATGCCGATCGCGGGCAGCAGCGTGCCCTGGAACACCATCGCGCCGGTGATGTTGCCGAACGCGAGCGTGTCCTTCCCGCGGCGGATCCACAGCACGCTGTTGACCTTCTCCGGCAGTTCCGTCGCGATCGGCACGATGATCAGCGACAGCAGCAGCGCCGACACGCCGAGCGCGTGCGACACGCCTTCCACGCCGTGAATGAAGCCCTTCGCGCCGCCGACCAGCAGCGCGACGCCGATCAGCAGTTGCAGCACGATCGTCGACAGGTTGGTCGGCAGGCCGACGCGCGACAGGAACATCGCGTGCGGCGCCTCGGTGCCGTGCCCGGCGTCGACGAGCCCGGTCGACGCGCGGAACGTCAGCACGACATACATCACGTAGAGGCCGACCAGCATCGCGGCGAGCAATGCGCGCACGGCCCAGTTGTGATGCGGGACGAACATCGCGACGGTCGCCAGCGAGAATGCGGCGAGAAAGGTGTTCATGTCGCGCACGAAGCCCGTGCGTTCGGGCGCGATCGTGCCGCGCAGCCCCCGCGAGCGGATCACGGCGAGCGCCATCAGGAGCGTGGTGAGCGTCGCGAGCATCAGCGGCGCGCCGAGAATCGCGCCGACGCCGATCTCTTCGTTCACGGCCTGGTTCGACGTGCCGCCGGCCAGCGCGAGCAGCGGCACCATCGTTTCGGGCAGCGCGGTGCCGACGGCCGCGAACAGCGAGCCGGTCACGCCTTCGGAAATCTTCAGGCGTTCGCCGAGATGTTCGAGCGCATTGGTGAAGACTTCGGCGGCGACGAGGATGACGATCAGCATGAACGCCAGTTCGACGAACATGAAGGTCATGCGGCACCTCCGCGGGCGGCGGTGGCGTGAGGGAGGCGAGCGGAAAGGAACATGGGGACTCCGTGGTCGGACGCTGACGAACCATGACACATCCGCCGGCGTCCGACCAGGAACGACGCGATGTGCCGATGGTCTCGCCAAGCCGATCAGGCCGAACGCGCCACGGCCGCGGGCCGAGTGTGTTGACGCGTCCGCTTTCCGGTGACGGAAAGCAGGCTACTCCCCAAAGACGAAAAACAGTCTAGCCGAGCGGTTTTCGTTCGACAAGCGTTCGTCTGGAAAAATATACCCCTCTACCCTATGGGGGAAATCTTCCGGAGATATACTCCCCTACCCTATCCGGGAGCCATCGATGAGTCATACCGTTCGCGAGAAACAGAAGCTGCTGAACCGCGTGCGCCGTATCAAGGGGCAGGTCGAAGCGATCGAGCGCGCGCTGGAGGAAGAGCGTGGCTGCAACGACGTGCTGCAACGGATCACGAGCTGCCGCGGCGCGATGAACGGCCTGCTGGCCGTCGTGCTGGAAGACCACATCCGGTCGCATCTCGTCGATGCGGATACGGCCGACGCACACGAGGGCAGCGCGACCGAGCAGCTCATCGACGTCGTGCACAGCTATTTCAAGTAACCGGACCGCGACATGAACGAATTCAACCGCACGTCGGCCGGCGGCGCGCACCGCCACGCGTTTCTGGGCGCAGCACACGCCCGCAACGAGCGGAAGACGTGGATGGTCATCGGCCTGTGCACGGCGATGATGATCGCCGAGATCGTCGGCGGCACGCTGTTCGGCTCGCTCGCGCTGGTCGCCGACGGGCTGCACATGTCGACGCACGCGGGCGCGATGCTGATCGCCGCGCTGGCCTATACCTATGCGCGCCGGCACGCCGACGATCCGCGCTTCGTGTTCGGCACCGGCAAGCTCGGCGACCTGGCCGGCTTCACGAGCGCGATCGTGCTGGCGATGATTGCGGTGCTGATCGGCTATGAGGCGATCGCGCGCTTGCTGGCGCCGGTGCCGATCCACTTCGACGAAGCGATTCCAATCGCCGTGCTGGGGCTTGCCGTGAACCTTGCGAGCGTGTCGCTGCTGAGCGGCGATCACCATCACGGGCATGGTCATCATCATCATGCGCACGACCACGATCATGACCACGGCGACACACACCATGATCACGGTTCGCACTCGGCCGCACATCGCGACCACAACATCCGGTCGGCCTACGTTCATGTGATCGCCGACGCGGCCGTGTCGGTGCTGGCGATCGTCGGCCTGCTGCTCGCGCGCGCGTTCGGCTGGGTCTGGATGGACCCGCTCGCGGGCATCGTCGGTGCGCTGGTGATCGCCAACTGGGCGTACGGGCTGATGCGCGACACGGGCGGGATCCTGCTCGACGTCAACGTCGATCGCAAGCTGACGGACAACGTGCGCCGTGCGATCGAGGCGCTCGGCGACAAGGTCAACGACCTCCATGTGTGGCGCGTGGGCCCCGGGCACATGAGCGCGATCGTGTCGGTCGAATCGGGCGACGCCGCGCGCGACGCGCGTTTCTACCATGCGCTGCTCGCGCGCTTCGACGGCGTGTCGCACGTGACCGTCGAAGTGATGACGCGTGCGAAGGCAGCCTGATCGTGGCCGCGAAATCGCCGTGTATCGACCTGTGCGCGTTCGACGGCCGAACGGGCTTTTGTGTCGGCTGCCTGCGCACGCGCGATGAGGCCCGCGACTGGAAGAAGCTGACCGACCATCGCCGGCACCAGATACTGAACGACCGGTCGCGCCGACAGGCGAAGCTACGGCGCGACGCGGCGCAATAGCAAGCGCGCACGCGCGCCTCGGTCTGCGATCAGGGTCGCGAGCATGCGGTAGCATCACAGGCATTCGGCATCACGATGCCTGAACCGGGAGCGATCCATGCAGACCGACGCATCGACCGGCATTCTTCGGCAGATTCCGCGTAGCGTGTGGGTGCTCGGCTGTGTCAGCCTGCTGATGGACGTGTCGTCCGAAATCATCCACAGCCTGTTGCCGATGTTCCTGATGGCGGGCCTGGGCGCGAGCGCGACGACGATCGGCGTGATCGAAGGGATCGCCGAGGCGACGTCGCCGGTCGTCAAGGTGTTCTCCGGCACGCTGAGCGACTACCTGCGCAATCGGAAATGGCTCGCGGTGGCCGGCTATGCGCTCGGCGCGCTCAGCAAGCCGTTGTTCGCGATCGCGCCGACGATCGGCGTCGTGGTGACCGCGCGGATCGTCGACCGCATCGGCAAGGGGATTCGCGGCGCGCCGCGCGATGCGCTCGTCGCCGACGTCACGCCCGTTCACCTGCGCGGCGCCGCGTACGGGTTGCGCCAGTCGCTCGACACGGTGGGCGCGTTTCTCGGGCCGCTGCTGGCCGTCGTCATCATGCTGGTGTGGCGCGACGATTTCCGCCTCGCGTTCTGGCTGGCCGTGATCCCGGGCGTGCTGGCCGTGGCGCTGCTCGCGTTCGGCATCCAGGAACCGGCTGGTGCGCCGGGCGAGAAGGGCGTGAACCCGATCCGCCGCGCGGTCGTCGCGCAACTCGGCGCCCGCTACTGGTGGGTCGTGGCCGTCGGCGGCGTGTTCGCGCTGGCGCGTTTCAGCGAGGCGTTCCTGGTGCTGCGCGCGATGGGCAGCGGCGTGCCCGTCGCACTCGTGCCGCTCGTGATGGTCGCGATGAACGTCGTGTATGCGTTGTCCGCCTACCCGTTCGGCAAGCTCGCCGATACGACGAGCCACACGAAACTGATGGCGATCGGGCTCGTGCTGCTGATCGCCGCCGACATCGTGCTGGCGCACGGCGCGCACTGGCCGGCCGTGCTCGTCGGCGTCGCGCTGTGGGGGCTCCATATGGGGATGACGCAAGGGCTGCTCGCGACGATGGTCGCGCAGGCCGCGCCGGCCGAATTGAGAGGCACGGCGTTCGGCGTGTTCAACCTGATCAGCGGGATCGTGACGCTCGTCTCGAGCGCCGTCGCGGGCGTGCTGTGGGATCGGGCCGGCGCCGCGGCCACGTTCTACGCGGGGGCCGTATTCAGCGCGGCGACCATCGTGCTGCTCGTGTGCGTTCGCACGTCGTTCGCTGCCGCGCGGGATCGCTAGCGCCGCACGCGGCGGCGCGTCGTTCAATTGTCGGTGTCGCGCGGAAAGTAGAGCGCGAACGTCGTGCGCCCGTCGCGGCTCGCGACTTCCACCTTGCCGCGATGCAGCTCCATGATCGACTTCACGATCGCGAGCCCGAGCCCCGCGTTGCGCGCCGCGCCGTGCCGCGACGAATCGATCCGGTAGAAGCGCTCGAAGATCCGCTCGACCTGTTCGGGCGGAATCGCGACGCCGCGATTCGTGACTTCGACGACCGCGTAACCGCGTTGGGTCGACACGGCCAGCTCGATCGTCGATGCGGCTTCCGCGTGTTCGAGCGCATTCGACGCGAGATTGCTGACCGCGCGCCGGAACAGCGTCGCGTCCGCGACGACCGGCGCTTCGCCATGCACGTCGATGCGTACGCCGGCTTCGTCGGCCAGTGCCTGGAAATACGACGCGAGCCGGCGCAATTCGCTGCCCGCGTCGAGTTCGGCGGCCTTCAGGTGCTGTCGCGCATTGTCGGTGCGCGCGAGAAACAGCATGTTCTCGATCATCCGCTGTAGCCGTTCGCATTCCTCGATGTTCGATTCGATCAGCGCTTCGTATTCGTCGGCCGTGCGTGCGCGCGACAGCGTGATCTGCGATGAGCTGATCACGTTCGCGAGCGGCGTGCGCATGTCGTGCGCGAGATCGGACGAGAATTGCGACAACCGCACGAACGCGCGTTCGAGGCGGTCGAGCATCCGGTTCACCGACGTGGCGAGCTCGCGCAATTCGACCGGACCGCCGCGTGCGTCGAGGCGTGCGTTCAGGTTGTGCGCCTCGATGCGCGACGTCTGCCGGCCGAGGCTTTCGACCGGGCGCAGGCCGCGCGACGCGACCGCGTAGCCGAGCGCGCCGACCAGCAGCGCGCCGACGGCCGCCGCGAGCCAGATGTCGACGCGATAGCTTTCGAGCAGCGACTGCCGATCGGTCGCCGTGCGTGCGAGTGCGACCTGGATCGTTTCGCCGGACGGCAGCGTTTCGCGTGCGGACACGCAGCGCGACGTGCCGATGCCGGGCGGCGCGCAGGTGAATGGGCCATCGGTGCTGCGTGCCCGATGCGATGCGGCGATCACCGACGCGAGCGTGTTGCCGGCTTCGTCGGAATGCTCGACGAGCGGGCGGTTTTGCGCGTCGTAGATGCCGAGATAGACACCCGGATGCGACAGCAGCACGTCGTGGAACACGGCCGGATCGGCGCGCAGCGCGGCCGTTGATCCGCTGGCGCGTGCGAGCTGCAGAAACTGGTTGAGCTTGCCGGAGATTTCGATGTCGTCGCGTCGCGTCAGCTCGGCGGACAGCGATCGGTACAGATACGCGCCGGTCAGCGCGAACACGAGCGCGGCGACCGCGGCGAACGCGAGCGTCAGGCGCCGCAGCAGCGAATACGAAGCGGTGTGCGCGGTCACGAACGATCCTCGAGCACGTAGCCCATCCCGCGGATCGTGTGGATCAGCTTCGTCTCGTACGCGTTGTCGATCTTCGCGCGCAGGCGCTTGATCGCCGCGTCGACGACGTTCGTGTCGCTGTCGAAATTCATGTCCCAGATCTGCGACGTGATGAAGGTGCGCGTCAGCACCTCGCCCTCGCGTTCCGCGAGCAGCTGCAGCAGCGCGAATTCCTGCGCGGTCAGGTCGATGCGGGTATCGGCGCGCCGCACGCGGCGCTTGAGCAGGTCGATTTCGAGATCGGCGACGTGCAGGATGTCGCGCACGTTGCGCGGCGCGCGCCGCAGCAGCGAGCGGATGCGCGCGAGGAATTCGGCATACGCGAACGGCTTGAGCAGGTAATCGTCGGCGCCGAGTTCGAGCCCGGCGACCTTGTCCTCGATCGCGTCGCGGGCCGTGAGCAGCAGCACGGGCGTCTGCTTCTGCGCGCGCAGCCGCCTGAGCACCTCGAAGCCGTCCAGCGCCGGCAGCATCACGTCGAGCACGACGAGATCGAAATCCTCGTGCAGCGCGAGGAACAGCCCGTCCTGGCCGTTTTCCGCGACGTCGACCGTGTAGCTCGCCTCCATCAACCCCTTCCGGAGGTACGACGCCATCTTGGGTTCGTCTTCGACTATCAGTATCCGCATGGTGAGGCAGGCCGTCCGTGATTCCAGCCGGTCAGTGTAACGCCGGAGCATACGGCGCCGCGCGTGCGCGAACGATGATCGGCGGATGACGGAATTGTCATGAAAGCCCGGTCATGTTTCGGCCATGTCGCCGTCACCGCGGCGGCGATAAGCTGCGGCCGTCTTGTCCCTGGCGCGCCGTCGTGCGACGCGCCGGCCCAACGGTCGCTGTCTGCCCCGATTTCGCATCCATGTCGTACTGGCGCACCTTTCTCGTCGTCGTGTTGCTGGCGCTGAGCCTGCCGATCCAGTCGTTCGCGGCTGTTTCGATGCCGTGCGCGGGCGCCGCCGTGCCGCATGAGGACAACGCGCCGCACACGATACCGGCCGCGCAGGACGGCCATCACGATCACGGCGATCGCGCGCGGCATGCGTCGTCATGTGCCGCGTGCGTGTCCTGCTGCATCGGCGCGGGCATGGCGGGCGCACCCGCGGCGCCCGTCATGGCGAGCGTGCGCGTCACGACCGTCGCGCCGCCGCGTTCGGCCGGGGGCGTGTCGTTCCTGACCGGCGGCATCGACCGGCCGCCTCGCCGGATACCCGTCTAGTTCCTGGCCGCGGCCGACCCGCCGCGATCCGCTATTTGCTCCGGCCATCGCATCACGCCACGCCGGACGACTTACGACGAGACATGTTCATGCGATTGATCATTGCGGCGCTATGGGGCGCGGCGGCCCTCGTGCCGTCGCTCGCGCCCGCGCAAACCGCGTTTCCCGATCCGGCGGACGCCGCCGCGTCGGTGCCGGACGTCACCGTGACGTCGGCGTTCGACGGCTATCGGCCGTATCGGGACGACGCAGGCCCGGGCTGGAAGCAATTGAACCGGGACGTGACCGAGCGACCCGCGAAAGGGCGCACGCGCAGCGGCGCGGCCGGCAACGGCGCCGGTCATTCCACGCACGGAGGGGCCACGCGATGACGACGCTCGCGATATCGCGTCGGATCGGCGCGGCCGCGATCGTGCTGGCGCTCCTCGCGGGCTGCACGACATTTTCGAAGGACGGCGGGTTCGACGCCGTGTCGTCCGTCGCAACCGAGCGAATCGGCAAGGACGCGGTGGTGGTGCGGACCGACGCCGACCGCGAAGCCGTCGACCAGCGGACGCAGGAATTGCTTGCAAAACCGCTGTCGATGGACGACGCGGTGCAGGTCGCGCTGCTGAACAACCGCGGGCTGCAGGCGTCGTACGCGGAACTCGGGCTGTCGGAGGCCGACCTCGTGCAAGCCGGCCGGCTGCCGAACCCGCGCTTCGCGTTCAGCCGCACGCGTGCCGGCGACGGCGAGCTGACGCTCGGCCGCACGTTCTCGGCGAACGTGTTCGCGCTGCTGACGATGCCGCTCGCGACGCACATCGAGCGCCGTCGCTTCGAGCAGACCAAGCTCGAAACGGCCGACGCGATGCTGAAGGTCGCGGCCGACGCGCGCCGGGCCTACGTGGAGGCCGTCGCCGCCGAGCAGGCCGCGAACTATGCGCAGCAGGTGCGCGAGGCTGCGAGCGCGGCGGCCGAGCTCGCGCTGCGCATGCGGCAGGCCGGCAACTTCAGCCGGCTCGACTACGCACGCGAACAGGCGTTTCATGCCGACGCGGTCGCGCAGCACGCGAAGGCGCGCCAGCAGGCCGTCGCCGCACGCGAGAAGCTCACGCGCGCGATGGGGCTGTGGGGCGAGCGCACGCGGTACGCGTTGCCCGAACGCTTGCCCGATCTGCCTAAAGCGCGCCCGGACCTGCCGGATCTCGAACGTTTCGCGATGAGCAACCGTCTCGACATCCAGGCCGCGAAGCTGCGGACGCAGGGCGTCGCGTCGTCGCTCGGCCTGAGCAAGGCCACGCGCTTCGTCAACGCGGTTGAGCTCGGCTACGTGAACGACTACGAAACCGGCAAGGGCCACGAGCACGGCTACGAAATCAGCGTCGAGATTCCGCTGTTCGACTGGGGCGGCGCCAAGGTCGCGCGTGCCGAGGCGATCTACATGCAGTCCGCGAACCGGCTCGCGAAAACCGCCATCGATGCGCGCTCCGAAGTGCGCGAATCGTATGCGGCTTACGTCACCCGCTACGACGTCGCCACGCACTATCGCGACGAAGTCGTGCCGCTGCGCAAGACGATCTCCGACGAACTGCTGCTGCGCTACAACGGGATGCTCGCGAGCGTGTTCGAGCTGCTGACCGATGCGCGAGAACAGGTTGGCGCGGTCAACGGCTACATCGATGCGCTGAAGGACTACTGGCTCGCCGAAACCGATCTGCAGATGGCGGTCGGCGGCCGGTTGCCGTCGTCGGGCGCCGCGCCGCGCGCGACGCACTCCGCCGAATCAGCTCCCGAATCCGCTTCGAAAGCCGACGCCGCGCCGCAGCCGGCTTCCATTCCCGCGGCGCCGTCGGCGCCCGCCACGCAACCACATCCGGAAGGTCATTGACATGGTGTCCCGTCGACAATTTCTCAGCGGCTCGGGCGCCGCGCTGCTCGGTGCGGCGATGGTCAGCAAGGCCGGCGCCGCGTCGCTGCCCGAAGCGCCCACGATGGCGAAAGCCGGCACGCAGCCGCCGCTCGTGCCGCCCGACGGCCGCCCGTACACGCCCGTCGCGACGTTGAACGGCTGGTCGCTGCCGTGGCGGATGAAGAACGGCTGGAAGGAATTCCACCTGACGGCCGAGCCCGTCGTGCGCGAGATGGCGCCCGGCATGAACGCGAACCTGTGGGGCTACAACGGCCAGTCGCCGGGTCCGACGATCGAGGCCGTCGAAGGCGACAAGGTCCGCATCTTCGTGACCAACCGGCTGCCCGAGCACACGACGATCCACTGGCACGGGCTGCGGCTGCCGAACGGGATGGACGGCGTCGGCGGCCTGACGCAGCCGCACATTCCGCCCGGCAAGACCTTCGTCTACGAGTTCCGGCTCGAAGCGCACGGCACGTTCATGTATCACCCGCACGCCGACGAGATGGTGCAGATGGCGATGGGGATGATGGGCATGTTCATCGTGCATCCGAAGGCGCGCGGCACGATGCCGGTCGATCGCGATTTCGTGTTCCTGCTCGCCGCGTACGACATCGACCCGGGCAGCTACACGCCGCGCGTGAACGAGATGACCGACTTCAACATGTGGACCTTCAACTCGCGCGTATTCCCGGGCATCGATCCGCTGCCGGTGCGCGCCGGCGACCGCGTGCGGATCCGGTTCGGCAACCTGACGATGACGAACCATCCGATCCACCTGCACGGCTACAGCTTCGAGGTCGCGGGCACCGACGGCGGCTGGATTCCGCCGGCCGCGCGCTGGCCCGAAGTGACGGCCGACGTTGCGGTGGGCCAGATGCGCGCGATCGAGTTCACCGCCGATCGTCCGGGCGACTGGGCGTTCCATTGCCACAAGTCGCATCACACGATGAATGCGATGGGCCACCAGGTGCCGAACCTGATCGGCGTGCCGCAGAAGGATCTCGCGAAGCGCATCGGCAAGCTCGTGCCCGACTACATGGCGATGGGCAGCACGGGCGGCGCGATGGGCGGCATGGAGATGCCGCTGCCCGACAACACGCTGCCGATGATGACCGGCACGGGCCCGTTCGGGCCGCTGGAGATGGGCGGCATGTTCACGGTGCTCAAGGTGCGGCAGGGGCTTGGCCGCAACGACTATCGCGATCCGGGCTGGTTCCGGCATCCGAAGGGCACGGTCGCCTACGAATTCACCGGCGAAGTGCCGGACGGCTGAAGCAGCACGCGGCGGCCGCACCGACGCGGCCGCCGGTTTCCATTCATTCACACGGGAGTCGACACGATGAAGAAAGGACTGGTTTTGATGGCGACGGGGTGCGCGCTGGCATTGTCCGCCGCGTCGTACGCGGCCGGCGACATGGCCGGCATGGACATGAGCGGCGGCGCGAGGCAGGGCGCCGCGGCGGCGCAGCGCATGTCGCACGGCGAGATCCGCAAGGTCGACATGGCCGCCGGCAAGCTGACGATCAAGCATGGCCCGCTGGAGAACCTCGGGATGGACGCGATGACGATGGTGTTCAAGGTCAAGGACCCGGCGATGCTGTCGCAGGTGAAGGCGGGCGATACGATCGACTTCGTCGCCGAGGACGTGAACGGCGCGCTGACCGTCGTCGAACTGAAGAAGCCGTGACGCGGAGCGCGAACATGAACAGCACGATTTCCGGACGGCTCGCCGCGCTCGCCGCGGCTGCCGCCCTCTTCGCGATGACACCGGTCGCGGCTTCGGCCCACGGCAAGCTCGAAGGCGCCGTGCCGGCGGCCGGCAGCACGGTCGACGCGGCGCCCGACACGTTGCGGCTCACGTTCAACGAAGACCTCGAACCGGCGTTCAGCTCGGTGAAGGTGTCCGACGCGAGCGGCAACGCCGTCACGCGGGACAAGGCGAAGATCGATGCGTCGAACCCGCGCGTGATGACCGTCGCGATACCGAAGCTCGCGGCGGGCGCGTACACGGTGCAGTGGGCGGCGATGACGGCCGACGCGCATCGCACGAAGGGCGCTTATACGTTCCGGGTGAAGGGGTGAACGACGGCATCGTCGGCCTGCTGCGGCTCGTGTCAGTGGCGATCCAGAATGCCGGGTTCGCGGTCGTCGTCGGCGCGTTGCTTGGCCGGCACTGGCTCGCGCGCGGCGCATCGGTGTGGCAACACGACGTCGGGCGGCGGCTCGTCGCGACGCTGCGCAGCGCGTCCGTCGTCTCGCTGCTCGCGAGCGTCATCGCGTTCTGGGCGCACTGCGCGCTGATGAGCGAAGTGCCGCTGCTCGACGCGGGGCCGGCGGTTCATTCGATGCTCGCGGGCACCGGGTTCGGCCATGCGTGGCTGGCCGGCACGGCGTTCATGCTCGTCGTCGTGCTGCTGTCGTTCGTCACGCATGCGAACGACACCCGGTTTCCGTTCGCGATGGCGGTCGCGCTCGCCGGTGTCGCGCTCGCGCGCGGCAACGGCGGCCATCCCGTGGATGCGGGCTTGTTCAGCGTGCCGGTGTGGATCGACTGGCTGCATCTGCTGGCGATCAGCGCATGGGTCGGGCTCGTGCTCGTGACGACGTTCGGCGTGATGCCGCAGCTCGTCCGCATGCCGGCGAGCGAACGCACGACGGGTGCATCGTTCGTGCAGTCGTTGTCCGATGCATCCACTTACGCGCTGGTCGTGCTGTTCGCGACCGGTACGTACAACGGCTGGCGCGGCGTCGGTACGCCCGCCAACCTGCTCGCGTCGACGTACGGGCAGATCCTGCTGCTGAAGCTCGCGCTCGTGCTGATTGCCGCGATGCTCGGCGGACACAACCGGTTCTTCGGGATGCCGAAGCTGCTGGCCGCGTTGAAGGACCCGGCCGCCGCGATGCCGGCCGGCGCGTTGAAACGGTTCGGCACGGTGCTGCGCGTCGAGGCGGTCGTGCTCGGCGGCGTGCTGATGGTGGCGGCCGTGCTCGTGTCGAGCGCACTGCCGGGGACGGTCTAGCGCGGCGGTTTTGTCGGCGGAGGATTCGGCGCATCGGCGACGCCCGGCCGTACGACGCGTGGCGATCCCGGCGTGATGACGACAATGACATCGGCCTGTCTGCCGATTACCAAATACTGTCACCGAGCGTCGCTAAGCTTTCGCCACCCTCACAACCGGGATTCCCGCCATGCGCTCGACAATCCGCCTGTTTGCCCCGCTATTGCTGCTCCCGATGCTCGCCGCGCCGGTATTCGCCGCCACCGCCGCGCCCGTCAGCGCGAATTGCGGCGGCAGCACGACGCCGATCGCCGATATCCAGGGGCCGGGCGCGCCGTCGCCGCTCGCCGGTCAGAACGCGTCGATCGAAGCCGTCGTCACCGCCGATTTCGGCGGCACGGACGGCTTCGGCGGCTTCTTCGTCCAGCAGGCCGACGCGCAGCGCCGCAACCAGCCGGGCGTGTCCGAAGGCCTGTTCGTCTATGCGCCGAAGGTGCGTGCGAAGGCCGGCGATCTCGTGCACGTGACGGGCAAGGTCGACGAGAAATACGGGCAGACGCAGCTCACGCTGGCGGGCGCGATCGCGGTGTGCGCGAACGGCCAGACGGTCACGCCCGCGACGCTCACGCTGCCGGTCGACAGCCCGAACGCGTTCGCCGCGTACGAAGGGATGCTCGTGCGCCTGCCGCAGACGCTGAGCGTCACCGACAACTACGAACTCGGCCGCTACGGCAGCGTGATGCTCAGCAACGGCCGGCTGCGTACGCCGACGAGCGTCGTGCCGCCCGCACAGGCGCAGACGCAGATCGACGCGAACGCGCGCAACCGCCTGATCCTCGACGACGGCTCGAACAAGCAGAATCCCGCGACCGTGCCGTATCCGGCGCCGGGCCTGTCGGCCGCGAACACGCTGCGCGCGGGCTACACGGTGCGCGACGTCGAGGGCGTGCTCGAAGTGCGTTACGGCGCATGGCGCGTACAGCCGCTGCCCGGCGCGGCCGCGCCGGTGTTCGACAAGCGCGAGAACCCGCGCACGAACGCACCGGCGCGCGATCCGAAAGCGAACCTGCGCGTCGCGTCGTTCAACGTGCTCAACTACTTCAACGGCAACGGTCTCGGCGGCGGCTTCGACGATCCGAACAATCGCGGCGCGAAGACGTTCCAGGAATTCCAGCGCCAGGAAGCGAAGATCGTCAGCGCGCTGAAGGCCATCGACGCCGACGTGATCGGCCTGATGGAAATCCAGAACAACGGCTACGGCGAACTGAGCGCGGTGCGCCAGCTCGCGGCGAAGCTCGGCAGTCACTGGCGCGTGGTCGATCCGGGCACGTCGCGGCTCGGCGGCGACGCGATCGCGGTCGCGATGATCTACGACAGCCGCAAGGTCGAACCGGTCGGCCGCGCGGCGACGCTCACGACCGATGACAAGAACCGCCAGCCGCTCGCGCAGTCGTTCCGGCTGCTCGGCGGCAACAAGCAGGCGCTGACGGTGGCCGTGAACCACCTGAAGTCGAAGAACTGCCCGGATGCCGCGAACGACGATCTCGACCAGGGCGATGGCCAGGGATGCTGGAACCCGACGCGCACGCGCGCGGCGGCGAAGGTCGCCGACTGGCTGGCCGGCAACCCGACGGGCGTCAAGAGCCAGGGCGTGCTGCTGATCGGCGACTTCAACAGCTACACGTACGAAGACCCGATCCGCACGCTCGAATCGCGCGGCTACCGCAATCTCGTCGCGCGCTGGATCGGTGCGAACGCGTACAGCTACGTTTACAACGGCGAAGCCGGCTATCTCGACCACGCGCTCGCGACGCTGCCGCTCGCGTCGCACGTGAAGGCCGTGCACGAATGGCACATCAACGCGGACGAGCCGCTCGCGCTGCAGTACACGCTCGCGTACAAGTCGGCCGAGCAGCAGAAGACGTTCTATGCGGCCGATGCGTATCGTTCGTCGGATCATGATCCGGTGCTGATCGATATCGCGCTGCCGGGCGGCGGGAAGTGACGATGGCTTGAGGTTTTGCGACAGGCGTGATGTGCGGCAATGCCGGACGTCGCGCTTGTCCCGGAAACAGTTTGAATACCGGGTAAATAATTCCATGAGTAATTAATCGAGCCGGTACTTTATGGATGATGCAGTGCACATCGATGCCGCAGTTGAGGGAGGATTGAAGTGAATCGAATCGTCGAATGACCTGTACATGCTGCTGCATCGCGTTAATCGATTGGCGATAATAAAGTTGAAAGAATGATCATGCCGATTTGAAGGATTTCTGTCTGCTGCGCCAATACGGGAAAGGATTCTGCATTGCGCGTGAAAAGTAAAATATTCGGCGTGGCATTGTCGCCAAAACACACCTTGCACGAATAATTCCGTTTTCTTTCAAGTTCCAGACACTGTCCGCCCTTCGCATCATTGCGGGATTTTTAATATCCGAATGATCTTTGACAACGCGGCGCAGCACCGCCTATTTTTGTCATGGCCTGAGTTTCAGTCATACAAAAGTTGTCCAAACTGCAGGGGGCGCGTCCGGGCATCATTCTCGCCAGCAGTTTGCTGTGTCTGTATCAAGTTCAGTCTCTTGGAAGTCCTATCCCCAACCGCCGACTGCCGACCGTGCAACGCGAGTGGCGGGTCGGCCTGCGCGTGTCGCGGGCGTTGGCGGCCTTTGTGACGCGGTATCCGAAGCCGAAGGAAAGAGATGAAACCAGACAGGAGCAGTACCGGCAGCCGCCGTGTTCGTCGTGGCCGGCTGGCCGGGCTAGGCGCATTGACCGTCATGACACTGGCGCTCGCGGCATGCGGCGGCGACGATTCGTCGTCCGTCGGCGCGTCGAGCCTCGCGCAGGCCACCGCGAGCCAGCAGGCCAGCGCGCAGGCGGCCGGCACCCAGACGTCTGCCGCCAACCAGCCGTATGTCGACCCGGTCGCGTACTCGATGAACGCGACCGACGGCCTCGCGCCGTCGCAGGTGTCCGAGAAAGCGGCCGTCATGCATTACCAGTGGAAGGGCGGCGGCAAGACGATCGACTACACGACGACCACCGGCCACCTGACCGCGCAGGACGCGAACGGCAACCCGGAAGCGTCGATGTCGTATGTCGCGTACACCGCGCCCAGCACGAACGGCAAGCCGCGCCCGGTCACGTTCGTCTATAACGGCGGGCCCGGCTCGTCGTCGATCTGGCTGCGGCTCGGTTCGTTCGCGCCGACCCGCGTGGCCACGCCCGATCCGCTGTTCGGCAACAACTGGCCGAACTATCCGCTCGTCGACAATGCGGAGAGCCTGATCGACACCACCGACCTCGTGTTCATCGACCCGCCCGGCACCGGGCTGTCGGAAGCCGTGTTGCCGAACACCAACCAGAAGTACTGGGGTTCCGACGCGGACGTGAACATCATGCGCGACTTCATCCAGCGCTACCTGACCGTCAACAGCCGCGGCACGTCGCCGATCTACCTGTACGGCGAATCGTACGGCACGCCGCGTACCGACATGCTCGCGCTCGCGCTCGAATCGGCCGGCGTGCACCTGACGGGGATCGTGCTGCAATCGGCGATCCTGAACTACTTCGCGGATGCGGTGGAAGCGGTGGCGATCACGCAGTCGACCGCAGGGCTGCTGCTCGATACCGATACGGTGGCCGGCTATCTGCCCGGCTACGCGGCGGTCGCGGCGTACTTCAACCAGGTGTCGCCGGCGCCGGTGAACCAGGATCTGTATGCACTCCAGACGGAACTGTTCACGACGCTGATCTACACCCAGCTGCAGAAGTATTCGCAGTCGTGGGTGTTGAGCCAGCTCGGCATTCCGGACGCGCTCGGCACGCCGGTGTTCCCGAGCGATGCGACGCTCAGGCTGTGGTCGATT
Organism: Burkholderia sp. A2; assembly: GCF_001729305.1. NCBI lineage: Bacteria > Pseudomonadati > Pseudomonadota > Betaproteobacteria > Burkholderiales > Burkholderiaceae > Burkholderia > Burkholderia sp. A2. The sequence continues at coordinate 201,174 of NZ_LZXX01000092.1, read as the reverse complement.
CCGTCGAGCCTCACGCAGCAGGCGCTGCGCGACTATTTCAACGCGAATCCGTTCGGCACGAGCCTGGTGCCCGGCACGACGATCGGCCGGTATGACGGGCGCGTGTCGTTGCCGAACTCGGACCCGCGACTGCAGAACGACGGCGATCCGTCCGACATCCTGATCTCGCAACCGTTCACGAACGCGCTCGCGACGCAGATGCCGGACTACCTCGGCTATACGGCCCCGAACGCGACGTACCTGCCGCTGAACGACAACATCATCGGCGTCTGGGACTTCTCGCACGACGGCCAGCCGATGCCGGACACGATTCCCGATCTGCTCGGTGCGCTGCAGCTCAACCCGAAGCTTCGCGTGCTCGCGGAGAACGGCTACCACGATCTCGCGACGCCGTTCTTCAACACCGAGAAGCAGCTCGCGCGGCTGCAGACGGTGAAGGGGCTGCATCCGAAGCTGCAGGTGAATTTCTTCCAGGGCGGTCACATGATCTATCTGGACGACGTCGCCCGTCCGCTGATGAAGCGGGATTTGCAGACGTTCTACAAGGGCGCGCGGATTCCGACGGCGCTGACGCTGCACACGCTGCCGCCGCCGTGGCCGGATGAAAACCCGCCCAGCGTGCCGACCGGCAGCGAGCCGGGCGCGACGGCCGCGACGACGCTGGCGGCAGCCCCTTGAGCGACGGAGTCCTTGTCAAAGGAACCCTCTATTCATCCATTGAATGCGAGCGATCATGTCCCTAATCCAATTGATGCGGCGTATGTCTCCGTTGATCGTGCTCGGCGCCGTGATGAGCAGTGCCTACGCGTTGCCGCCGCAGGCGGTGGCGCCGGTGAAGCTGCCGCACGGCGGGCGCGGTGTCGACGGTCCGTTCTTTCCGGCCACGCGCGCGGCGCCGGTGTTGCCGTCGACCGGCGCGGCCTTGCAGCAGCAGGCGCAGCAGCGCGTCGACGCGAGGCTCGGCGGCAATACCGTGCTGAGCAACGGCGCGGCCGTGACGAAGGCGCAGGCGCAAAGCAGCGGGCTCGGCTTCGTGTCGAAGCACTTCGACGAGATCGATGCGAAGCACACCGGCCGGGTGACGATGAGCGATGTGCGGCAGTTCATCCGGCAGCGGCAGGTGCAGGCGCAGCAGGAACAGCAGGACGAGTGACGTAGCGGGCAGGGCGGCGGCCGGCGCGGCTTTCCATCGCGCCGGCCGCCGAATTTCGACGTCTGGGCGTGCGCGATGTGTTGCCTAGGGCGCGATCACCGTCATCCTGAACGGCCCGCCGTGTTCGGCCGCATGCGCGACCGCGTCGTTCGCGTCGTCGAGCGCGAAGACCGTCACGTCGAAGTGCCCCAGGTCGAGCAGCCCGCCGCGAACGAGCCCGGTCATCAGCGTCACCGCTTCCGTCGGGTACATCCATTTACCGCGCAGCGTGATGTCGTTGCGCATGATCCACGGATACGGCAGCTCGAGCCCGGCCCCGCCGAGCATGCCGACGCCGCCCATCAGCACCACGCGCCCGTACGGACGCACGGCCATCACGGCCGCCCGCACCGTCGTCGCCGGCACCGACGGCGGCATCAGGTCGATCACGCAGTCGATCGGCCCCGGCGCGGCGTGTTGCATGCGGATGCGATCCGCGGTTTCGTCGCCGGTCAGTTCGACCGTGCGCACGCGGTCGCCGAAGCGGCGTTCGAGATCCGCCAGCACGCGCGCATTGCGGCCGGGCGCGACCACGCACCGCGCGCCCATCGCCAGCGCCACCGCGATGCATGCGCTGCCGAAATTGCCGGTCGCGCCGCTGACGAGCAGGATTTCGCCGGCGCGCAGATCGGACGCAAGCAGCCCGCCGTAAGGCACGAGCAGCGTATTGAGTGCGCACCAGCGCGTGGCGTCGGCGGCCGCGATCGCGCCGATGCGCACCGCATTCTCGGTCGGCACGCGCAGCCGCTCCGCGAACGGGCCGTCGTGAAAGTAGCGCTGCAACTGCTTGCCACCTTCGCCGCGTGCGCTCCAGCCTTGCAGCACGATGTCGGGCTGAAGCGCGTCGTCGCGCGAGCGCACGGTCGGGTCGCAGAATACCCAATCGCCCGGCTGCAACTGCGTCGCGTCGGGGCCGGTTTGCCGGACCCGGCCGATCGCGCCGCAACCGGGCACCATCGGCAACTCCATCGGATAGCGGCGCTCGCCGCTGAACACTTCACGCGCATAGGACAGCACCGGCGTCGCGACGACGTCCACGACGACTTCGCCGGTGCCGAGCACCGGGTCCGGCATCGTTTCGATCGCGAGCGGCGCGCCCAGCGACTTCAGAATCGCAGCTTTCATGACGCTTCCCGAGGGTGAGGACGCGTCGATTCTGGCAGGCTTAGAATCGGCAACAAGGCCCGGCGCGAGCCCAGGATGGGCCGATACCACCCTGCACGGAGCGAACCCGATGACCGCTACCACGCGAACCCCGTTCGGTGATTTCCTGCGCTCGCGGCGCAAGAAGCTGCGCCCGGATGCCGTCGGCCTTCACGACGGGCCGCGCCGGCGCACGCCCGGCCTGCGGCGCGAGGAAGTCGCGGAACTGGCCGGCATCGGCGTCGACTGGTACGTGCGGCTCGAGCAGGGGCGCGACGTCAACCCGTCGGATACGACGCTCGACGCACTGGTGCGCGCGTTGCGGCTCGACAAGGCCGAAGCGGCCCACTTGCGCACGCTCGCGCGGCGCGACGGGTCACCTGCGTTCGTGCCGGAACGCGTGCCGCCGGCCATCGCGCGGCTCGTCGCGCATCTTCAACAGCCTGCCTACGTGACCGGCCGACGCTGGGACATCCTCGCGTGGAATGCGGCCGCGGCCGATCTGCTCGGCTTCGACCGGCTGGCGCCAGCCGATCGCAACATCCTCGTCTACATGTTCGAGGCGCCGTACGCGCGTGCGCTGTTCGCCGCGCGCTGGGCCGACGAGGCGCGGCGGATGATCGCGCTATTTCGCACGAACCACGATCTCTACGCGAGCGACCCGGCGTTCGTCGCACTGGTCGCGCGCTTGCGCGCCAGTAGCAGCGAATTCTGTCGATGGTGGGATACGCATGACGTGCGCAGCGGCGTGTCGGGCGAGAAGGTGCTCGTGCATGCGCAACGCGGCACGCAGCGCTACGAGTACGCGACGTTCCAGGCGAACGACGATCCCGCGCTGAAGCTGGCGATCTATACGCCGGTGAACGGCGATGAACAGACGTGATGCGGCTGTGACTCGCGCCACCGGCGGCCACGCAGCGAAGCATCGGCTTCATGCGTGAACGCAGGTGGTCGGTCAGGCGTAACGGCGGGGCGGCTTACGCCGTGCGTCGTTCGGACAGCCGGTTCCACAGCGTGCCGGAGCGGCTGCCGCTGCGGCAATACGCGAGCACCGGCTTCGGCAGCGTGTCGACCAGTGCGCCGAACGCGTCGACTTCCGCGTCGCCGATGCGGTCGCGTTCGACCGGCAGGTAGCGCGCGTCCATGCCCAGTTCGCGCGCGGCGGCGGCGATCTCCTCGAACGCCGGTTGATCCGCGCCTTCGCCATCGGGCCGGTTGCAGATCACCGCACGGAAACCGGCATTGCGGATCGCCTTCAGGTCGGCCGGCGTGATCTGCCGCGACGCGGCGAAGCCGGTCGCCGCCGCCGCCCGACATTGCTCGATCGCCCGCGCGAAACAGGCGATCGCGAAGTCGACGTCCTGTTCCGTCGTGAACCGCCCGAAACTGATGCGCACGGTGCGGCCGGCCGCTTCCGCATCGAGGCCGATCGCGGTCAGCACGTGGGACGGCGCGCCGCTGGTCGAATTGCATGCGGAGGTGGACGACACGGCGAGCGCTTCGCCGAGCATGAACGGGAAGAAGCCCGGCGCATGCACCGTCAGGCTCAGCGTGTGCGGGATGCGGCGGGCAGCGGCCGCGTTCTGCGTGACGTCGCCGAGCGTGGACAGCGCGCTGGTGAGCCGCGCGCCGAGCGCCGCGATCCGTTCGGCTTCGCCGTCGAGTTTTTCGGCGGCGAGTTCGCACGCGACGCCCATGCCGACGATCTGATGCGTGGCAAGCGTGCCAGAACGCAGCCCGCGCTCGTGGCCGCCGCCGTGGATCTGCGGCGCGATCCGGCGCGCGATCTCGCGGCGCACGAACAGCGCGCCGATGCCCTTCGGGCCGTACACCTTGTGGGCGGACATCGACATCATGTCGATGCCGAGCGCGCGCACGTCGATCGGTGTCTTGCCGAGCGCCTGCGCGGCGTCGACGTGGAGCAGCGCGCCGGCGGCGTGCACGATGCGGGCGATCGCGCCGATGTCGGTCAGCGTGCCGATCTCGTTGTTCACGAGCATCAGCGACACGAGGCCGGTGTCGGGGCCGATCGCGGCCGCCACGGCGTCGGCGGTGATTTCGCCGCGGGCGTCAGGCGTCAGGAAGGTGACCTGCATGCCATGCTTCGACAGGTTCGCCATCGTGTCGAGAATGGCCTTGTGCTCGAGGCGGCTCGTGATCAGGTGGCGCTTGCCGGTCGCGTTTTCCGCATAGCCCTTCAGCGCGAGGTTGTTCGATTCGGTGGCGCCCGACGTCCACACGATCTCGTCGGCGTCCGCGCCGATGAGGGCGGCGACTTGCGCGCGGGCGTGCTCGACCTTGTCTTTTGCGAGTCGGCCGGCGGCGTGCGAGCTGGATGCGGGGTTGCCGAAGATGCCGTCGAAGCCGAGACAGGCCGTCATCGCTTCGATCACGCGGGGATCGGCAGGGGTCGTGGCTGCGTAGTCGAGGTAGTGCAGCGGGGTGGGTTCGCTCATGTCCGTCTCTGGCTGATTGCGTAGTGACGGAGATGATACGGGGGACAGAAGGGAAAAAGGATCCAAAGTTGGCTGAAGATGCGGCTCGAAGTGGAATTATGTTTTATATGTGTCGGAAATAGGGGAATTCGTTTCTCCGTGGCTTCGCTGGCCGGAATCGTCGCGATTACGTCGCCGCATCGGGGCCGGGTTGGGTCGATAGCCGGTGCGCATCCCGCACCCATGCCAGCAGCGCCTGCTCGTACCTCGACGGAATCGTGACCGTGAGCGTCGTGAGGCGGCCGGCGTTACATGGCAGATCGAGATAGCGTCGCCAGGCTTTTCGCACAAGTTGCGACATCGCGGAGTGCGTCATGCCGAGTTCGGCGGCCAGCGCCCGTTGTGATCGGCCCTTCACGAAAATCTCGTGCAAGGCCCACTGGTTCAGCGGCTTGATCCTCGTATCGTGCATCCGCAACAGCCGGAACTGTTCGTCGGTCATGCGTCGGGTCGTCGGCATTCAGATTCGCCCCGAATGTTGAAGCGACGAGATCAATTCCGCGCCGCACGAAGTCTTGTGGCCGTCGAATGCGGCGGGGCGGCCTTCGATGTCGAAGGCCGGATCGCCTTCGGCAATCGTGCAGGCGCCATGAATCGGACACGAGCACGCGTCGCCGATACGAGCGACCGCGCGCCCCATCACCGTGCTTTTTCGGGCGCCGGATTCGACCCGGCCGCCGTGGGTGTGCGTATCTTCTACCCGGATAATTCCCCGCATGGGATTCCGTCCTCCAAATGGTTTGAGGTCTGACGCGGCGATCACGTTCGGATGAAGCGATTTGCCGCGCTGGTGTGCATCACCATGAATAGCCTTGCATGCCGTAATTTGTATCGTGTCGGCGGCCCGACCACGGCAGGTTGCCCCCGAAGTGATTGATCCGGCCGATGGCGAAACGCAGACGATCCGACCCAATAATTATTGGGCAGCATCCCGACTATTGAATTGGCTCGCAATTCTTTCGATCTTCCTCCGATGGTTCGCGGTGTTGGGCCGCATCCATCCAACCCAGATTAAATTGGGTAGAGCTGTAGTGACATAACAGCGTGGGCTTTCCAGCGACGCTTTTGTCATCGACGGTTAAGGCGTCAAGTGTGAGAGGCACAGAAGGAAATGTAACATCAGCTAACGCGATTTGATCGGCTCTATACTTGATGTTGAACTTTCCAACCCAATATTCCGCCGCCTTGCCTGATACGACACGATAGCCGGTCGGCGCTGTTTTTGGTGAAACATAATACAAGGCCATCGATTGATGTAGCCGCACATCATCGCCCCCCGAAAATCGAAATAGGTCGCTGGGAACAAATAGATCGGTCGGATAATTCTTTCTTTCATAATTCGGTTTCGGTTGTCTAGCAAAAATCCATTGATGCTCGTCATCGTAAACGACCAACTGAATATCTATAGCCACAGGGCTGGCGAGAGAGTTGTAATCTTCAATCTGCATGTAGCTCGGATCGCGATTCCCTTTATCGGCAACAAGTTCATCGGGAATTGCAAACACGATTTCTGGGTAGTTATTGAATGCACCCATGAAACGATATTTGGTGCCGGGTACATAGGCGGAGATCGGGCGGCGCATGGGTAAATTCGTACCTTGGACTTTCCAACTAATCGGACGTGCATCCAGAAGGCTTTTCCAATCGGGTTTTGTTCCGCTCTTCAAGGCGACCAGATTTTGCCATTTACAGTCGCTGCTCCGATCATAGCAACTATTATACAAATAAAGACTGATGCCCTCGTTTTCCAGCGTCAACCACGGACGTGGTTCAGCCGGAAAGCTATAGATTTTCTCGTAAGATTTCGTTGAAAAATGCGGCACAATCATCGGCGGGCAACCGGCTAGCAACACACTTGTCAGCAGCGCCACGATCAATTTTATCTTTTTCAAATATTTGGATTTTAATGTCTGGAGCATGCTATTCATACCATTCCGCTATTTTCATATCGTCATTGTTAATCTGGAATCATGGTGGTGACGAAAGGAAACACCATGAGCGCCACCAAACCGGGCGCGATAGCAAATGGCTGCACTCAACTCCTGTTACTAGACGCGGCGGTTACGTTCACATGCAGCGCGCCGCCAAGCCGATGTGCATCACCACGAATAGCCTTGCATGCCGTAATTTGTGTCGTGTCGGCGTCCCCACCACGGCAGGTAGGCGTTGTTTCCGCCGCGTGCGCGGAACCAATCCTTGTCGGGATCGATCGGCGTGAGTTTCGACGGTGGCAGGACGACGACCGCGACCGGATGATCCGGATCGGTCGTGCCGGCGACGAGTGCATTGCCGCCGAAGTGATTGATCCGGCCGATTGCGAGCGCGACGTCGGTCAATGCGCTGCCGGTTCCCATGTCGCCGAGTAGGGCGGCCGTGTTGAACGTCTGCTTACGGTGGTCGTATTCGGGGAGGGTTTCGGTCAAGGTTTGTCCGAGCATCGCAAGACGTGTCGATGATGCGTCGCTGCCTTTACCTGCGTCGTGAACGACGTAGTTGAGGTCAGGGACCACGATGCCGGCATTGCGTGCCGCTTGGTCGATGGTCGCCTTCCACGCCTGCACGGCTCGGGTCGTGCCGACCTTCTGCGGAAAATCATGCGTGTTGCCGGTTGCGGCTTTGCCGATCCAGGAGAGCGGTTCACGCTCGGTGTTGAAGGTTGGGCCAGCGAGGAACAGCACGACAAGGTTCTCGTTGATCTGTGCATCCGTGGGAGGGAAGTTGGGTGCGTCCCAGTTCACTACCCAGACGCTCTTGTCAGGGTTCGCCCGCAAGTAGTCCAGTGCGTTGTTCAGGGATGTGAATCCGGTGTTGGGGCCGCCTTGTGTGGCTTGTACGTCGGGAAGCGTGTTGCGGCTCCACATCGTTGGAAAATACCGATTCCCGATCGAAAACGTCCTTCGAATCGAGTCCTGCAAATAGTTTTGCGATTCGGCCGCGTCGAGTCGTTCCGGAATCGCAAGCTCGACACGGATGCCAGCCAACTCACGCCAGTTCTTTTTATCGTCAGGTTTGACCGTGTAGAAGTATTTCGCATTGCTCGCGTAGCGTGAGTGAAGCAGCAGCGGGAACTTGGTCATGTACTTGCGATAGAACCCTCTGAATGTTTCTGTGCCTTCGTTGCCGTATGCGATACCCGCTACCGACTGGAGCGTCGTAAAGGACTTCGGATCGGTCCGCACCATGTCGTCGTTCTTGTTCGGAGACGCGAGTCCTTGCGTCCACAGCAGTTGCCATTCGGTCGGGTAGTCCATGCGTTGCAACGGATTCAACCAGATCAAACCTACAACCTGCGCGACGAATGGCTTCGCTGCTTCTTCCGCAGAGGGTCCCGCATGCGTTACAGGTTCCGTCGAAGGTGCCGCGTGCGCCGGCCGTACCGTGGCCGTGGTGAACAGAAGCACCATGAGCGCAGCCAGGCTGGGCACGACTAAAAATCGTTTCATCCAATCTCCTATTTCCAGTTGTGTCGGGTCTGGTTGTTCTACGTGCGCCATTAACGACGCCATGAGTACGGCCGTGATCATCCATGCTGCGAGCGCAACAGCGGCACGTCGCGGCCATGTAGCGATTAGTGCCTTCATATCGTGCCCCCGACCTTCAGATAGAACTGACCTTCTCGTTCATTCGTGATGGCGTCCGGCATCTTGCCTTCGCTGCTCTCCGCATGTACCCATTCATGCATCGGAAGTTCGTCAAATTTTCCGCGCACAAAGTACTCTGTGTATTTCTTGTTCGGGTTGTCGTCGGGAATACCGTCTCCCATCCGCCAATCGGCTTCAATCCGTAGCGCTTTCATTTGCTCGGGCGTCAGATAGCAAACCCCGATCGCCACGTCGTACGCAAGTGCCTTTTCGGCGTGCTCCGGATTGGTCATCGTCGTGGAATGGTTCGTCGGGCTGTTGGTCGAGCCACGATCGAGCCAATCCACAATCTGTCTATCGCGCCATTCCTTGTAACCCTCCGGCATTTCGCTCTTGCCGTCCTCGCCGATCACGTGGCCGTCGCCATCGAGCCATTCCGTATTCAGCGTGCGCCGCGCCTCCATCCGCATCAGCGCACGGTCCTCGTAACGCTGTCCGGCTTCGCTCTCTGCCGTCCCTTGCGCGACACTGTCCGCGTTCTTCGCCTCGTACTGATCGTAAGGATCGTCCGCGCGCTTGTCTGCCTCGCTCTTGCTTGCGTCGCGCCATGCGGCCAGCGGATCGTTGCCTTCGTTGAAGTCGCTCACCGCCGCGCCGTCCGTCGTTTTGACCGGTTTGCCGAATCGCTTCGCTTTCGGCGGAAATGGCTCGTCAAGTGGCGGGGCGTCCGCCACGACGGTCCATCCCTGTGGCGGATTGGCATTCACGCGGAACATGTTCAACGCCGAGCTGAACCCGGTCACGACGAACATGAGCGGCGCAGTCGCCAGTGTCGCCGCCACTCCCCAGATGGTTTCATTCCCTTTGAGCGCACCGATGAGATTGAACTTGGCAGGTGGCGAAGGCGGATACCAGAATCCCGACGTCGTTCCCTTTTTGCCATGCCGCCAGTCATCTTCCCAATACTGATAGCGCTCCTGCACGCCAACCTGGAAGCCGGAGGCAAAGACGCGCTGCGTCAGCACGCCGGGGACGTTGATATCGTTCAGCTCGTTCTCGTCGATGCCGCGCCAGCCGATGCCTTGAACCGTGACCGCCGAAATCACCTGGTCGTGTGGACAGCAATACGCGGTGACGCGACCATATGTCGATCCGTTCAGACCATGGCGAGCCCGATCCTCTTGTGCCGCATAGGACCGCTTGCTGGTCGGCGATACCCGCTCGTTGGCCATGTCTTCATCGATCTTGCCGGCGGGCAGTTCGTAGGCTTTGCGCGTGCCGATGATCGACAGAAACTTGCCGAACGTTTTCGTGCGGGCGGTATAGGTCTGCCGTCCGCGACGGCCGCCACCGTCCCTGGTCGCGCGTTGCGACCAGGTATCCATGAACGTATCGGATGGATTCGGGCCGTCTGCGCGCGCAAGGCTGTACGGCGCATTCGCCAGTACGTAGGCATCCGCCACGCAATGCCCGCTACGTCCCCACGGATCTTCGACATCGGGCAGTGCATCGCCGAAGAACGCCGCCGTCAGGCCCACGATGTTGCCCTGGCTATGGCACACGACGGTAATCGGCACGTCGGCCTGCATGCGGCGAATCGACTCGATCAGCCTCGCAAGGCGCAACGCCGCGAGTACGCCATATGCGCGGGGCGGCGCGCGATATAGCGGCCGGTTGGTCGGGTTGATCCCCTGGACGGTCAACCACCCGGCCGCGCGGTCGTCGAGGCCGCCATGCCAGAGATCGGGCAGGCTCGCGCAGCCGTTCGTGAACGGACCGCCGCCCCAATAGTCCTTCTCGTTCAGGAAGATCTTGTCGCCGTACTCTTTCAGCTCTGCGGCGGTTGCCCGGTAGCCCCATCGGAAATGAATGACGGGCGAGAAGGACGGATCGGATTTGATGTAGTTGCCGGACCAAAGCTTCGGATTCAGAAACCCGTCCGGCGTCACGCTTTCCGTGTACTTCGCCGGCACCAGTTGCCCGGCGTCGATGCCGTGATACATCAATTGATCGTCAAGCCGCCCGAGCCGGCGATTCAGGCCATTGCACAGCCCCTGCTCGGCGGCTTCGAACCATTCGCCTTCGGAGTTCACGCCATGGACGAAGATGACGACACCAGGCAACGGCATTTGCTTGATGCAGATCAGCCGGGTGTCTTTCGTCCACATCGAGACGCCGTCGCTCCGACCGACGACGATCTGAGGTGGCTCCGGGCGCGGCGTAGCCGCGTCGGACACGTCGCCCGTCGCGGCGTGCTCGTCGGTGCGTGCGTCCTCTTCCGGCCGAGGATCGAGAGATGAATCAATCATCCGGACTCCTGCGCTTGCGTTAAACATTCTTCTTGGTGAACTGCACCGTCAGCCTCTCGAACCGGTCGGTATCGACCGCCGGCAGTTCCCCGGCCGTGTCGGTCGTCATGTTCGACAGCGTTCCCGATGCCTTTCGAATCTGTCCTTCGAACCCCGGCGCCGCGTTACCGTCCGTTGGGCGAATCAGCTTCGGGACGCGGCCGAGCGGACTTTGATCGAATGTCGGCAGGTCGACGCTCATGCTGGCGGGGCCGTCCCACGCATGACCATTGGATTTCACGGTGAACTTGCCGGGGCAACCCAGTTCGATATCGCTGCCACGCAGCTTGAGATACGCGCCGCCGGATGTGACGAATACGACTTCGTCGCTCGCCGTGCCGGCCAGCTTGCCGTCAGCCGCGGTTAACTGGATGTTTTTGCCGGACTCGATTTGCGTGTCGTCGTTCTGCGATTGCAGGGCCACTTTCCCGTGGTTCGCAATCGCCGATATGCCGTCGCCGTGCGAGAACATCGCGATGCCGCGCCCGGCATGCAGATTGATTCGCTCGCCGCTCGTGATTTGCATGTGTTGCTGCGCAATCTGATCGACGTTCTCGCCCGCATACGTGACGTGCGTTTTCGGCGTGACGTTCAGCGACCCCGCTTGCGCACCGAACGCCATGAACGCGGATGCGTCGCCCGTGGAGTCGGATTCCGACCGGCCGGGTTTCCAGTGACGGAATGCGTTGGCGATGTTGTCCTGGCCGGCCGTGTCGGCGGATTGCCCGCCATGCTGGCCGGCGTAATCGCCGAGCGACTTGAACAGCGCCGCGCATTGATCGAGCAAATGGATCAGTTCATCGCGATCGAGCTGACCGCCGGTTGCGTGCGAACGCGCATAGGTCGTCAACAGCATGCCTTGGGCGGCGCGCAACGCCGCGGCGGCGTCAGTGCGCAGCTCCGCGCCTTCGCCACGATCGTCCCCGTGACCGTCGATGCGGGGTTGCGTCAGATAGCCGAGATTCAACTGGCTATGCGCATGTCCGCTTGCCAACTGCGCGGAGATTTGCGACGGCGTATCGTCCAGCCGAAGCTGGTTGTGCCGACGGCCCCTGATTTCCCGCGTCTTGATCCCGGATACGTAGCGATTGCCCGGCAGCGCGCCGGTATCGCTGAAAGTCGCGGGCGGGTTCGCGCCGTTGCTCAACACGCCGATGATCACCAGACGGTCCGGATCGCCCGACAGGCTCCCCAGCAGGACCTCCATGCCGACACGCGGCAGGAACAGCGCACCGAAGCATTCGCCCGCGAGACTCGCCGCGACGCGAATCGGCGCGCTGTCGCCGGCCAGGCCGTTCGTGCCGGCGCCTTGCGCGTGAGCATGGTCCGCCGGATCCAGCCCGTGAACCAGCACACGCACGCGGCCGGCCTTGTCGCAGAACACCTCTTCGCCCTGCGTGCCGACGATCGTGCCGGTCAGCAGGTGAACCGGCGGCACGTCGATTGCCGGATCGTAGGCCGGCTTGAGCGGCACACCGCGTTGCACGCACGTGAAACTGTTCTCGTAGCGCGTATCCGTTGAACCCGATGCATCGGGCGGCGGGACGATCGGCGTCAGGTTGCGGCTTGCCGCGAATAGCCCGCTTGCGCGGCCCGACAGGTCTTTCGGCAGGTTGTTCCAGATGGCGTGTCGAATCGACGTGACGACGAACCGACGGCGATCGATCGACTTCATATCCAGTTCGGGGTCGCCCGTCAGCGTGAATCCGTGCCCCACCAGCATGTCGCGCACGGTGCCGATGCCTTCGAAGCGCGCGGCCGCGAACTGATGGGCCAGCATCCGGTCGTGCGCGATGCGCGCGTGATCGTTCCACGAGTCGCCGACGTGCGGGATGTCGACGGCGACGTCGGTCAGCAGGCGCGCAAGATCGTTCCCCGACTCGCCCTGGTCGAGGCCGGTGATGGCCTCGAAGTCGTCCATACGAGCGGTCTTGTAATCCCACGACGGGCGGCGGACCTTGCCGGGCGACAGGCTCTGGTCGTACGCAAAGAGGGTGACGGTGTCACGTTGCTCGACGCCGGCGTCGCGCGGGTGAAGGCGGACGGTGCCGGCCGGTGCGTCCGGCAGACGATGTGGATCGTCGCAGAACACGAGCGTGTGAATCGGCCGCTCATCGGTCACGCCGCGCCTGCCGTCGACCGGGGCGGCCTTTGCAAAGACCGTGATGCCTTCCCGGCGCAGCAGACGCTGGATGAAGCGTGCGTCGGATTCATTGACTTGCCGCGTCAGCTCGCGTGCCGGATACCGATCGGCCCGCAATGCCGACAGATCGAAATCGAACGCTCGCGCGAGTGCGGCGCTACGCTGTTTCCACTCGTTCATCAGCGTCGCCAGAATGTCCGGCACGCTGCGCGAGCGGAACAGGCGGGCGTTCGTGCGACGGTCCATCAGCGACAGGGCGTCGCATACGTGCAGCTGATAGACGGTCAGCTCGCCGTCGGATTGACCGGCTCGCACTTCACGCACGATCGTGTTGATCGCCTGGATGTTGCCCCGATCGGTCGTCAGCCGGACCGATACGGGCAAACCGAGAAACAGCGCAGGCGGCAGATGATCGTAGGTCGACACGCAGGTCAGTTGCCCTTCGATGCCCGACATCAGTCCCTCGCGGATATCGGCGTGATGGAGCGCCAGCAGATGTCCGACCGCGCGTTGCGCCTGCCCGAAATGAAGGGAGACTGGACGCTTGTTCAGGTCGACCAGACCCGACGCAAAGTTTCTCAAAGTTGCTGCTATCGACATAACGACAATCTCGTTATTTTTTGTTCCGGATTCGGATGGATTCGAATCCGCCTCTCAGGTGGCAATGCGACGGCGCTTGGAATTTCGGTGCGAAGAATAACAAGCTATTTCTATCTTCAAGAAATATTTTTATTTTGAGATGGGAAATAATTGCTTTTGAAACAATGGTTAATGTTTGCGTGGGTTGGGCGGTGTCTTTGTTTAGATATGAATATGCCGAGGCGATTATTGTGGGTTTGTATTTGTCGTGCCTCGTTTTCCATATGGTCGAAATAGGGGCTTTTTTGTCAGGATATGATTGAATTGGAAGTTGGAAATTAGGAATTGTCCCGACTCAAAATGAGCAACGTTACGTCACATCGATTGAAACCCGTGCGAGCACGCTTGTGCACTGGCGCGTGATGTGTACGCCCGCTGATCGGATGCCGGAGAAAGCATCTTTCAACATACAAATTCGCCGCCGGATCGTTCGGCTGCGCAGGTGAATGGCGGACTGGATTCGGACGAATTTCGCGAGCCAGGCGATGCCGCGCGATGCGTTTGCGGATGCTCGATGAGTGCCGTTGCCTGCTTTCCGTCAGTTGTTGTCGCCACGGCAACACGGTAGTGTTGTATCGGCCATTGACGTGCCGCCGGGCCGACAAGGAACCTATGACGACGCGTACCGGCATCGTCGAATTTCGAACGGCGGATGCGTTGCCGATCATTCCAGCCTATAGTGCTCGTCGTTGATCGATCTGGACGCAATCGGGAGTTCGTCGTGTTTCACCGGAAATTCAAATTGGGGTGTTCGCGCTTCGCATGCATCGTCGCCTTGACGACGATGCTGGCGCCCGTCGCGGCGCATGCAGAGGGGAAGGGCGGAGACGGCTCGACGCACGTCGCGTCGGCTGTCGATCACGACACGGCCCCGGCACGACCGATTGTCGGCGACGATCCGGTTGCCATCCGGGATGCGCTGCAGAAGGTGCACGCCAGCACGCTCGCACCTTCATTGCGCGACCGGGTTCGCGGCGCGGTCGCCGGTGCCGCCGGCCGGCACGGCCCGACGAATCCCGACCTGGCGGCCGTCGGTCTGGATCGTGACGTGACGTTCGTGGTGCCGGTGCGGTACGGGCTGAGATACCGGTCGCGGCGGCAGCTGCTGACACTGGATGTCGACCTGTTCGATGCGGAGCGCGACGGCCGGGCAGGCATCCTGCTCAGCAAGGTGACGAAGGGGCCGCGAGGGCGCGGGCTCGTGATCGCACCGGAAGCGAAGGCGAAAGGGTACGTCCAGCACGTCGACATCATCGAGCTCGAGACCGGGCAAGGCAAAAAGACCACGGTTCGGAGCCGCATGCGGCTTTCGCCCGCCGAGTACGCGCAAACGCATGGCGACTTCGCGCTGGTTTTTTCCGGGCGGCTGGTTCGGCCTTACTTGAGCGAACAAACCGAACATGCCGATCCGAGTATCGAGGAGCCGACGGACATTTCGACGCGGATCTCCACGTTGCACATGGATCTCCGTGACATCTGGCTGGTGAGTCCGTCGAGCGGCGTCGTGGTGTCGAAGAAGCTGCGGTTGTCGAAGTAACGGGTTTCGGCGGGCGCGTCATGCAGGCGCGCGGAGAGGCCTTGGACGATATTTTTCCTGGTAAGTGAGCGGTAAGTCGACTGGTCCTACAGTAGCCCCCGTTTCGACCGTCGACTCCAGGAAAACGATTGTGAAAATTGCCTCTCGCCGCGCCCGCCCGTTATGGCTGATTGCCGCTTCATTCGCACTTTCATCTGTTTCCGCGTGGGCGGACGACGGCATGAGCCCGCCCGATCCCGATAACTCAGGGCTGACCATACTCAACAATGCGACCAACGTCACGCATTGGGGATTGGGCGCGGGCGTCGGCATCGAACCGTCGGCCTACAAGGGCGACGGCACCCGCGTATTGCCTTTTCCTCTGGTCTACTTCGACAACAAATGGGTGCAGGCCATCGGCACCACGGTCGATCTGAAAATCGGCAGCTGGAGCAGTGTCAGTGTCGCGCTTCGTGGCCAGTTCTCGCTGTTCGACGGATACAGTGGCTCGGACGCCCCGATCCTGAACGGCATGGAAAAGCGTAAGGGCGCGTTATGGTACGGGCCCGCACTGTCGTGGAGCACCGGCTTCGGCACGTTGTCGGGTAGCTTCCTGCTCGGCGGAAACAAGGGCGAGCGCGCGAAAATCGGCTTCGAGCAGGTGTTCGAGCTCGGCGCATTCTCGATCACGCCGCATGTCGGCGCTGAATGGCTGAGCAACAAATACGTCGACTACTATTACGGCGTGCGACCATCGGAAGCGCGTGCGTGGCGTGCCGCCTATAGCGCGGGTTCGGCCGTGAACGTGTCGGCCGGCACCCGTTTCGACTACCGGCCGACGAAGCAGCAGACGATTTCTCTGGACGTGGGCGTGTCGCGTCTCGGCGACGGGATCACCGACAGTCCGCTCGTCGGCAGGCGGTTCGTTCCCGAGGCCCGGATCGGCTACATGTATCGGTTCAAGTGAGTGCGAGCATGCCAAGAGTGGCGATTGTCGAGGATCACGAGCGCCTGGCCGGCCTGTTGTCTCAGGCCCTGGCCGCGGCGGGAATCGAATCCGATCGGTTTGGCAATACCCGGGAAGCCGCTTACGGTATCGACCGGGCCGATTACGCACTGCTGATCGTCGACCGCGGATTGCCCGACGGAGACGGCCTGACGTTCCTGCGCACGCTGCGCGCGGCGGGCCGCATGATGCCTTGCCTGATGCTGACGGCACGCGACGCGTTGCATGACCGCATCGACGGACTCGAAAGCGGCGCCGACGACTATGTGACCAAGCCGTTCGAAATGAGCGAACTCGTCGCCCGCGTACGCACGCTGATGCGTCGTCCGGCGCTGCTCACGACGCTCGTCGCATCGTTCGCGGATGTAACCGTGGACCCGCCGCAACGCGCGATGCGCTGTGGCGACCGGACGGTGCTGCTGGCGCCGGCCGAGTTGCAGGTCATGCTGTGCCTGATCGAAGCCGCGGGCCGGACCGTCCGGCATGCGGTACTCGAGCATGCCGCATGGGGGTTCGCGGAGGCGGTTACGCCGAACGCGCTCGAGGTGACCGTGCACCGCTTGCGCAAGAAACTGACGGCGATCGGCGCAACGATGCGGCTCACCAATATCCGCGGCGCCGGCTTCGCGCTGCGGGACGCGTGACGATGCTTCGCCGCGTTTCGCCCGTTGCCGCGCTCTGGTAAAAGGAAGCCATGTTTCGTCATTGGATCCTGCGCCTGTCGACGCGTCTGTGGGTGACCAACGTCGCCGCGTTCGCCGTCAGCCTCGCGCTGCTGTCCGCGCTTTCCGTCTATTTTCTGGATCGATATCCCGACTTCCTGGGAAGGCGCCAGCAGATGGAGAGCATCCGTCATATCGTGGACGGGATGCGTTTCGATGCGGCCGGGCGCCCGGCATCCGTGCGATTGGGCGAGCATCCGGCGGTGATGTTCCGGCTCTTGCCGGCCGACGTGAAGTATCGCGTGCTCGATGCGACCGGGAAGGTGTTGCTGGCGTCGGCGCCTTCGAGCGACGATCGACCGTGGCTGACGGAGGACCTCGCGACGGTGGTCGGCAAGGTGCTGCCCGCCACGATCGACGGCAAGGCATACGCGGTCGCGACGCAGCGCGCGCTGAACGGGAGCGTCGTCTATTACGTGCAGGTGGCGCACAGCAGGCAACTCGTCGATGCGCTCGTCAGGACGCGGATCGATCCGATACCGAAGACCATCGCTTATGTGCTGGTCATTGCGACCATCATTTTCGGACTGACGCTGCCGTTGACGATCGGTCACGTGCTGAAGCCGTTGCGGGAGGTATCGCGTGCCGCGCGGGAAATCGAGCCGCGCAACCTGAAGACGCGGCTGTCGTCTGCCGGGATTCCCAGCGAGATCAAGCCGCTGATCGATGCGTTCAACGATGCGCTGACCCGGCTCGAGAATGGCTTCGCGGTTCAGCAGCAGTTTCTGGCCGACGCCGCGCACGAGTTGCAGACGCCGCTCACGCTGGTCAGAGGGCAGATCGAGCTGCAGCCCGACATCAGCCATAAGGCGCCTTTGCTTCGCGAGATCGACTTGATGGCCCGGCAGGTGAAGCAACTGCTGCATCTGGCTGAAGTCAGCGAGGCGCAGAACTTCAGTTTCGGCGACGTGAACGGCGTCGACGTCGCGCGGGACGTCGTGAGCTTGCTGGCCGGCAAGGCCGATGCGAAGCAAGTAACGCTTCATATCGAAGCGCGCGACGCCGCGTCGCCGATACGCGCGGACGGCGGGGCGCTTTTCATCCTGCTCAAGAACATTCTCGAGAATGCGATCAATGCGTCGCCGTCGGGTGGTGTCGTCGTGCTGACCGTGCTCGAGACGGCGATTCATGTTGAAGATGAAGGGCCCGGTATTCGGCGGGAACATCTGCCGCTGCTTTTCGACCGATACTGGCGGGCGCCGGATTCGCGGTATGACGGTGCGGGCCTCGGGCTGGCAATCTGCAGGGAAATTGCCGAGGCCCATCAATGGAAACTGACGGTCGATGTGCTGATGACGGGGACGCGGTTCAGTGTGTGGTTTTAGTCGGTGCGGTGGTCGTGCCGTGGCGGGCTCCTGCGGTAGGAGGGCTGGATCGAACGCGCCATCCGGTCGAATTGCGGCTTTTCCGGGGTGACTTGTTCGGCGTCGAATTTTCGGTATAATGAATCAACGTTCGGAATGTCGAACGTGAGAAATCAAGCATCCAGAGTCGGGTTTCCCGACGCCAACCTGCCCTCCCGGGCAAGGTGGACGCCCCTGAGGCGATGCGGCCGATCGACGGCAACGAAACGGGAGCAGCATGGCTGGCACCGGTTCGATAACCATTCATCCGGAGCAACCATGAGCCAAGTTTCCTCCGCTTCCCATCCGACGGTCTGTGAAGACTGGTCGCATTTTCTTCCCGGTTTCACGTTGACGCACACGGTTCATCTCGTTTCGAGACGGAATCCGGGCATCGTCTCGACCGCAGCGGCCGTACTTGAAGGGGAAACGGCGACGGTCGATCGGTGGGCCATCACCCGCTGTGGTGACGTGCTCGAACAAAAAATCGTGCTCGGTGAAATGACGGAAGGGCAGGCGGTCCGGCTGCGTGAGCGGCTTGCGGCGCTCGATGGCGTGCTCCGGACGAGAGTGGAGCATCATTTCGTTCGGGCGGGGTCGGCCTGACATGTGTCGGAGAGCGGCCGCCAGGCGGTGGATTCTCCCGTCCCGTGCTGACGCACACGTCATTCGCGAATCGAAGCGGCTTGCTCAAGTGGCTTCAGCATTCGGCGCTGCTCAAATTTTGGCGTTACGCAACCTCAGCGCGTTCGAGATGACCGATGCGGAACTCAAGCTCATTGCAAGCGCGGCAATCATCGGCGACAGCAGCAGCCCAGTGAACGGGTAAAGTACGCCAGCCGCCAGCGGAACCCCGAGCGCGTTGTAAACGAATGCGAAGCCAAGATTCTGCTTCATGTTCGCGACGGTTGCCTCGGACAGCTGTCGGGCACGCGCGATACCGCGCAAGTCGCCCTTGACGAGCGTCACCTGAGCGCTGCTCATTGCCACATCCGTGCCTGTTCCCATGGCCACGCCGACATCGGCCCTGGCGAGTGCGGGAGCGTCGTTTATGCCGTCGCCGGCCATCGCGACGACATGCCGGGCTTGCTGAAGCTTCGTCACGAGATCGAGCTTGTCGGCAGGCTTCACCTCGCCATGGAATTCGTCGATGCCGAGTTTCTCGGCTACGGCCTTGGCGGTGACCACACCATCACCGGTCGCCATCACGACTCGAATACCGTTCTCCCTCAATGTCGAAAGCGCTTCCGGCGTGGTCACCTTTATCGGGTCGGCGACGGCCAGCAGTCCGGCCAAACTGCCATCGACCGCCAAATACATGACGCTCGCACCCTGCGCTCGGAGGCCGTCCGCTTCCTTGGCCAGCGATTCGACGGATATGGCGTCGGTCTGCATCAGCGCGGTATTGCCAAGTGCAAGTCTCCTGCCAGCGACGATTCCTCTCACGCCGATACCTGTCGCGGATTCGAAGTTTTCCGTGCGGTCCAACGTCAGCTTCTTTTCACGGGCTGCCACAACGATGGCTGCGGCAAGCGGATGCTCGCTACCTTGGTCGAGACTCGCCGCCAGACGAAGGACTTCGTCGGTCGTATATCCGTTGGCGCCCACAGCTCGATCGAACGCTGGACGCCCCTCGGTCAGCGTCCCCGTCTTGTCGACAATGAGTACGTCGACCTTGCGTAGATTTTCAATCGCAGCCGCGTCGCGAAAGAGAATCCCGGTAGCGGCGCCTTTCCCGCTCGCGACCATGATGGACATTGGCGTCGCAAGGCCCAGCGCGCATGGACACGCAATGATGAGCACCGCCACCGCATTGATGAGACCGAACACCCAGCTGGGCTCCGGCCCAAAGATGCCCCACACGAAGAACGTCAGAAGAGCGGCACTGACGACCCCGACGACAAACACGCCGGCGACTTTGTCGGCCATGCGCTGCATGGGGGCTCGGGACCGCTGCGCCTGCGCGACCATCTGCACGATTTGCGACAGCACAGTTTGGGAGCCGACCTTTTCCGAGCGAATGACGAGGCTGCCTGTCGCATTCATCGTTGCGCCAATGACGCGGTCACCAACGCGTTTGGTGACGGGAATGGGCTCGCCGGTAATCATGGACTCGTCGAGCGAACTCGAGCCGTCAGTCACCACACCGTCCGCTGGGACTTTCTCGCCGGGCCGCACGCGAAGCAGGTCTCCCACATGTACATGGGACAACGGAATGTCTTCTTCGGAACCATCCGGGTTGATGCGTCGCGCAGTCTTGGGCGCGAGCCCGAGGAGTGCCTTGATCGCGGCGGACGTTTGCGATCGGGCCTTCAGTTCGAGCAACTGTCCGAGAAGCGTCAGCGAAATGATGACTGACGCCGCCTCGAAATACACGCTGACCCGGCCGTGCGTACTGTACGTTTCAGGAAACACGCCGGGAAAGAGGGTAGCGATGACACTGTAGATATAGGCCGCGCCTGTCCCAAGCCCGATAAGCGTCCACATGTTGGGGCTGCGGTTCATGAATGAGCGCGCGCATCGCGTGAAAAACGGCAGGCCTGCCCACAAGACGACCGGCGTCGACAGAATGAACTCAGCCCAGCTCTCGCTGCGGACATCCATCAATTCGAGACGATGGCCGAACATCGCCAGGACGAAGACGACGACGGTCAGTGGCAACGTCCGCCAGAATCGACGTCGGAAATCGACTAGTTCCGGGTTTTCGCCTTCGTCGACGCTGGGCAGAATCGGTTCCAGTGTCATGCCGCACTTCGGACATTGCCCAGGATGGTCCTGGCGAATTTCCGGGTGCATCGGGCACGTGTAGATGGTGCCCCCGGGAACTGCTTGCGGTTGCTCAATGGTCGAGGGCCCGACGTACTTGGACGGCGCAGCTTGGAATTTCGCCAGGCAAGCCGCGCTGCAGAACGTGTACCACCTGGCATCGTATTCGCAGCGGAAGCGTGACGGATCGGTCACCGTCATGCCGCAGACGGGGTCGCGAAGCGAATCCGTGCGGCGCACATGTTCGCCCTGGCCCTCATGGTGATGAGCATGCGCGTCGGGTCTGTGCCCGGTGGAAGCGGCGTGCTGGTCCGTGTCACGGGCGTGATGTCCGTCCGATGACACGCGTTCGGAAATCCGGGGGTGATAAAGCTTCTCTTCGTCGGGTTGGCCACTCATTGGACGCTCCTTTGCTCACCCGTTTCGTTTACTGAGACTGGCCGATACGTCGGTCGCGTACGCTTCGACGTGTTGAACGACAGCGCGGGAGCAACGTTCATTCCACGTTTTTTCCGCTCCAGGGACAAGGGTAGGCGTACGGAATTGCGTCAGTTTGGTCCACTCATGCGGTTGTGTAACCAAGCGAAGAAGGCGCCGGCTGCAAAGAACCATACCGCGAACACAAAGGCCGGGTAGACGACAAACCACCAGGACGATGGCTCGCCCGTCTGGAGACGCCGGAAATCGAGTCCGTGAAAAAGCGCGTTCATGAAGTTCATGAACGGTTCGGGAAGCGCCATCCATACGAGGGTGCACAGGACATAGAAGAGCACAACCGTGGCTGAGAGCGTCACGCCAGTCTTAAAGGGCTTCATGGCAGTCTCCTCATCCCGGAAGAGCGCGATCGAGTTCGGCAGCAGCGCCCGCTACGGGTCAGTCGCCTGAAATCAATGTACTCGAGCCGGGCGTTTTCCAAACAGGTTCGGCACAAAGCGTGGCGTGTGCGCCGCGTATTCATGCCACGCAGCGCCGAACCGTGCCTCGGAATCACGCTCCTCTTGTATCGCTAGTCGAACGTACATGAAAACCAGAATGGGAAACATCGCCAAGGTCACGAGCGTGGGCCATTGGAGCAGGAAGCCCAGCATGATGACGACGAATCCGACGTACTGAGGATGCCGGATTTTCGCGTAGGGTCCGGTGGTGGCCAACTCCTTGCCGCGTTGAGCCTCATACAGTACGTGCCACGCCGTGGACAACAAGTAGAAACCGCCGAGTATCAAGAAGAAACTGAGAAGGTGCGGAAGTCCGCCATGCGGGTCGCCGTGTCTGCCAGTCAAGGTCCACCAGAGGTGCCCCGCGTCGTGCGACAGCAAATTTGCTTGCGGAAAGCGCGTCTGCAACCAACCCGATAGCAAATAGATAGTGAGCGGAAACCCGTACATTTCCGCGAACAGCGCGACGATGAAGGCGGAGAATCCGCCGAACGTGCGCCAGTCCCGCTTGGTTGCCGGCTTGAAGAAGCTGAACGCGAAGATGATGAAGACGAGAGAATTGATAGCGACGAGGCTCCATAGCCCGTAGCCGTCACCGATGCTGGTCATGGCCGTCTCCCGGATCAGGACGCCCGCGGGCCGATTTCGCCCCATGGTGCCCGTGCCCATGGTGCATGAACAGATGCATCAGCGGGCACGAGAGCAACAGCAGATAGGGCAACACCCCAAGGAAGTGGGCGCGGTGTTCGGAGAGCAGGAGGAATAGCGCTATTGCAGCGAACGCTACGAGTGCAATGGCCGACCGTGATTTCCAGAACGGCCGACCATCATGCGAGTTGTCATCCACGGCTATCTCCCATTTCGTGGCGTCTCACTTCTCGGCGGGATGCTCGCGAGCAGCCTGCCGGTCCATCATTGCCTGCATCATCATCTGCATCATGTCCATGCGCGTTTCCATACTCCCCTGCCGCGACGACATCGGCATGCCGGACGAGTGAGCACTCATCATCTCCATCATGCTCATGCCGTTTTGCATGATTTTCATTTGCTCGTCCATCAGCGCAGCGCGTTCCTCGGGCGTCTTCGCGTTCATCATCTTTTCGTGCATGACGCGCATGGTTTGCATTTGGTCGTCCGCCTCGCGGTTTGACTTGGTCGGCGCTTTTGCGGTTGCTTTATTCGGATGATGGGCATCGTGAGCTGCATTGTCGGTGGCCGTCGGCGTACCAGCGATTGCAACGGCACTGATCATGCCGAGCGTCGCAATGGCGATGGCGAATTTTTGCGGGAATGCCATCTTGTCCTCCTTGAGCATGGTCATCGAGAGCCGGTCGAACCCTGAAACCACTCTATGCTGACGCCTCGTCAATGGCTTGACGTGGCTCAACGAATCACGCACCGAATTCTTCATACCTGGCACGCCGTGGCGGGGACGTGCGGCCGGTATCGGGTATCGTTCCGGGCACGCTCGACGACACGGCGTTGACGTGCATCCACGCTG
The DNA here is from genome assembly GCF_001729305.1 of Burkholderia sp. A2. Lineage (NCBI taxonomy): Bacteria > Pseudomonadati > Pseudomonadota > Betaproteobacteria > Burkholderiales > Burkholderiaceae > Burkholderia > Burkholderia sp. A2. The sequence continues at coordinate 177,844 of NZ_LZXX01000092.1, read as the reverse complement.
CGACTGCGTGGCTACTTACGATAGGCAGTGCCCCGGCGGGCGGCGGAATGCCGGGGAATACCGGACGGAGGCGCGTCCGGGACTTCTGAAATGCACGTCAGCACAATAAGAGCGCGAAACCGCCCCTCACTCCACCGTCACCGACTTAGCCAGGTTCCTAGGCTTATCGATATCCGTCCCCCGCGCCAGCGCCGCGTGATACGCGAGCAATTGCATCGGCACCGTATGCAGGATCGGCGACAACGGCCCGTAGTACTCGTTCAGCCGAATCACCTCGATTCCCTCGCTCGGCATCAACCCACAGTCCACATCCGCAAACACGAACAGCCGCCCATTCCGCGCACTGACCTCATGCATGTTCGACCTGAGCTTCTCGAGCAGCATGTCATTCGGCGCAACCGCGATCACTGGCATTTCATTGCTGACGAGCGCCAGCGGCCCATGCTTCAGCTCCCCCGCCGGATAAGCCTCCGCATGAATATAGGAAATCTCCTTCATCTTCAGCGCGCCTTCGAGCGCGATCGGATAATGCATCCCGCGCCCGAGAAACAGCATGTTGTCGCGTCGCGCGAGCAACTCCGACCACGCCATGATCTGCGGTTCCAGCGCGAGCACCTTCGACATCGCATCGGGCAGATGCCGCAGCGCCCGCAGATGTTCCTTCTCCTCGTCGTCGCTCAACCGCCCGCGCACCTGCGCCAGCGACAACGTCAACAGGAACAGCGCAACGAGCTGCGTCGTAAACGCCTTCGTCGAAGCGACGCCGATCTCGACTCCCGCACGCGTCACGAATTGCAGCGCGCATTCGCGCATCAACGCACTCGTCGCGACGTTGCAGATCGCGAGCGTGTGCGTCATCCCGCTGCGCTTCGCGACATGCACCGCGCCGAGCACATCAGCGGTTTCGCCGCTCTGCGACACCGCAACCACCAGCGTGCGCGGATTCGGCACACTGTCGCGATAACGGAACTCGCTGGCGATTTCCACACTCGCCGGCAGCTTCGCAATGCTCTCGATCCAGTACTTCGCGGTCAGCGCCGCGTGATAGCTGCCGCCGCACGCGAGCAGCAGCACCGAATCGACGTCGTTGAACACGCGCCACGCACCGTCGCCGAACAGCTCCGGCATGATCGACGAAACGTCGAGCAGCGTATCGGCCACCGCCTGCGGCTGCTCGAAGATTTCCTTCTGCATGTAGTACCGATACGATCCGAGATCGGCCGCGCCGCTATGCGCGGCGACGCGTTGCACCGCGCGCTCGACGCGCTGGCCGTTCGCATCGACGATCCAGTAGCGATGCAGCTGGATATCGGCGACGTCGCCGTTCTCCAGGTAGGCAATGCGATCGGTGATACCCGACAGCGCAATCGCATCGGACGCCAGAAAATTCTCGCCTTCGCCGACCCCGACCACGAGCGGCATCCCGTCGCGCGCGCCGACGATCCGGTGCGGCTCGTCGCGGCACATCACCGCGATCGCATAGCTGCCGCGCAGTCGCGCCACCGCATGCCGGACGGCCTCGAACAGGTCGCCGTCGTAGAGATGGTCGATCAAATGCGCGATCGCCTCGCTGTCGGTCTGACTCGCGAACACATAGCCGTGCGCCTGCAGTTCCGCGCGCAGTTGATCGCAGTTCTCGATGATCCCGTTGTGCGACAGCGCGATGCGCGCATTCGCGTCGCTCGGCGAGAAGTGCGGATGCGCGTTGAGCGTGACGGGTGCGCCATGCGTGGCCCAGCGCGTATGCGCGATGCCCGTGTAACCGGACAACGCCTGCGCGGCGATCTCGCGCTGCAGGTTCGCGACACGATCGACGCTGCGGGCGCGCGCCAGCGCGCGGTCGCGGTAGACCACGACGCCGCACGAGTCGTAGCCGCGGTATTCGAGCCGTTTCAGGCCGTCGACCAGGTTCGGCAGGATGTCCCGCTGGGCAACCGCCCCGACGATTCCACACATATCGCGCTCCGTAAATGTCCTGTCTGGATCAGTGAGAGCGATGGTAGAGCCAATGGAATGGAATTAAATTTCAAAAAATGGACAAATATGAAACATACGGATGATCGTCTATCATGTTGAAATTAAATTTCACTCTCTGACCGGAAGGAGTGGCCGATGGCCGGCATCACCCTCGACGATCTCGACCTGCGCATCCTCGCGATCCTGCAGGACGACGCGTCGGTGTCCAACCTGCAACTCGCGGAGCGTGCGCTGTCGTCGCCGCCCACCTGCATGCGTCGCGTGCGCCGGCTGACGGAGGCCGGCGTGATCCGTCGGCAGGTCGCGGTGCTCGATCCGGTCGCGATCGGTACGGGCGTCACCGCGCTGATCGAAATCAGCCTCGACCGGCAGACGGCCGAAGACTACGACGGGTTCGAAGCGTACGTGTGCGCGGAGCCGGCCGTCACGCAGTGCTATCGCGTGTCGCCGGGGCCGGATTTCGTCGTGATCGCCGATCTCGCCGACGTCGCCGAATACGACGAATTCGCGCGGCGGCTGTTCACCGGCGCGTCGAACGTCCGCAACGTGCGGACGTTTTTCTCGACGCATCGCGCGAAATTCGAGGCGAACGCGCGGGTCGCGCATGCGATGCGCAAGCGCGCATGACGTGAGGTAACCGCGCCGTTCGTCCCGCATCACGCAGTTGGGGCCGCGTCCGCCAGTTGCAGCGGCTTGCCGTATCCGAAGCAATGCGCGGGCTCGGGGAACACGCGCCGCCGCACGTCGTACGCGTACTGACGGATCGCGTCGCGCATCATCGCGTTCGCATCCGCGTAACGCTTTACGAAGCGCGGCGTGTACGCATCGAACGCGCCGATCATGTCCTCGGTCACGAGCACCTGCCCGTCGCAGGCGGGCGATGCGCCGATGCCGATCGTCGGGATCGTCAGCGTCCCGGTCAGGTGGCGCGCGAGTGCTTCGGCGGTGCCCTCGATGACGACGCTGAATGCGCCGGCCCGCTCGGCCGCGCACGCGGCGTCGAACACCTGCGCGGCCGAACGCGGGTCCATGCCCTGCGCGCGGAAGCCGCCCGTCGCGTTGGCTTGCTGCGGCATGAGGCCGACATGCGCCATCACCGGAATGCCGCGATCGGTCAGGAAGCGGATCGTGTCGGTCATCTCGCAGCCGCCTTCGAGCTTCACGGCCTGCGCACCGGTTTCGGCGAGGAGCCGCGCGGCGGAGCGATAGGCCTGCGCGGGCGATTCCTGGAACGTGGAGAACGGCAGGTCGACGACGACGCACGCTTGCGTCGCGCCGCGCACGACGGCCGCGCCGTGTGCAATCATCATGTCGAGCGTGACGCGCAGCGTATCGGGCATCCCGTACAGCACCATGCCGACGGAGTCGCCGACGATGATCACGTCGGCCACGTCGTCGACGAGTTTGGCCATCGGCGCGGAGTACGCAGTCAGCGACACGAGGCTGCCGATGCCTTTGGTCGAGCGGATCGCGGTGATGGTCTTGCGGGTGATGCGGGTATGAGCGCTCATGGGCGGAAGCCGTGTGAAAAAGGAGCCGCCACGGTAGCATCGCGCTCGTTCGTGCAATGATCTTCGGAGGACGTCTTATGTTGCTGGCGGGACAACCCGGCGACCCTTACGCGGTGCCGCAGATGGCGCGCCTGCCGAGGCCGCTGTACGTGCGTGCGTTCGGCATTCCCGGCAACGTGAGCGTCGACACGCACAGTCATCCGTGGGCCCAGCTGATGTATGCGACGAGCGGCGTGCTCGAGGTGACGACACCGTCGAGCCGGCGACTGCTGCCGCCGCACTATGCGATGTGGATTCCGCCGCACGTGCCGCACGCGGTGTCGACGCGCGATTGCGTCGCGTTCCACAGCCTGTATCTCGACGAGGCCATCGCACGCAGCGACGTGAACAACGATTGCACGATCCTCTGCATGACGCCGCTGCTGCGCGAGCTGGTGATCGCGACCGGCGAGTTGCCGGTGAACTACGACGAGGCCGGGCCGGACGGTGCGCTCGTGTGCCTGATCGCGGACCGGATCGCGCGCATGCAGCCGGCGCCGCTCACGGTGCCGCTGCCGCGCGATCCTCGCCTGCTTAAAATCGTGCGGGCGTTGCATGCGGCGCCGGGCGATACGCGCAGTCTCGACGAATGGGGCCATCAGGTCGGCGCGACGCGGCGCACGCTGTCGCGGCTGTTCCGGCAGGACACGGGGCTGTCGTTCACCGAATGGCGGCAAGCCGTGCGGCTGCTCGCGTCGCTGCCGCTGCTCGATGCGGGCGCGCCGATCGGCACGGTGGCCGCGCAACTGGGTTACGACTCGACGTCGTCCTTCATCGCGCTGTTCCAGGCGAAATTCCGCGTGACGCCCGGCGCGTATGCGAAGCGTGAAGCGCGCCGGTCGGTGTTGAGCGCGTGATGCGCACCCTCCGTCAGAACGCAAGCGCCCGCTGCATCGGTTGATATGCGCCGCGCGAAAACCCCGCGCCTTCGAGCGACAACAGCGCGCGTTTGCGATCGATGCCGCCCGCATAACCGGTCAGGCTGCCCGACGCGCCGACCACGCGATGGCACGGCACGATGATCGATACCGGATTGCGGCCGACCGCGCCACCCACCGCGCGCGCGCCGCTCATCGGCAATCCGACGCGCGCGGTGATATCGCCGTACGACACGAGTTCGCCGAACGGAATCGCGAGCAGTTCCTTCCAGACGCGTTGCTGAAACGCGGTGCCGCGCAGGTGGATCGGCACCGAGAACGTGTCGCGCGCGCCGGTGAAGTACTCGGCGATTTCTTCCGCGACCTGGCGCGCGATGGGCGACATCGCGTGCGCGTCCGCTTCGGTCACGATCGCTACCGACGGAAAGTATTTCTGGCCGACGAAGTACAGGCCGGTCAGCGCATCGTTCTCGATGCGCACGGCGATGTCGCCCAGCGGGCTCGGAATCAGGTGAGCGGGGGTCATTGCGACACATTTCCGTGAAGGCGCCACCCATGCAGGGCGGCATACGCGCGCCACGGCGCCCAGCGCGCCGCTGCGTGCGGCGCGCAGGACGGCCCGCGCGCGGGTTCGGTGCGGGCGGGCAGCCACGCGTCGTCGGCGGGGAACGCGTTCGGCCAGGCCATCGCACGCATCGCGACGTACTGCACAGCGCGTTCGTCGAAGCCGGGCAGCGCGCGCAGCGCGGCGAGCGTCGCGTCGAGCGGCGCCATCGGTTCGAGCGCGAGCGTGCCGTCGTCGACGGCGCGGGCGACGGACACGATCGCGCGCGCCATGTCGCGCTCGATGCCGACCGTTTCGAGGGCCGAAGGCGGCAGCGCGGCCAGCGTCGCGGCGCAGGGCAGTGCGTGCGTGAGGCCCGGCGGCGCGCCGTCGACCGAATGACCGAAGCGTGCCGCGATCCGTGCGAGCAACGGCGTATTCGCCCGAGCCTGCGCAAGTTGCTCGCCCACGATCGCGCGGATCGCGATCTCGAGACCATCGAACGCGCCGGGCACGCGCAAGCCCGGCGCGCCGCTCGCGAGATCGCCGAGATGCGTGTCGATCACGTCAGGGCGGCTGTCGAGATCGAACAGCCGGCGCACGCGTGCCAGCACGGCCGGCACGACCGGCGTCAGCGCGGGCGACACGGTGACGGCCAGCGCGAAGCGCTGCGGCACGTGCGCGACGGACAGCCAGCCGGCCACGCGGCGGCCGTCGTTCCGGTCGGGCAGGTCGACGATGCGGGCATAACGCTGCGCGTCGATCCGCTCGACGCCGTCGATCTGCCGCTGCGCGAGAAAGCGCATCAGGTCGGCCCATGCGAACGGCGGCCGGTACGGCAGCGGAAAGGTCATGTCGCCGTCGGCCGCTGCACCGGCCCCTTTGCGCAGCCGCAGCGGATTGAGGCCGTAGCGCTGGCGGAACAGGTCGTTGAAGCGTCGCACGCTGCCGAATCCGGCCGTCGACGCGACGACGGCCACCGGCAGCGCGGTATCGGTCAGCAGCCGCTTGGCCATCAACAGCCGCTGCGTCTGCGCGAACTCGACCGGCGACACGCCGAACCGCGCGTCGAAGATCCGCCGCAGATGGCGTTCGGTCACGCCGACGCGCCGTGCGAGCGCATCGACGGAATGCGCGTTGAGGAAACCGTCGTCGATCAGCGTCACGGCCGCGTCGGCGAGATTGCCGGACAGATCGAGCAGCCCGTGGCCGGGCGCAAGCTCGGGGCGGCAGCGCATGCAGGGCCGGAAGCCGGCTTTCTCGGCGGCCGCGGCGGTCGGGTAGTAGCTGCAGTTTTGCGCCTTCGGCGGCTTCACCGGGCACACGGGGCGGCAGTACACGCCCGTCGTCGCGACGCCGACGAAGAACCAGCCGTCGAAGCGGCGGTTTCGCGAAAGCAGGGCGTCGTAGCAGGTGTCGGGGTTGAGGCGCATGCGACGACTGTAAACCATCCTCGCGGCCGATTCTGGCTGAAATCGGACATGTGTGTCGGCGGGCCGCGCGCCCGCCGCGCCGCAGCGGGAAAATCAGCGGAAAAACGGTTAATGCCATTCTGCGAAACAGTCGTCTCTTTTGCCGCGACCAATTTGAGATGACTCATCGAAATCCCGGACTGACACGGCACCGGCACGCGGCCTATCCTTTGAAAAACGTTTTCCAGATGGATTGGCGAAAAGTGCCTGTGCAGTAGCACATGGGCCGTTCGCCCCGGCGCCGGTCGCCGGTCAACGAACACTTCGTGCGGCGCGACGGGCGCGACCGTGCATCGGAGACATTCATGCCCTCTGCCGTCGTCGGCGCGGTGCGCGCGGCCGCCAGTCGCTATCGCTGGACCGTCTGTGCACTGCTGTTTTTCGCGACCGTCATCAACTACATGGATCGGCAGATCCTCGGCCTGCTCGCGCCGATGCTGCAGCACGACATCGGCTGGAGCCAGGTGCAGTACGGCCGCATCGTGATGGCGTTTTCGGCGTTCTATGCGCTGGGCCTGCTCGGCTTCGGGCGCATCGTCGACTGGCTCGGCACGCGCGTGTCGTACGCGGTGGCGATGCTGGTATGGAGCATCGCCGCGATGCTGCACGCGGCGGTCGGCTCGGTGACGGGCTTCGCGGCCGTGCGCGCGCTGCTCGGGATCGGCGAGGGCGGCAACTTCCCGGCCGCGATCAAGACGACGGCCGAATGGTTCCCGCGCCGGGAGCGCGCGCTCGCGACCGGCATCTTCAACTCGGGCGCGAACATCGGCGCGGTGTTCGCGCCGGCGATCATCCCGGCGATCGCGGTGGCCTACGGCTGGCGCGCGGCGTTCGTGATCATCGGCGCGATCGGCATCGTGTGGCTCGCGGTGTGGCTGGTGATGTATCGCACAGCCGACACGCGCGCGCTCGCCGCGGAATACGACGAGCCGCGCGACGAAGCCGAAGCGCTCGACGCGGCGAACGCGAACGCCGGCGCGCCGCGCTGGGGCGAACTGATCCGCAAGCGCGAGACGTGGGCCTTCCTGATCGGCAAGTTCATGACCGATCCGGTGTGGTGGTTCTACCTGTTCTGGCTGCCGAAGTGGCTCAACGAGTCGCGCGGGATGGACATGCAGCACATCGGTTTGCCGCTCGTCTGCATCTATGCGCTGACGACGGTCGGCAGCATCGGCGGCGGCTGGCTGTCGTCGATGCTGCTGCGCGCGGGCTGGAGCGTGAACCGCGCGCGCAAGACGGCGATGCTGATCTGCGCCTGCTGCGTGCTGCCGATCGCGTTCGTGTCGCAGGTGCAGAGCCTGTGGATCGCGGTGCTGATCGTCGGCCTCGCCGCCGCCGCGCACCAGGGCTGGTCGGCGAACCTGTTCACGACCGCGTCCGACCTGTTCCCGCGCCGTGCGGTTGCGTCGGTGGTCGGCATCGGCGGAATGGCCGGCTCGATCGGCGGCGTGCTGTTCTCGGAAGTGATCGGCCAGGTGCTGCAGCGCACCGGCCACTACTGGGTGCTGTTCGCGATCGGCGCGTCGGCCTACCTGATCGCGCTGGCCGTGATGCACGTGCTCACGCCGAAGATGAAGCCCGCGCAACTCGATGCGTGATGGCGTATCGGCCAAGCGACAACGCCGCCCTCGGGGCGGCGTTTTTAGTTCGGGGACGTGACGCGCGTCGCGACCGCGTCAGCCGGCCGAGGCCGTCGACGCGCGCATGATCAGCCGCGGCTCGAACGTCGAATAGCTCGCATCGGTGCGCCCGGCGAGCGCGTCGATCAGCTTCTGCATCGCGAGCTCGCCCATGTTCTCGCTCTGGATGTCGACGGTCGTCAGCGCGGGCGCCGCGTATTCGCCGTACGGCACGTTGTCGATGCCGGCGACGGACACGTCCTGCGGTAGCCGGAAGCCGAGCGACGCGGCTTCCTTCATGAAGCCGAGCGCGATCAGGTCGTTGTAGCAGATCACGGCCTGCGGGCGCTGCGGCCCGAGCATCACGCGCGAGCACGCGCGCTCGCCGGCCTCGGCGGTCGGCGCGTGCGCGTCGTGCACGTCGAGCGTGAGCCCCGCTTCGGCGAGGCAGTCGCGCGCGCCCTGGATCCGTTCGTCGTTCACGCGCGCGGTGCCGAAGCCGAGATACGCGATGCGCGTATGGCCGAGATTGAGCAGGTGGCGCGCGAGCATGTAGGTCGACAGCCGGTTGTCGATGCCGACGCTCGGAATCGGCAGACCGGGGCTGCGGCGCAGCAGCACGAGCGGCTTGTTGAGATCGAGCATCCAGCCGGCTTCGTCGTCGGGCATCCGCGTGCTGACGATCAGCCCGTCGACGCGCTGCGCGAGCGCCTCGATCAGCGAGCGTTCGCGCGTCTGGTTCTCCTCGGTATCGACGAGCAGCAGCGTGTAGTCGTGCTGCAGCGCGACGCGGTTCGCGCCTTTCACGACGTTCGTGAAGTGCGGGTTGCTGATGTCGAGGATCACGAGGCCGATGGTGCGCGTGCGGCCGGTGATCATCGAGCGCGCAAGCGGGTTCGACCGGTAGCCGAGCCGCTCGATCGCCTCCTTCAGCCGTGCCTCGACGGTCGGCGAGAAGCGCTGCGTGCCGTTCACGTACTTCGATACCGTCGCGACCGACACACCGGCCTCCGCGGCCACGTCGCGGATCGTCGAGGAAACTTTTTTCATTCGAAGGGTAACGTTTTCGTTCGATAACGCCCGATTGTGGCAGAAAAAGCCCGCGCGCAGACAGCCGCCGATATCGGGAAAATGCGGAGGGCTGCGAGCAGGTTCGACCATTGACGCTCGGCGGCGCGTCCGCGTATAGTTGGAAAACGTTTTCCGTCTTAGGTCAGATCCAAGGAGATTCGATGAACGTCTCATCCACCGCCGCGCGCAAACCGTTCGGCCGCCTGCTGCTGACGGGCGCGGCCGGCAACCTCGGCCGCCAGTTGCGCGGCGCGCTCGCCGACTGGGCCGACGTCGTGCGCGTCAGCGACATCGCGACGCTCGGCGACGCGGCCGCGCATGAAGAGCTCCGCGTGGTCGACCTGGCCGACCGGCCCGCCGTGATGGCGCTCGTCGACGGCGTGGACGCGATCGTCCACCTCGGCGGCATTTCGGTCGATGCGCCGTTCGACGATCTGGTCGGCGCGAACATCACCGGCACGTACAACCTGTACGAAGCCGCGCGCAAGCACGGCGTGAAGCGCGTCGTGTTCGCGAGCTCGAACCATGCGATCGGTTTCCACCCGGTCACGGAGGTGCTCGACGCCGATGCGCCGCTGCGCCCGGACAGCCTGTACGGCGTGACGAAGTGCTTCGGCGAATCGCTGTCGCGTTACTACTTCGATCGCTTCGGGATCGAGACGGTATGCCTGCGGATCGGGTCGTCGTTCGAGGTGCCGAAGAATCCGCGCATGCTCGTCACGTTCCTCAGCTACCGCGACTTCATCGAACTCGTGCGCTGCTCGCTGCTGACGAACCGCGTCGGGCACGCGATCGTCTACGGCGCGTCGGACAACCCGGTGAAGTGGTGGGACAACACGAAGGTCGGCTTCCTCGGCTTTCGCCCGCGCGACAGTTCCGAGCAGTTCGCCGGGCTGTTCCCGGTGACGGCGACGACCGCCGATTACGACGATCCCGCGCAGCGGTTCCAGGGCGGCGGGTTCGTCGTCGGCGAGCCGATGGAGCGGAAGGCGCCGTAAGCGTCGGCAGGCGTTGCCCGCGTCAAGGTTCAACGCAGAATGTCGGTCGCCTTGTGCCGCTCGTCGACGCCGTCGATCAGGATCAACGGGCCGCTCGCGTGCCGTGCGCGCAGCGGCTGGATCTGCCGGTACGCGTCCGATTCGTACCACGCGCGCGCCGTGTCGAGATCGGGGAATGCGATCGCGATCAGGTCGCCGCGCCACACGCCTTCGCGCACCTCCGGGCGGGCGCCGTGAATCACGAAATGGCCGCCGTACGGGGCGAGCGTGCCGTCGATGCGTTCGAGGTACTCGACGATGTCGTCGCACATGTCGACGTCGTGCAGGTGGGCGATGGCGTAGGCGGTCATGGCGGGCTCCTTGGCGGGATGCGGTTCGAGAGTCGATGGCGCCATGATCGCGGCGCGGGCGGCGCGCGTCGATTACCTGCGACGTAAGCAAATCGGGGCAACCGCGCCCGCGTCGCGCTTCACTTCAGGCGCGCGGCGCGCATCGATCGATGGACGGCGCGGTGCAATCCCTCAGCACGATCCATCACGCCCGCTTGCGCGCCGGCCGCACGACAGGCGCGGGCGCCAGCGGCTCGTTCGCCTGCTCGCCCAGCCGGTCGAGCATCCGTTGCGCGGCGCCCGCGCAATCCTCGCCGGCCGGCTTGTTCTCGATCTCGCCGATCAGCGTTTCCAGATGCTGCCGGTTCTGCGCGAGACGCCGTTCGAGCAGCGCGATTTCGTCGACCTTGTGCCGCAGCGCAGCCAGCAGTTGATCGTGCGGCCATGCGCCGAGATCGGGCGGCAGCACCGCGCGGATCTCGTCGAGCGAGAAGCCCGCGCCTTGCGCGCGGTCGATGATCGCGAGCCGCATCAACGCTTCCGGCCCGTATTCCCGATAGCCGTTCGCCTGCCGACGGGCCGGTTCGAGCAGGCCGCTCGCTTCGTAGAAGCGGATGCGCGACGCCGCGAGGCCGCTCGCTTTCGCCAGTTCGCCGATTTTCATGTTGGGTTCCAAAAGGGCTTGACCTTAAAGTTGACTTTAAAGTTATCGTGGGCCATCGTCAATCGAGGATCTGCCACCATGAATCTGTTTGCGCCCCTCACACTGCCCAACGGGGCGGTGATTCCGAACCGTCTGGCGAAGGCCGCGATGGAAGAAAACATGGCCGATGCGGACCACGCACCGTCCGACGCGTTACTGCGCCTGTACCAGGCGTGGGCCGACGGCCAGGTCGGCTTGATCCTGACCGGCAACGTGATGGTGGACGGCCGCGCGATGACGGGGCCGAACGGCGTCGTGCTCGAAAGCGACGCGCATCTGGACCGTTTCCGCCGCTGGGCGCAGATCTCACGCTCGAACGGCGCGCACGTGTGGATGCAGATCAATCACCCGGGGCGGCAGATGCAGGCGGCGCTCGGCCAGACGACGCTCGCGCCGTCGGCCGTGCCGCTCGCGCTCGGCGCGCTGTCGAAGCAGTTTCCGGTGCCGAAGGAAATGACGGCAGCCGATATCGCCGACGTGCAGCAGCGCTTCGTGCGCGCCGCGCAGCTCGCGGAGCAAAGCGGTTTCACCGGCGTGCAGGTGCACGCGGCGCACGGCTATCTGCTGAGCCAGTTCCTGTCGCCGCTGACGAACCGCCGGCAGGACCAGTGGGGCGGCAGCATCGAGAACCGCGCGCGCCTGCTGCTCGACATCGTGAAGGCGGTGCGTGCGGCGGTGTCGCCGGCCTTCGTCGTCGCGGTGAAGCTGAACTCGGCCGATTTCCAGCGCGGCGGTTTCAGCGCGGACGACGCGAAGCGCGTGGTCGAACTGCTGAATCCGCTCGGCGTCGATCTCGTCGAACTGTCGGGCGGCAGCTACGAAGTGCCGGCGATGCAGGGCGAGGCGCGCGACGGCCGTACGCTGGCGCGCGAAGCGTATTTCCTCGAATTCGCGCGCGACATCACGGCCGTCGCGCGGATGCCGCTGATGGTCACGGGCGGCATCCGGCGCCGTGCGGTGGCCGAGCAGGTGGTGGACAGCGGCGTCGCGATGGTCGGCATCGCGACCGCGCTGTCGATCGACCCGAACCTGCCGCGCGACTGGCGCGCCGGCAAGGACAGCGCGCCGGTGCTGCAGCCGATCCGCTGGAAGAACAAGGCGCTGGGCGCGCTGGCGAACATGGCCGTCGTCAAGTTCCAGCTCACGCGATTGAGCGAAGGGCGCCGCACGCACCCGCGGGTGTCGCCGCTGCGCGCGCTGGTGCGGCAGCAACTGGCCGCGCAGTGCCAGACGCGGCGCTACCGGAAGTGGATGGCGGGCCCGCGTGCGTGACGGGCACAGCCGGGCCGGCAGCGGCGCGACCGGACACTGACCGGCGCGCCGCCGCGCATCCGTTGCGCGACGGCGCGCCGCATCAGAACCGGTAGTTCGCCAGCACCTCGAACCGCCGGTCGTTGCCGAGCAGATACTGCGTTTCGTTGTAGTACGCGGACTGCACGTAGCGGCGATTGAACACGTTGTACGCGCGGGCGGTGATCGTCGTGTCCTTGCGCGGCTTCCACGCCAGGCCGAGGTCGACGGTCGTGTACGACGGCATCACGAGCTGGTTCGCGGTGTCGGCGAACCGCTTGCCGACGTACTTGACGCCCGCGATGCCCGTCCAGTCCGGCGCGAAGCGCCAGCTCACCCACAGGTTCGCGAGCCGCTGCGGCACCGACACCGGCACGTTGCCCGCGCGCGACACGGTCGTGCCGCCGGACGCTTGCTGGAAATCGTCGTATTTCGCGCGCAGGATCGACACGTTCGCATCGACGCGCCAGTCCTTCGCGATCTCCGCGCCGACCGTCGCCTCGAGCCCGCGCGACGACTGCTGGCCGACCTGGATCGACTGGTTCGGGTTCACCGGGTCGGCCGTCAGCAGGTTGCGCTTCACGATCCGGTACGCGGCGAGCGTCCATTCCGCCTTGCCGTCGAGGAACGACTGCTTCACGCCGATCTCGATCTGCCGGCCGGTCGCGAGCGTGAAGTTCGCTTTCGACGCATTCAGCGACAGCAGCGAGCTGACCGGATCGGCCGCGACCGAATACTGTCCATACACGGCGAGGCCGGGCCGCACGTCGTACACGGTGCCGACGCGCCAGCCCGTGTTCGCGAACACCTTCGTGAACGCGCCGCCGTTTACGAGATCGTCGCGGTTCACGCTCGCATGGTCGTAGCGCAGACCGCCGATCACCGACCAGCGCGGCGTGATCTCGAGCCGGTTCTCCGCGAACAGCGCGTACTGGTTCGACTGGCTGCGGTACTTCGGAAAGGTGCCGGCCGTGTTGATGAAACTGCCCGGATCGAAGTTGAACGGATCAACCGTCGACGTGCCCGCATACGGCGAGTTGTTGTCGTGCTGGAATGTCGTGTGGTTGAACTCGACGCCCGCCGAGAACGTGTTGCGCATGCCGAGCAGCGCGCCACCGACGGTGGCCGTCGTCACGTTGCCGTATTGTTCCTGGTCGTGAAAGATCTCGGTGTAGCTGCTGCGCCGCACTTGCGCGCTCGACGGCAGGTACGTGTAGTACTCCGCATCCTTCCAGTGACGGTTGCTCTTCATCCGGTACAGCGTGCTCGTCACGTTCAGGCTGTCGCTCGGCTGCCAGTTCGCCGAGACGGTGGCCCAGCTGTCGCGGAACGCGATGTCGGCGTCGCCGACGTTGTAGTTCTTCTTGTCGAGCGCGCGGTCACGCGCACCGTTGACGAGCGGCACGCCGAAATACTGCATCGGATGCAGGAAGCCCTGCGCATACGAGGCCGTCACGTACAGGTCGGGCGTCACGTCGTAGCGCAGCGCGCCGGAGACCGACAGGTTGCGCGAATTGCCGCGATCGACCCAGTTCGACGATCGGTTGCCGCTGATGTCGAAGCGGTACGACAGCTTGTCGTTGATCGCGCCGCCGCTGCCGAACGCGGCCCGCGCGGTGCCTTCGGTGCCGCCGCCGATTTGCAGCTCGTTGCGGATCGGCGTGCGCGTCGGCTTCTTCGGGACGATGTTGACCACGCCGCCGATCGCGCCTTCGCCGTAGATCACCGAAGCGGGGCCGCGCAGCACGTCGATATGGTCGACCGACCACGTGTCGAACGGGAACGTGACGCCGATCGCGCCGTACGGGCGCACGCCGTCGTAGAGCTGCGTGACCGACGACGCGCCGACGAAGCCGCGCGCGGCGAGCTCCGAGTTGCCGTTGCCCGGATGCGGCGACGCGCTGATGCCGGCGGCGCGGCTCACGGCATCGATGATCGAACTGTCGCCGCGCGTGTCGAGCGTCGCGCGGCTGATCTGCTCGACGCTCGCGGGCGTTTCGAGCGGCGACAGCCCGAGATGGCTGCCGGTGTCGAGCGGTTGCGTCAGCGTGGGCGCCTTCTGCGCGTCGACGCGAATCGGTGCGAGCGTGGCGCCGGTGCCGTCGACGCCGTTTTCCTGTGCTTGTGCCTGCCCGGCCGGCGACAGCGCCGCGAGCACGGCGGCAGGCAGCATCAATCTGAACTTCATTGTTTCGGTTTCCTTCGAATGGGGGAAGCGCTTGCGTTCATCACGCCGCGGCGCGCGCCGCGCGGCCGAACAGCAGCCGGTCGAGCAACCAGACCGCGACGATCGTCAGCCCCATCAACGGGAACACGATGCCGAGCAGCACGAGCCCGGCGATCCAGCCACGCATCGGCGGCGCGCCGCGTTCGCGCGACGGTGCGCCCAGCGTCCGGGCCGGGCGGCGCTTCCACCACATCACGGTGCCCGTGACGGCCATCGCGGCCAGCCCGAGCGACAACACCGCGCAGATGATCTGGTTCGCGAGCCCGAAATAACGGCCCATGTGCAGCGACGTGCCGTACGACACCGCTCGCGATACCGCGCCGTAGTCGTCATAGCGGATGTCCTTCAGTACCGCGCCGCTGTACTGGTCGACGTAGATCGTGCGTTCTGCCTTCGGGTCGGCGGGAAAGTACGACGCGGTGAACACGCCGTCCGTGCCGGCCGGCAGCGCGAGCGTGTAGCCGCTCGTCACGCCGAGCCCGGCGACGATCGCGATCGCGCGGGCCAATGGCAGCGGCGCGGGCGTCGGCGCAGATGGCGAATGCGGGACGGGCACGTTGCCGACCGCCCACGGCGTTTGCGGCAACGGCAGGTCGTCCATCACCATCCCGGGCATCGATTCGTCCGATTCGTGGTGATGGCCGGACGCGGCGGCGGCCGGCGCGCGCGCAGTCCCGGCCGCCGCGGCGGCGCCCGGGCGCGTCGAGCGCACCGACGCACCGCCCCACGCGCCTTCCGGCGCGCCGAGGTTTACGGTCGCGGCGAGCGCCTTGAAGTTCTTGCCCCACGAGCCCGACCACGGCAGCCCGGACAGGATGAACGCGATCGTGCCGGCCGCGAGCCAGATGCCGGCCGTCGCATGAAGGCTCTTCCACAGCGGCCGGCCGCGCAGCGACAGGTCGGGCTGCAGCGCGCGCCCGACGCGTGCCGCGCCGCGCGGCCACCACAGCGCGATGCCGGTGCCGATCATCACGAAGGTCCAGCAGGCGGCGAGTTCCATCAGCAACTCGCCGGTCTTGCCGAGCAGCAGCTTGCGATGCAGCATCCGGTCGACCTGCATGAAGCGGTTCTCGACGCTCAGCGTGCCGAGCACGCTGCCGTCGTACGGGTTCACGTACACGCTCTCGCGGCTGCCGTCGCGCAGGCGGAAAACATACTCGGCGCTGCGGTCCGGCGCGGAGGAAACTTGCACGGAAACCGGCGTTGCGCCTGCCGGCATCGCGGTGCGGGCGCGGGCGAGCAGCGTGTCGGCATCGAGCCGCGGCGTCGCGCGCGGTTCGACGACCAGCCGGTGCGGATACAGCAGCGGCTCGATCTGCGGCTGGAAGCAGTAGAGCGTCCCCGTGATCGCGAGGATCACGAGGAACGGCATCACGAACAGGCCGGCATAGAAATGCCAGCGCCAGAGCGTCCGGTAACCGGCGCTGGCGGAATGGGCGGGCGAGATGGCCCGATCGACGATGGTCGACATGGTGTGAACTCCTCGGCTTCGTCGAGCGGCGGGGCCGGCGCGGGCCGGCGGCCGTCAACGTGCGTCGCACCCGCGTGCATGCGTCGGCGCGGCAGGCGGCGCCGCGCGCTGCGCAAACGGAGCGCAAGGCGGCGTCGCCCGCGCGAAGCGGGCATGCGGGTGAACGCGTGAATCAGGTCGGGCGAAACGAACGGCGTGAACGTGCATGCACGTCGACGTGCATGCGTCACAGGGCGGAACGTTCAGCAGAACCGGGGAGGTGCGCGGGAGGGCGGGCGATCATCGAATATCGATCGCACGAAAGGACGACTGTAGAAGTGGACGCGGAAGCGCCGCGGCGGCGCCGCGGGAAACAGCAGCACCAGCAGCGCGAACGACGCGAGCGCGGTGAACAGCGCGGCGCCGAATGCGCACAGGCCGTCGCCGTCGCCGGAGGACGCGGCCTTGTCGGCGTGCGCGTCATGCTTGAGCGCGTCGACGAGCGCGAGCGCATCGTTGGCCGGCGTGATCGGCGCGCTCGCGTCGAAGCGGGCGGCCAGTGCGGCGCCGGCGACGATCAGCGGGCCGCGGCCCGAACACAGCACCACCGAGCCCGCCTCCGGACCGTCCGGATCGAGCATCACGGCGCCCGACATCAGCGCGCGGGACAGCAGCGTCACGAGGAGGAACCCCCACAGCAACTGTCGCGCGACGCCTGGCCGGAGCAGGAAGCGGCGAAGTGCGTTCATGGCGCGCGATTGTACCGCCGTTTGCGCGCGGGGGCAGGCGGGCAGTGCGTGTGCGGAGCGAATCGCGCCTGGCCGGCGTGGCCGCGCCGGTCGTGCGCGGCCTCCGGTCCGTTGCGCCGGCTCACACCGGATACGCGTCGTCGACCTTCAGGTTCGCGAGTCGGAACAGCGTGCGCAGCGTCTGCGGATGAATGTCGCGGTGCGCGGCGAGCGACGTCAGCATGAAGTCGAGCACCTTCGCGTAGCGGAGCAGCACGAGGCAGCGCGCGAGATCGGGCGTGCGACCGCGCATGTCTTCGGCGAGCGTGACCATTTGCGTCGACAGCGTGTGCGCCATCTCGAGTTCCATCTGCTGTTTTTCGGTCCAGTCGGGCAGCGGCTGTTCAAGCACCTTCGCGAGGAAGAGCTGGAACGACGAATCGGACGAGTTGGGCTGCGCATCCATGGAGAGCCTCGTTGCGTGTGCATATCGTACGGGCGGATCCGGGGGAGCGCCCGAGGGTGAATTCGTGTCCGCGCGGTACCGGGCGCGGCTTCTGCCCGAACGGAATGCAGATTCCGTACCAGCGCCGCCGGACGATTGTTGAGTAATGTTGAGCCGCGGTCCGGCATCGCTCGGCGAGTCCCGTCGGGACTGGATCGCGCAGGCGATCGAGGAGGGTGTCGATGGGCGGCAGGCAGACGGTATCGAACGCCGGAAGCGGCTCGACGACGCGAAATGCTTCACGGATGTAACGTAACGCGGACATCGGGCGCGTCGTGCGTTTCTGCCGGCGAAAGGCCGGAACGGCGGGTAGCGGGCGGTTCGGCCACACCGGCCGTGCGTTCGCGACGGGAAACGACTGCATGGAGCGCCCGTTGCCGCATCGCGCGAACCGGCGGCGCATGCGCCAGGTGTTTCAAAACAGAGACGGTCCGGGCGCGGCGATCGGTTGCATGGCCACACAACTGGCCCAGCGAATTGCCGCGCAATTGTCCATGGGCAGACGACGCAGGTTTGCCAACAATCTCCCGATCGTCTCCGCGAGGTTCGACATGAGCGTCCACGCCTTCTTCTCCGCCAACCTGCTGCTTGCCTGCACCGCGTATTTCATCGGCACGGCGAGCCCCGGGCCGAGCAATCTCGCGATCATGTCGGTCGCTGCGAACCAGGGCCGCAAGGCGGCGCTCGCGTTCGCGCTCGGCGTGATTTCGGGGTCGATGTTCTGGGCGACGGTGGCGGCGCTCGGCGTCTCGGCCGCGCTGCTCGCGTGGTCGAAGCTGCTGGTGGCGATCAAGGTGTTCGGCGGGCTGTACCTGCTGTGGCTCGCGTTCAAGTCGGGGCGCACGGCGCTGTCGGGCCCGCCGGCGGCAGCGGCGAACGCGGCGCGCGAGCAGCGGCTGTCGCGTTTCTACGTGCGCGGCGCGATGCTGCACCTGACCAATCCGAAGGCGATTCTCGTGTGGGTGTCGATCGTCGCGCTGTCGTCGAACGGCGCGGGTGGCGCGCACGGCGCCGTCGTGCCGGGCTGCCTCGCGATCGGCTGTCTCGTGTTCTGCGGCTATGCGCTGGTGTTCTCGATGGACGGTGCGCGCCGGTTGTACGTGCGCGGGCGGCGCGCGATGGAAGCGTGTCTGGCCGTCGTGTTCGGCGTGGCGGGCATTCGGCTGCTGGTGACGAACGTCTAGCCGCACGGTGCGTGCCTGAAACCCTCCGCCGCACCGACGTGCGACGGAGGCGCCTGCATCGATCAAGCCCGCTTCAGAAAATGAAGCCCGTATTGATGAACTTCGAGTGGTGATCCGACACGATCGAATCGAGCAACTGCTTGCTGCTGTCGGTCTGCTTCGCCGCGACCATCGAGCGGATCGAGAACGCGCGCAGCGCGTCGCTCACCGACAGCGTGCCTTCCGCCGAATCCTTGCGGCCCGCGAACGGGAACACGTCGGGCCCGCGCTGGCACTGGCAATTGATGTTCACGCGGCACACCTGGTTCACGAGCGGATCGACGAGTGCGCCGATCTGCGCCGGATCCGAACCGAAGATGCTGACCTGCTGGCCGTGCTCCGACGTCGTCACGTAGTCGAGCGCGGTGTCCACGTCGTCGAACGGCGCGACCGGAATGATCGGCCCGAACTGCTCCTCGCGGTACAGCTTCATCCCTTCGGACACCGGATACACGACGGCCGGGTAGAACAGCGTCTTGCTGAACTCGCCGCCCGACTGATTGACGACGTGCGCGCCCTTCGCTTTCGCGTCGTCGATCGCATCCGTCATGTACGCGGTGCGGTGCATGCCGGGCAGCGGCGTGATGCTGACGCCCTTTTCCCACGGCATGCCGATCTTCAGCTGTTCGAGCGCGGCGGTGAAGCGCTTCAGGAATTCGTCGACGATCGAGCGATGTACCAGCAGCATCTTCAGCGCGGTACAGCGCTGGCCGTTGAACGACAGCGCGCCGAGCAGGCACTCCTTCACGGTGAGGTCGAGATCGGCGTCGGGCAGCACGATCGCCGCGTTCTTCGCGTCGAGGCCGAGGATCGCGCGCAGCCGGTGCGACTTCGGGTGCTGCTTCTTCAGGTGATCGGCCACCTTGCTCGAGCCGATCAGCGCCAGCACGTTGATCTTGCCCGATGCGAGCATGTGCGGCACGACCACCGCGCCCGGTGCGTAGATCGTGTTGATCACGCCCTTCGGGAACGCGTCGCGGAACGCTTCGAGCAGCGGCTCGAACAGCAGCGTGCCGTACTGAGGCGGCTTGAACACCACGGTGTTGCCCATCAGCAGCGCGGGGATCAGCGTCGCGAAGGTTTCGTTCAGCGGATAGTTGTACGGGCCCATGCACAGCACGACACCGAGCGGCGTGCGGCGGATCTGGCCGATCGTGCCTTCCGCGATCACGAAGCGCGAGTTCGCGTTGTCGAGCTCCTTCAGCGCGTCGATCGTCTGCGTCATGTACGTGACTGTGCGGTCGAACTCTTTCTGCGAATCGGCGAGGCTCTTGCCGATCTCCCACATGATCAGGTTCACGACGAGTTCGCGCTGCGCGACCATCCGCTTGATGAAGTCCTGCATGCACGCGATGCGCTGTTCGACCTTCATCGTCGGCCACTCGCCGCGGCCGGCGTCGTACGCGCGCACCGCGGCGTCGAGCGCCGCGTCGCTTTCCGTTTCGCCCATCACCGGGTAGCTGCCGATCTCGACCTGCTCGACGCTGCCGTCCGCCTGCCGCACGCACACGGGCGACAGCACGGTCTTGGTCGCGCCGTCCCACGGTCGCAATTCGCCGTCGACGAGCGACACGCGCTGGTGAATCGGCGAAGCCAGCCGGAATTCGGCGGGAATGTCCTGTAATGCGGGAAACAGGTGCTGCAGGGAGGCGGAATCGGGCATGACGGTCTCGTTTGACGGGGTGTCCGGGAAGGACGGGCGATGCGAATCCTGAACGGGATGATCCTCGATCCTGAATCGGCATCATGACGCGCACGCGACTCCTCGTCACGCGCGAATATGGCCGATTCAACGAATGGAACCAGTTCCATTTAAAAGGAACGCCGCAACGAATGCAACATGGCGGAAACCGCGTCGCAATTACCGTAAGCATTCGGAAAGACTGTTGCCGAATCGCCGGTATAACGGCTGGGGTGCAACCGCAAACGTTTTACTTCGCCCGAATTGAGCGGATAATGGCCCGACGCGGCGAGGAAAAAAATGCAGTGAACCTGAGAGCAGACGTAGTGAAGAACAGAAGAAGATCGCCGCACTGCCGATACGAGGTCGGCTGCCCGGAGCGCCGGGTCGGGGTTGCCCGGTCCGGCGCGCACCGGACTGTTGAATCCGCTCCGCCTGCATGACCCGATCCTTCGTGGTCCTTCCCGCTTCTCCGTCTCCATATCCCGATCCCGCTTTTTTACCGATCGTCGCCGCATGAGGCGACCGATCAATTCTTTCTTTTTCATTACATTCTGGCCGCCCGATTACCCGAAATGGAAAGGCATTCGTCAGGAATGCAGAGCGCGATGCGCGTTCACGTTGCGGGCAGGCGACACGTTGAAAATTAACTAAAAACACGAATCATTCTCGTTTATTATTTCGCCGCATTACCGGCCGTGACGGGGCGTCACGGCTTTTTTCGTGCCGGTTGCGCCGGCCGGCGGGCTGCCGTTCGCCGTTTTCTTCACCCCCTTCTACGTTCACGATGAAACTCAACACGAGCGCGTGCCATGCGCTTCTGATCGCCACGTCGCTGGCCGGCGCCCGCACTTCGTTTGCACAAGCGGCCGACGCCGCGGCGACCCTCCCCGCGATTTCCGTCAACGCGGCCGCCGAGCATGCGTCGTACGACGGCGGCCATTCGCGTGCGGCGACCAAGACCGACATGTCGCTGATGGACGTGCCGCAGACCGTGAACGTCGTGCCGCACGCGGTGATCGAGGATCAGAACGCGACGTCGCTGCAGGATGCGTTGCGCAACGTGCCGGGCGTCGGCTTCTCGGTCGGCGACGGCCAGCGCGACCAGATCACGATCCGCGGCTTCAACAGCATCACCGACCAGTACGTCGACGGCATTCGCGACGACGCGCTGTACTACCGCGACCTGTCGAACGTCGATCGCGTGGAGGTGCTGAAGGGGCCGGCGGCGGTGCTGTACGGGCGCGGCTCGGCGGGCGGCATCGTGAATCGCGTGCTGAAGCGGCCGCAGGCGAACCCGGTGAACGACGTGGGCGTGACGCTCGGCACGCGCGGCGAGCGGCGCGGCGAATTCGACCTCGGCTGGAACGCGAACGACGCGGCGCGCTTCCGCATGACCGGCGCGGCCGAGAATTCGAACAGCTTCCGCGACCAGTTCCAGCTCAACCGGCAGGCGATCGCGCCGTCCGCGCAGTTCAAGCTCGACCGCGACACGGTGCTGAACGTCGAATTCGACTACCTGCACGACCGCCGCACGTCCGACCAGGGGGTGCCCGCGTATCGCGGCCGGCCGGTCGACGTGCCGATCAACACGTACTACGGGTCGGCCGACGGGGTGAACAGTTCGTACAACGACGTTTCCGCGAAAAGCGCGACGGTGTCGCTCGATCACCGCTTCAACGATTCGCTGTCGTTCCACGGCGCGATCCGCGCGTACGACTTCTCGCTCGAGCGGAAGAACTACGTGAACTACGAGCCGATCAAGACTGCCGCGCACCCGGTCGTCACGCTCGACCAGTCGACGCGCCAGCGCACCGATCACGGCATCGACGGGCTGTTCGAACTCACGCAGAAGACGTCGCTGTTCGGCATGCGCCACGAGCTGCTGTACGGGCTGGAGCTGTCGCAGCAGCAGAAGTTCGACACGATCTACAGCGTGACGAAGGTCGCGACCTACGATCTCTTCAATCCGCAGCCGGTCGTCCTGCCGGGCGTGCCGACCGGCACGCGTGCGAAGACGAACGCGTCGACCGTCGTCGGGCTCGCGGGTGTCTATGCGCAGGACCTGATCTCGCTGACCGAACACTGGAAGGTGCTCGCCGGCCTGCGCTTCGACTACCTGAACCAGATCCGCCACGACTACACGTCGTCGAACGTCAATCTCGACCGTACCGATCATGCGTGGAGCCCGCGCGTCGGGCTGATCTACGAACCGCTCGACTGGCTCACGCTGTACGGGTCGTTCAGCCAGTCGTTCTCGCCGCTGGCCGACACGCTGATCAGTTCCGGCGCGTTCTCGAACGGCGCCGCGCTCGCGCCGCAGAAGACCACCGCGTATGAAGTCGGCTCGCGCTTCGACCTCGGCGGCAAGGCGACGGCCAGCGTCGCGCTGTTCGACATGCGCCAGACCAACCAGCAGATCGGGGATCCGGCGAATCCCGGCTACGCGCTGCCGATCGGCACGCAGCACGTGCGCGGGATGGAGCTCGGCTTCACGGGCGAGATCGCGCCGAAGTGGTCGGTGTATGCGGGTTACGCGTACCTGAACGGTACGGTGGACGGTTCCGCGCAATCGACGGCGGCCGGCGTCGCGGTGTCGAGCAACACGCCGGGGCTGATGCCGCGCCACAGCGCGAACCTGTGGCTCAAGCGCGAGCTGCCGTACGGCTTCTACGCGGCGGCCGGCATGCAGTTCCAGTCGGCGCGCTATACGTCGGCGAGCGATCTCGTCACGCTGCCGTCGTTCACGGTGTTCAACCTG
The DNA here is from genome assembly GCF_001729305.1 of Burkholderia sp. A2. Taxonomy (NCBI): domain Bacteria; kingdom Pseudomonadati; phylum Pseudomonadota; class Betaproteobacteria; order Burkholderiales; family Burkholderiaceae; genus Burkholderia; species Burkholderia sp. A2. The sequence continues at coordinate 154,838 of NZ_LZXX01000092.1, read as the reverse complement.
GGCGCCGGCTATCGCAGCAAGAAGGTCGATGTGACGCTCACGCTCGACAACCTGTTCAATCGCCGCTACTTCATCTCCGCGCACGGCAACGCGGACCTGTACAACATGCCCGGCGATCCGCGCACGCTGACCGCCACGGTGAAGTGGCACATGTAACGCACGCGGTGCGCGACGATGCGGGTCTTCGTCACGATGATCCGCAGCTTCGGTGCCCATGATCCGCCCCGCGATTGATGTCTCGAGCATGACCGGCTGCGCCCGCGCGCTGTTTTTATCGTTGCTGGCGTGCGGCCCGTTCGCGGCCGGCGCGCAGACGATCCCGGCGGATGCCGAGCCGGCTTGCCATGCGATGCAGATCGACCGGACGATCACGCTGTCCGGGCGTTACGCGCTCGACTACGGCGACGAATCGATCGGGTCGGACGTGTGGTTCGAAGAGGACGACGCGTCGGCGGGGCGCTTGCCCGCCCGCTCGCAACGCGCGGGCGTGATCGTTTTCACGAACCAGCACGAGGCGAGACGCGCGCTACGGCTGCCGGCCGTGCAACCCCGCGGCGTATGCCGGTTCGACGGGCGCGCGACGCTCGTGATCCGCGATCTGGAGACGGCGTGCCCGGGGCTGGAAACGCCCGATCGTGCGCGGCTGGTGAAGGTCGTGGCGGCCGACGTGCCGTCGCGACATGCATGCGCAGCCGCCGCGCGATGACGCCGGTGCGACGGCGTCGTTACTCGCCGTCCTCGTCGTCTTCCTCATCTTCCTCGTCGGCGTCGCGCGCATCGCGCTCCGGCGCCGCATACGCGCTCGCCTGTTCGAGCAGCCAGCTGCGGAACGATTCCAGCGGCTTGCTGTGGCTGAACTCGGTCGGATACACGAGGTAATACGCCGAATCGCCGACGGTTGCCGCGTCGCACGGCACGACGAGGCCGAGCTGCTGCAACTGCTCCTCGACGAAGAACTTCGGCACGAGCGCGACGCCGAGCCCGGCCGCGGCCGCGCTGATCAGCATCGTATGCAGTTCGTAGCGCACGCCCTGCATCGTGCGGATGTCCTCGACGCCGTGCGTCTCGAACCACTGCGCCCAGGCGCCGGGGCGCGTCGTCGAGTGGAGCAGCGGATACGCGAGCAGATCCTCGACGCGCTCGACCGGCCCGTTCAGCAGCGCGGGCGAGCAGATCGGCACGACCTCCTCGCCGAACAGATAGTCGGACGACGTGCCGGGCCAGGTCGGCTTGCCGTAGTGGATCGCGGCTTCGAAGTGCGTGTCCTCGAACGAGAACAGGTCGGTGCGGCTGCCCATGTTCACGCGCACGTCCGGCGTGCGGTCATAGAAGCTCTTGATGCGCGGAATCAGCCAGTGCGACGCGAAGGTCGGCAGCACCGCGAGTTCCAGGTAACCGCCGCCGCTGCCGTGCGCGATGATCGACAGCGTGTCGCGGTCGAGCGCTTCCAGCGCGCGCCGCACCTGCGTGCCGTACAGCTTGCCGGCACGCGTCAGCACGACGCGCTGCTTCACGCGCGCGAACAGCCGCACGCCGAGGCTCGCCTCCAGCGTCGCGATCTGCCGCGACACCGCGCTTTCGGTCAGGAACAGCTCCTTGGCCGCGTGCGTGAAGCTCTCGTGGCGGGCGGCGGCTTCGAAAGCCACCAGCGCGCCCATGTTGGGGATCTTGAATTTGCGCATGATGCTCGATTGATCTGACGAATTGGCCCGCGGCGCCGGGTGACGCACCAGCGAAGAGCGGCTGATAATTCCAAAAACTCATCACGTCTCAATTTAATCTCGCTTTACGCCCCGCTGCAACCCTTTGAATAATGCTTCCCGTGCAAGGTCAGGCGCCCGCGGGCGGCCGGCCGACGAGTGGCCGGCACGATTGCCGGCGGGTCCCCCGACACGAGAATCCTGATGCGCAATCCGAATATCGACAGCTTGTTGACGAAGCTGCTGGGACAGGCGAAAACCGACGCCCTGTTCTCGACCCTCAACATGCCGGCCATCCTCGAGGAATGGGAAGACGGCATCGTGACGCGCGCGGAAATCGCGCAGGCGATGAACATGGCGCTGTTCGAAGGGCTGCTCGAGCGTTCGGCGAACGGCCGCGCATATACGGCCGACGCGATCGAACGCGGCGGCTCCGTCTATTTCGACCACGGCGCGCTGCGCACGGTGCGCTGGCCGCACACGGGCGCGCTGCCGCCGGGCGAGGCCGCGTTCACGCGCATCCTGCGTCCGCTCGGCTTTCGCCTGAACGGCCGTTACCCGCTCGACAAGCTCGGCATGACCGGTCGCGCGTATGCGCATGAAGACGCGCCGGACGAAATCGCGCAGTTCTTCGTCAGCGAACTGCATCCGGAGCGCTTCTCGAAGGAATTCCAGCAGGCCGTGACGAACGTCGTCGGCTCGTCGCGCGATCCGCTGTCGCCGGCGGCCGTCGCGCTGCTGTGGGAAGTCGAGCGCGAAGGCTGGCTGTCGCTGGAAGCCGCGCACGCGCTGCTGCCGGAGATCGTCGGCGCGTTCGCGCGCCAGCACGACGTGCCGAGCGAACTCGACTACGAGACGCTGCTGATGGAGTCGGCGGAAATGGCGTGGATCGCGACCGAAGGCAATGCGTTCAATCACGCGACCGACCGCGTCGCCGACGTGTTCAAGCTGTCCGACGACGAGAAGGCGAAGGGGCGACCGATGAAGCCGGAAGTCGAGCGCTCGCGCTCAGGCCGCGTATTCCAGACAGCCTATCGCGCCGATACGGTCGAGCGCGAGTTCCGTACCCGCGACGGCGGCACGGTGAAGCGCAACGTGCCGGGCTCGTTCTACGAGTTCATCACGCGCAAGCGCACGTTCGATCAGGCAGCGCGTCGCTGGGTGACCGACCTGCGCTTCGACGCGGGCAACGCGCAAGGCATCTTCAAGATGACGGCAAACGCGGCGAAGTAAGCGCGACGCATCGCGTACCGCATGCAAAAGCAGACGGGCCGGCGGCTGGTTTCAGCCGTCGGCCCATTTTCGTCGACGGGGCGTCGCGTGCATCAGAAGAGGTGCGTGACCAGATAAAACAGCACCAGCAGCCCGATCGGTACACCGAGCAGCCATGCGATCAGATATTTGCCCATGTCGTTGTCCTCCGCGTGGCCGCGACGCATCGCGCGTCGCGGCCGGGTGAGACGACTGGCGCGTTACAGCTCGCGGTCGAATTCCTTCAACTGCTTCTCGGCTTCGTCGCGGGCGATCCCGTAACGCTCCTGGATCTTCCCGGCCAGATAATCGCGATTGCCTTCCGCGACCGCGAGATCGTCGTCGGTCAGCTTGCCCCATTTGGCCTTCAGCTTGCCGGTGAGCTGTTTCCACTGGCCCTTGATCTTGTCTTCGTTCATGGTGTGCTCCTTGTGTAAGGGGAGAAAAGTGCGGCGGTCGGCCGCGGGATAGCTCAGGCCTTCGCCTTCAGGCCGGATGCGTCGACGTGCTTCACGCCCTTGACGGCGCGCGTCACGGCGACGGCCTTCTTCACGGCAGTCTTCGTCGGCAGCACGCCCGTGAGCGTGACGACGCCGTCCACCGTCTTCACGCTGATGTCGGTGCTCTTCACGCCATCCGTCGTGGCGAGTTCACCCTTCACCTTGGTCGTGATCCACGTGTCGGTGACAGGCTGGTTCGATTCGGTCGCCATGCCGCTGTCGGTCGACGAGGCCTGGGCGTGCGCGTTCGTGAGCGGGGCGGCGGAAAGCAGGAAAGCCGCGCTGACGGCGAGCAGCGTCGAAAGGTGCGAGGTCTTGTTCATTGATGTTCTCCTTCGATTGGCGGGTTGAATCAATTACTCGGGGAGCACGGATCGTTCCCGTGCACGCCCGCGCGTTAGCGGGCGATCGGCGTGTCGTAGCCGGGTTCGCGCGGCGGCATGTCCGGGCGCGGCACGTCGGGCGGCAGCGGCACCGGCGGATCGGTGCCGGGCGCCGGTTCGGGCGGACGGTCCGGGGCCGGCTCGGGCCGCGTCGGATCGGGTGTCTGTTGCAATTTCATCCGGTGTCCTCCTCTGCGGTATGAAAGGGCGGCGCATAAGCGTCGATGCAGTACCAGCGTACCGACGCGAACGCGAGCGGACATCGCGCAAATTCACCTGATCGGCTAGTGCGTTTGCACCGGGGGACGGAACGTACGGGCGGGCACACGACGTGACCGTGACGCGGCAATGCGGCGCGAACGGCGCGCGGGTCGCACTGTGCCGTTTGGCGGGGCGCCGCACGAAACGCGGGCGGCGTGCGAATGTACTATTCGAGATAGTGCATCCGCGCCTGTCGCGCCGTTGCGCCGCACGTGATCATCGCCGCACCCGCCGGCCGGCGCGTGACGCTGCAACGGGCGCCCGGCCGGCGCACGGTTGACGCTCATGTTTGACGACAGGGACAACGAATCGATGAACGAACCAGTAGACGAACAGGTGCTCAAGTCGCATACCGACCGGCGCCAGCTGCACCAGATCATCGCGGGGCTCACCGAGGGCGTGATCCTGATCGAGCCCGACCAGCGGATCGTCTGGGCGAACGAGGCCGCGCTCGCGATGCACGGCGTGACCGAGTTGAAGGCGCTCGGCGCGGACGTCACCGAATATCGCGAGCGGTTCCGGCTGCGCTACCGGAACAACCATCCGGTGCGCGACGGCCACTATCCGATGGATCGCGTGATCGCCGGCGAGGAGTTCAGCGACGTGACGGTGGAGGTCGAATCGGCCGCCGACGAGTCGTTGAGCTGGGTTCACCGCATCCGCAGCCTCGTGCTGACGAACGCGGCCGGCGCACCGGACTGCCTCGCGCTCGTGCTGCACGACGCGACCGAATGGGCGAGCGCCGAGGAGCGGTTCGAGCGCACTTTCAACGCGAATCCGGCGCCGGCCGTGATCTGCCGGCTCGACGACTTGCGCTACGTGAAGGTCAACCAGGGCTTCCTCGACATGACGGGCCACGCACGCGACGACGTGCTCGGCCGCTCGGTATACGAGGTCGACGTGCTCGAACAGGCCGAGCGGCGTGAGCTGGCGATCGAGCGGCTCGGCGAAGGCGCGACGATCCCCCAGATGGAAGCCGTGCTGAAACTGGCCGACGGCAGCACCAAGGCGGTGGTCGTCGCCGGGCAGCCGATCGACATGAACGGCGAGGCGTGCATGCTGTTCACGTTCATGGATCTCGAGCCGCGCAAGCAGGCCGAGCGCGCGTTGATGCAAAGCGAGGAACGCTTCGCGACGGCCTTCCGGATGGCGCCGGTCGCGATGGCGATCGTCACGGCAGACCGTTTCGAGCTGCTCGACGTGAACGACGCGTTTGCCGCGATGACGGGCCACGCGCAGGCGGACCTGCTCGGCAAATCCGCGGACGAGATCGGGCTGTGGGCCGAACGCGGCGTATGGCCGCGCATCGAAGGCCGGCTCGTGCGCGACGGCAACGTGCGCAACGCGGACGTGCAGATCCGCACGCGCGACGGCGACGTCCGCGATTGCGTCGTGTCGGCCGACCCCGTCGCGATTCACGGGCGCGACTGCCTGCTCGTCGCGCTGCTCGACATCAGCGACCGCAAGCGCACCGAGATGGAGCTCGTCTATGCGATCGAGACCGCGATGCAGGATGCGTCGTGGTTCAGCCGCACGCTGATCGAGAAGCTCGCGAACGTGCGGCGCGCGAATGCGCCGGATGCGGGCGCGCAGTTGTCCGACCTGACCGCGCGCGAGCGCGACGTATTCGACCTGCTGTGCCATGGCCTCGCCGACAAGGAGATCGCCGGTCGCCTCGGGCTGGCGCCGAACACCGTGCGCAATCACGTCGCGACGATCTACGCGAAGCTCGACGTGCACAGCCGCGCCGAGGCGATCGTCTGGGCGCGCGAGCGCGGGATCGTCGGCGCGGCCGCGGCCGAAGCGAACGGCGCGCGTGGCGACAAGGGCGGCGCCAAGGACAAGGACTGACGGTGTTCGGGTGCGAATGCACCATGCGCACTGGTGCATCCGCATCTGCCGCGCGCGGCGCCGGCTTGCGATCCTGTCCGCTCGGCGGTGCCGCGCAGGCCGCTGCATTGCCGGCTTTCCTCAACCATCGCAGGAGAAGACCATGGACAGGAATCGCATCGAAGGCAAGCTCAAGCAGGTCAAGGGTTCGGTCAAGGAAGCACTCGGCAAGGTGACGGGCGACCGCGAGACCGAAGCGGAAGGCGTGGCCGAACAGCAGGCCGGCAAGCTTCAGGAGAAGGCCGGCGAGGCGGCCGATGCGGTGCGCCACCACACGGGCACCGATCGGCACTGACCGATGACGCGGCGCCGGCCGTCGGCGTCGCGAAGGCCGGACGCGTCGCGACGATGATGCGTTGCCGGCATGACCGCGCCGGCCTTTACTGGGCGAAGCGACCGCCATTCCCCCTCGGAACGCCTCCATCCACGGCCCACCGTCGTACGGGCCGCGGATCGGCCATGAATCCGGAACTTGATGACAAATCCTCACAACGTAGTTCCGATATTTCGTTTGCGGCACGGGTATTGGCTACCCACAATCCATTCACCTCTTTCGCGATGAAAGGTTCTTCGGAGACGGAACCGCGGTGATCGGCGAGCCGGTCGCGCGCATTGCGCGTCGGCAGCACAAGACATCACCGGCGCGCAGGAGGTTGCCGACGCGTGCCGATCGCGCGTTGCATCCCGACTCTCACAAGAAGGACTGCCATGACGTTCCGCATTCGTTCGCTTTCCGGCGTCGCACTGACCGCCGTGCTTCTCGCGTTTCAGACGGGCGCGGCCCATGCGCAGGAGACGATCGTCAAGGTCGGCGTGGCCGGCCCGCTGACGGGCGGCGGCGCCGCGTACGGCAAGGACATCGAGAACGGCGTGCGCATGGCGGTGGACGAAGCGAATGCCGCGCGGACGACCGTCGGCGGCAAGCCGGTGAAATTCGTCGTCGCGTCGCAGGACGATCAGAGCGATCCGCGCACCGGCGTGCAGGCCGCGCAGCAGCTCGCCGACGCGCAGGTGGCCGTCGTGATCGGCCACTTCAATTCGGGCACGACGCTGCCCGCGTCGAAGATCTACGCGAAGGCCGGCATTCCGATGATCACCCCGTCGGCGACCAATCCCGACATCACGCGCGCCGGGCTCGACAGCGTGTACCGCGTGATCGCGACCGACACGCAGAACGCCGGCAATGCCGGTACGTATGCCGCGAGCGTGACGAAGGCGAAACGCATCGCGATCATCGACGATCGCACCGCGTTCGGCCAGGGCGAAGCCGACGAATTCGAGAAGGCCGTGAAGGCGAACGGCGGCACGATCGTCGCGCGCGAATTCACGAACGACAAGGCCGTCGACTTCAGCGCGCAGCTCACGAAGATCAAGAGCGCCAACGCCGATCTCGTGTTCTTCGGCGGCCTCGACGCCCAGGCCGCGATGCTCGTGAAGCGCATGCGCCAGCTCGGCATTCGCGCGCAGTTCCTCGCGGGAGGCGGCGTGATGAACGCGAATTTCATCAGGCTCGCCGGCAACGCGGCCGAAGGCGCGTCGGTGTGGGAATACGGGCAGCCGCTGTCGCGTCTCGCGAAGGGCAAGCTGTTCGAAACGAAATTCAAGCAGAAGTACGGCGTCGACATGCTCGCGTATGCACCGTTCGCGTACGACGCGACGTGGATCGCGATCAACGCGATGCAGAAGGCGAACTCGACGAAGCCGGCCGATTTCAACGGCGCGCTGAAGGGCACGCGCTACGACGGCATCACCGGCACGATCGCGTTCACGAGCACGGGCGACCTGAAAAACCCGAGCTCGACGCTGTATGAAGTGAAGAACGCCGCGTGGCAGCCCGTCACGACGAAATCGGCGGACTGAACGCACCCTGCGCGCGGACTTTCGCGGCGATGCCGGACGTGCTGAAATAGCCGAAGCGATCGCCCGCGAAGCTTGCCCCGCGACGCCGCGCGAGTCGCGGCACGCATCATCCACAGGCCCTGAGCCTTTTACGTGCAACCGGAGTCAGTCGTGAGTTCTCAAGTCGTCATCGTCGGCGGTGGTGTGATCGGCAGCTCGATCGCTTATTTCCTGCGCGCCACCGATCCCACGGTCGCCGTGACCGTCATCGAGCGCGACCCCACCTATGCCAGATCGTCGTCGGCGCTGTCGGCCGCGTCGATTCGCCAGCAGTTCTCCACGCCGCTGTCGATCGAGATGTCGCTGTTCGGCATCGACTTCCTGCGCACGATCGGCGAACGGCTCGAAGTGGATGGCAACCGGCCGTCGATCGATCTGCACGAAGGCGGCTACCTGTTTCTCGCGACGCCGGCCGGCGACGCGACGCTGCGCGAGAACCACGCGCTGCAGACGCGTCTCGGCGCCGATATCCGGCTGCTGGACGGCGACGCGCTGCGCGCGAAGTTTCCGTGGCTGAACGTCGACGATCTCGTGTCGGGCGCGTACGGAGCCAGCGGCGAAGGCTGGTTCGACGGCTACGGGCTCGTGCAGGCGCTGCGCAAGAAGGCGCAGGCGCTGGGTGCGCGCTACGTGCCGGCCGACGTGAAGGACGTGGTGCGCGACGGCCGCAAGATCACGCATGTCGTGACGGGCGACGGCGAGCGCCATGCGTGCGACACGCTCGTCAACGCGGCCGGCGCATGGACGCGCACGCTGTCGTCGATGATGGGCATCGACATCCCGGTGTATGCGCGGCGGCGCAGCATCTTCAACGTGTCGTCGCCGGCGAAGCTCGCCGATTGCCCGCTGCTGATCGATCCGACCGGCGTGTATTTCCGGCCGGAAGGGCGCACGTATATCTGCGGCACGTCGCCGAGCCCCGATCGCGACCCGGACGACCTGCCGCTCGACGAAGTCGACCACGACCTGTTCGACGACGTGATCTGGCCGACGCTCGCGCACCGCGTGCCGGAATTCGAGGCGCTGCGCGTCGAGAATTGCTGGTCCGGTTACTACGAGTACAACGTGTTCGATCACAACGCGATCATCGGCTACCACCCCGAACTCGACAACGTCGTGTTCGCGAACGGCTACAGCGGCCACGGGCTGCAGCAGGGGCCGGCGACCGGGCGCGGCGTCAGTGAACTCATTCTGGGCGGGCGTTACGACACGCTCGACCTGTCGTCGCTCGGCTGGGCGCGTGTGCTGGAAAACCGGCCGATCGTCGAAAAGAACGTCGTGTAGTGTCGTGCGGCGTGACCGCCCGGTATGGAGTGGGCGGGATTCTCCTTGTGTCTCAAACCCGTTGGCCCGACGCTGTCGGGCCTTTTTTCGTTGCGTGCGTCAGCCGGCGCCGTAGACGGCATCGCGCAGATCGAGCGTGTACTGCCCGTTCATCCCTTCGTAGAGCGTGTTCGACAGCGACACGACGGTGAGCCCGCGTGCGCGATCGACGAACCACGAATGACCGTAGACGCCGCCCCAGCGCCACGTGCCGACGGATTCCGGCGACGCGGCCGCCTGCGGGTCGCGCAGCACCGAGAAGCCGATCCCGAAACCCGCGCCCGGCAGGTCCGGCAATTCGAAATCGCCGGTCTGCACGCGTCCCATCTCGTCGACCAGTTCGGCCGGCAGGATCGCGCCGCCGCCCGCGCGCAGCGTGTCCAGCACCGTCAACACGTCACCCGCGGTGCCGACCATTCCGGCGCCGCCCGACGGGAACGCTTGTGCATTCAGCGCGCGCGACGGCGAGTACGTGACGCCGACGAACCCTTCGTCGATGGGCACCGTCTCGTTCTCCGCGAGCCGGTGCGGCTGCGGCGTGTCGTTCACGTATGGCGTGGCGAGCCGCGCGGGATCGCGTGCGACGAAGCCCGTGTCGCGCGCGCCGAGCGGGCGCAACACGAGCGCATCGATCGCATCGGCGAGCGGCACGCCGCAGACGGCTTCGATCAGCGCGCCGATGACGTCGATCGACAGCGAATAGTTCCAGTGGGTGCCGGGCGCGAACAGCAGCGGCACGCTTGCGATCCGGCGCAGGTTTTCGGCGAGCGTGATCGAGGCGCCGTCGAGCCCGTCGGAGATGCCCGCACGCGCATAGGGGCCGTTCGCGTCGGTTTCGTTGAAGCGATAGTCGAGGCCGGCGGTATGCACGAGCAACTGGCGCACCGTGATCGCCGGCACGCTGCCATCGGGCAGCGCCGGGCGGAATTCGGGCAGCCAGCGCGTGATGGCTTCGTCGAGCGACAGCTTGCGTTGCGCGACGAGCGCCATCGCGGCCGCCGAGACGATCGGCTTCGTGACCGACGCGAGCCGGAACTGCGTGTCCTCGCGCATCGGCGTACGCGATTCGCGGTCCGCGAACCCGGCCGCGCGACGATAGACGAGCGCGCCGTCGCGAGCGACCAGGACGACCGCGCCGACGAGGCGTTGCGTATCGAGCTGGCGGGACAGGACCGCGTCGATGCGCTCGGCGAGCGCGGGATCGGTTGACGACTGCCGTGACGATGCGGGAGAAGGGGTCATCGTAAATTCCGTCGTGAAGGGGGCTGGTCGACATGTTAGGCGGCCGTTGCCTTACGCGTCGTTAATCCTTACACGGAACAGGGCGATGTGCGCGGCACGGGCCGGCCTCGACGAATACCGAGCCCGGGAGCCGACAAAAATATGCGCCAATCGGCCGGCGGCGTTCGTTAGAATCGGCTTTCGTCGAGGAAATGACGCAGTTGCATGGTGCAGAGCAGTATCGAATCGAAGACGCTGCTTGTCCTGATTCCATCGTTCATCTTTCACCGGAGGCGAGCATGCCAGGTTTACTTCCCGATGTTGACCGCGAGGGGCTCCTCGAATATTCGGTGGTGTACACCGATCGCTCGGTCAACCATATGTCGCAGCGCTTCCAGGGCGTCATGCGCGACATCTCCGCCACGCTGAAAAAAGTCTACAACGCGAAGTCGGTCGCGATCGTGCCGGGCAGCGGGACGTTCGGCATGGAAGCCGTGGCGCGACAGTTCGCGACGAACAAGAAATGCCTCGTCATCCGCAACGGCTGGTTCAGCTTCCGCTGGTCGCAGATTTTCGACATGGGCAGCATTCCGTCCGAAACGACGGTGCTGAAGGCGCGCCCGGTCGAAGCCGGCAGGCAGGCCGCGTACGCGCCGGCCCCGATCGACGAAGTGGTCGCCGCGATTCACGCAAACCAACCCGATTTCGTGTTCGCGCCGCACGTCGAAACCGCGTCCGGAATCATGCTGCCCGACGCGTACCTGCGCGCGGTGGCCGACGCGGTGCATGCGGTCGGCGGCATGTTCGTGCTGGATTGCATCGCGTCGGGCACCGTGTGGGTCGACATGCAGGCGAGCGGCGTCGATATCCTGATCAGTGCGCCGCAGAAGGGCTGGAGCGCGTCGCCGTGTTGCGCGATGGTCATGTTGAGCCCGCTCGCGCGCGAGCGCATCGATTCGACGACCAGCACCAGCTTCGCGTGCGATCTGCGCAAGTGGCTGCAGATCATGGAAGCGTACGAGGGCGGCGGGTTCGCGTATCACGCGACGATGCCGACGGACAGCCTCACGACGCTGCGCGACGTGATGAAGGAAACCGACGCGTACGGCTTCGACAAGGTAAAGGCGGAGCAGCTCGAACTCGGCGAGCGTATTCGCGCGCTGCTGACGGAGAAGGGGTTCAGGAGCGTGGCCGCGAAGGGGTTCGAGGCGCCGGGTGTCGTGGTCAGTTATACGGACGATGACGGTATTCGCACCGGGAAGAAGTTCGCCGACGTCGGTTTGCAGATCGCGGCCGGTGTGCCGTTGCAATGCGACGAGCCGGCGGATTTCAAGACTTTCCGGCTCGGGTTGTTCGGTCTCGACAAGCTGCATGATGTCGATGGCGCGGTGAAGCGGTTTGCCGATGCGTTGAACCGGATTTTTTGACGCAGTGTTGTGGAATCGATGGCTCCGGTGGTCGTCGCGCGTTCGTTGCGTGGCGGCTTTTGAGTCGTTGAGAACGCAACCATTAGGATCGTGACATGGCCGAAGACGCTCTGACGTTTGCGAGTCAAGCCGAATGGGAAAGCTGGTTGGGCCGGAACGGCGGCACGTCGACCGGAGCATGGCTGCGGCTCGCGAAAAAGGGCGCGGGGCAGCGAACCGTCACCTATGAAGAGGCGGTGGAAAGTGCCCTTTGCCACGGCTGGATCGATGGCCAAAAGAAGGGCGAGAGCGAGCAATACTGGTTGCAACGCTTTACCCCGCGCTCGGCGAAAAGCATCTGGTCCAAACTCAACAAGGACAAGGCCGAAGCGCTGATCGCCGCAGGCAGAATGCGCGCGGCCGGCATGGGCGAGATCGAGAAGGCGAGGAAGGACGGCCGCTGGGAGGCTGCTTATACGTCGGCCAGCAACTCGAGCGTGCCGGACGACTTGCAGGCAGCGTTGGATGCCCATCCGAAAGCCGGGAAGTTTTTCGCGACGCTGAACAGCCGTAATCGCTATGCGATCCTGTTTCGGATACAGAATGCCAGGAAGCCGGAAACACGGGCGCGCAAAATCGCGGAATTCATCGACATGCTCAAGCGGGGCGAGACTTTTCATCCGTAGACGGTGGGTTTCCGACGGAGATTTTGTCGAACGCGATCGACGCGAGAATTGTTCCGATCGCCATATGAATGGGAAAACGGGAATGGGAGCAAGAATGCATATTCGCGCATCGGTGTTTAGCCCTCGTCGCGCGGTGCACGGCATCGCCATGGCACTGACATTGTCGTGGTTCACTGCTGCGCAAGCGCAGAGCTGCACACCGGATAGCGTGGCTCGCGAGTGCTTGCAGCAGCGTAGCCAAGATGAATTTCAGAGCGTAGATGACGAATTGAACCGAACTTACCAAAAGATTTTGAAGTCGCTGTCTCGGCCGCGTGACGAGTACGTCGACTACCCTGCACTCAAGGTGAAATTTGTCGCGGCTCAGCGGCAATGGATCCGTTTTCTCGACAACGAGTGTTCCGCTTGGTATTTGATAAACGAGGCAGGCGCGGATCGGGATCTTGATCTACTGACTTGCCAAATCGACAGAACACGTGATCGTACGCGTGAACTGAACGCGTGGCTTAAGCAAGTGAGCCATGACTAGCGCGGCGCTAGATAAAAACAGCACGCGTGCCGGGCGCGCGGCTAGCGTCAGCTCAGTCACGGGGCGCGCCGGGATGGTCACTCTGGCTCAACGAGGAAACGAGCGATGGTTTCGAAAAGCGTCCGCAAGGCGACAGTAGACGATGTTCCGGTGCTGACACAGATCCGGAATGATGCACACGCCAAGAAGGTCGCGCACGGCGACTACGTGTGGGGCAAGGAAGGCGACGGCTTCTCGGAACGGTGGGTGCGAAACCACATCGCCGAGAAGGCCGTGTACGTCGTCGAACAGGATGGCGCGCTGATCGGCACGTTCTCGCTCGACTTCGACGAGGACAGGCACTGGGGGCCTCAAGCGCCGATTGCAGGCTACGTGCATGGCCTCTGTGTACGGCAAGGTTTCGACGGGTTCGGGCTCGGCGGCTTCATGCTCGACTGGTGCGCTCATGAGGTGAGCCGCTTGAACCGGCGTTTGCTTCGACTCGACTGCGGCGCCGAAAACACGAAGCTCTGTGCTTACTACGAGTCGATTGGCTTTGTCCGCGTCGGATTGAAAACGGACGGTATTGTCTGGTCGCTTTACGAAAAGCCTGTCAATTCGGTACGCTGATGATCGCGGCGGCCCGGCAGCACACATCGGCGACGGAATCCAGGTCAGCCGGGGTCACCCGATCGAACATCGCGCGTTCACGAACGTCCGACATCATCCGAAGCCGCGTCACCGTTACCCCGCTACGCCGGCAAAAGCCCCGCTTTACGATAATTGTCGATCAGCGCGTCATAGAGCGAGAGATCGGCGCGACTCCGCGCGATGAGCTGAGCGCCGGCGATGGCGGCGAAGATCGCCCGTGCCCGCGGTTTGCTCTCCCGAGCGCCGACCACTGCCGCTGCGGACAGCACCTTGCTGAGCCACGCCACGTTCACGTCGGCGAAGGCCAGGACTTCTTTCATCACGACGTCCGGCAGATCGTCGGTTTCGGCGGCCATGAAGCTGCACAGGCACAGGCGGTTGCCGGTCTCGAGCGCCTTGCGGAAGGTGTCCGGATAGCGGCGCAGGCAGTCCAGCGGATCGCGTGATCTGGCCAGCATGTCGTCCAGCGCCGCCGCTGCATCCTCCCAATAGCGCCTCGCTACGGCGGCGCCGAGATCGGCCTTGCTGTCGAAGTGGTGGTAGATGCTCGCGGCCTTGATGCCCACCTCGTTGGCGAGATCCCGATAATTCAAGCCGCCGTAGCCGTGCGCCTGCGCGAGCCTCGTGGCGGCTGCCAGAATTCTTTCTCTCGAGTTCGAGTTCGAGTTCGAGCTCGCGTCGTTCGTCACCGTTTCAGCCTCCGCGCGCAGGAAATGGATGTTGACACCCCGGATTGTACCTTATATGGTTAACCTAACAAACGTTAGGTAGATTTGTCGGCGACGTGTTTCCGCATCGCCCGATCCCCCTGTAACTGACCACGGAGCGCTCCTGAAATGACTTCCAGTAACGTCGATTTCGATACAACCCGACTGCCCTTGATGAAGATCCACGATTTCCCGACAGGGCCCTATCCGACACGCGTGCGCATCGCGCTGGCCGAAAAGGGGCTGCAATCGCGCGTCCAGTTCATGATGGTCGATCTTTACAAGGGCGAGCATAAAAAGCCCGAGTTCATCGCCAGCAAGAATTATTCGGGTACGTTGCCGGTGCTCGAGCTCGATGATGGAACCTGCATTGCCGAGTGCACGGCCATTACCGAGTATCTCGATACGCTCGATGGCGTACCTACGCTGACTGGCAGCACGCCACGCGAAAAGGGCATCATCCATATGATGAGCAAACGTGCGGAACTGGAGCTGCTCGACGCGATCAGCGTTTATTTCCATCACGGCACGCCGGGCCTGGGGCCCGACGTGGAGACGTATCAAAACCCGGAGTGGGGATTCCGTCAGCGCGACAAGGCGCTGAGGGGCATGCGCTACTTCGATGCCGTTCTGCAACGGCAACCGTATGTTGCGGGCGAGACGTTCACGATGGCCGACATCACCGTCATCGGCGGTTTGATCTTTGCGATGCTCGTGAAGCTGCCGGTGCCTGAGGAGTGCGAAGCGCTTCGTGCGTGGTACGCGAGAATGCTCGAACGTGAGAGCGTCAGGAATCAGCCGGTGTTTGCTACCGCGACCTGAGCAGCCGCGGACGACCGCTTCGGCGTGTGCGAGGGCGCACAGGATGTCGGCGCATTGCGTGACCGTAGATTGGCATCGGGCATCGCGATTCCCGTATCATCTGTCCGATTCGCCGGGACCGAACCACCTGACGGTCTCGCACACGCGCGCCGGCACACCCATTCATCCGGGGAGAACTCATGTTTGACCACGTCAAATTCGGCGTCAGCGACTACGCCGCAAGCAAGGCGTTTTTCCTCAAGGCACTCGAACCGCTGGGGGCCGAAATTGTCGGGGAACGCGAGCCGTCGTACGGAATCGAGATCGGCCTGCCCAGCAAGTCTTCGCTATGTTTGTTCCCGACCGACGAGAAACCGGCGCATCTCCACATCGCGTTCGTGGCCGACACGCGGCAGCAAGTCGATGCGTTCCATCGCGCGGCGCTGGCGGCTGGCGGGGAAGACAATGGCGCACCCGGGCTGCGGCCGCATTATCACGCGAACTACTACGCGGCGTTCGTCATCGGGCCGGATGGACACAATATCGAGGTGGTGTGTCATCGGGCGGAGGCGTGATGCGCTGGATCGGTAAAACGCTCGCGGCGATCGCAAGCATGGCGCTCGTCGGCATCGCCTGCGTTCAAGCAGCGCCGCGCGAAACCGCATTTCCGCGCTTCACTCAGACGGAAGGCAAGCTAGACGGCGACGGGCTTCCGCTCTCCGGCGTGAGGCTCTGCGTGCTGCCCGACCGTGCGCCGTGCTTCGAGATGCCGCCGGCGCCGCTTCCTCATTCCTCGAAGGAGCTGTACCAGTTCGGCCTGAATCCACGGTCCGAGCGGCTGCCGATTGCGTCCGGCGGCTCGTGGGTGTTCTTCTCGGGGATGTTCTCGGGCGGCGGCAGCGGGATGCTGGAGCGCGTGGCCGTGCTGCGGGTCGGCGCGAACGGCAAGATCGAGAACCTGATGCCGAATGTCACCCAGACGGAGATGGCCGATCGTGCGATGTGGAATTTGCCGGAGGTGTCGCCGTATCCGCTGTTTGTCCGGGCCGACTACGTATGGGGCAAGGACGAAGATCATTTCGGCAAGCACTTCTTCGACGTCGACGCATGGGCGTTCGATCCCGCCGCCAGTCAATACGCGAAGCGCTTTTCCTACCGCACGAGCATACGCTACGACAGAGGCGAGGGTTCAGACCACGTGCTGGCCGCCGAGCGTGCGGAAATCTTGCGTCGCCTTGCGGCGGGCAAGTAACGCGCTATCGCTGCGCGTCCCCGTACGTCTCCTTGCACACCGCACGTAGCGCGTCGACGAGCAGATCGCGCGCGGGCGATTGCGAATCGGCGGAGCGCGTGAACAGCGCGATCGGCGGCAACGTCCACACCAGCGAATAAGGCACGATCGCCACGCCGGCGATCCGCACCAGTTCCTCCGCGATGTCGGCCGGCACGATCGACACGGCCTCGTCGCTCGACGCGATCATTTCGCCGATCAGCTTCGACGAATAGCTTTCGACGATCGGCACGGGCGGCGCGATGCCGGCCGACAGGAACAGGTCGGTCACCTGTTCGCGCATCGGCGTATGCGGCGCGCCGAGAATCCAGTCGAGCGCGTGCAGCTTGTGCCAGTCCAGCGGCGTGCGGGCGAGCTTGGCGGCCAGCCGCCGGCTCGCGATCATGCGCGGCTGCTGTTGATACAGCACTTCAAACGAGACCTGCCCGAGATCGATCGCCGACGACGCGCGGCCGATCACGATGTCGACGCTGTGATCCCGGAGTTGCAGCAGCAACTGATCGCTGGTGCCTTCGTGAATCGTCACGGTCAGGCGCCGTTCCATGCGCGCTTGCAGCCGCTTCAGCGCGGCCGACAGCATCTGGCCGGAGATGAATGGAATCACGCCGATGTGCAGATGGGCCGCATGCCCGGCGGCGACGGCCTCCATCTCGCGGGCGAGGTGGTCGAGATCCTTGATCATCGCCTTCGCCCGTTCGAGCACGACCGCGCCGAGCGCGGTGGGCCGCATGCCGCGCGACGAGCGTTCGAACAGCGGCGTGCCGAACATGCTCTCGAGTTCGGACAGCGCGTTCGTCACGGCCGGCTGGCTGCTCGCCATGTGCTCGGCCACGCGTGTCAGCGATCCGTGCTGCTGAATCTGCAGCAACAGCACCAGGTGCCGGATCTTCAGACGCGCGCCAAGCCGCCTGACCACGTCGTTTGCGTCAAAATTCATTGACTGGTCATGTATTCATTAGGAAAAAGTGATGGACCGATATTAAAACAGAATCATCACGTTATGGTGGGTCCTTAGAATCCCCTTCATGGATCGCGCCGGGACTGGCCTGGCGCCCACGCCGGGACCAAAACATGAAACAGACAGAGACACAGCAGCAGGCCGCCTTCGACTATCACGAGTTTCCGACCCCCGGGAAAATCTCGGTCGTCGCGAGCAAGCCGCTGGTGACGCAGCGCGATCTGGCGTTGGCCTATACGCCCGGCGTGGCGAGCGTGTGCGAGTCGATCGCCGCCGATCCGCTGCAGGCGCACCGCTTCACGAGCCGCGGCAACCTGGTGGGCGTGATTACGAACGGCACCGCCGTGCTGGGCCTCGGTAACATCGGCCCGCTCGCGTCGAAGCCGGTGATGGAGGGCAAGGCCGTCCTGTTCAAGAAGTTCGCGGGCATCGACGTGTTCGACATCGAGATCAACGAGACCGACCCGGACAAGCTGATCGACATCATTGCCGGCCTCGAACCGACGTTCGGCGGCATCAACCTCGAGGACATCAAGGCGCCGGAATGCTTCACCGTCGAGCAGAAGCTGCGCGAGCGCATGAAGATTCCCGTCTTCCACGACGATCAGCACGGCACGGCCATTACCGTTTCCGCCGCGTTCATCAACGGGTTGAAGGTCGTCGGGAAATCCATCAAGGAAGTGAAGGTCGTGACGTCGGGCGCCGGTGCGGCCGCGCTGGCGTGTCTGGACCTGCTGGTCGACCTCGGGCTGCCGGTGGAAAACGTGTGGGTGACCGACATCGAAGGCGTTGTCTATCGCGGCCGTACCACGCTGATGGACCCGGCCAAGTCGCGCTTCGCGCAGGAAACCGATGCGCGCAAGCTCGCCGAAGTGATCGGCGGTGCGGATGTGTTCCTGGGGCTGTCGGTCGGCGGCATCCTCACGGCGGAGATGCTCAAGCAGATGGCGGCGCGCCCGCTGATTCTCGCGCTGGCCAACCCGACGCCGGAAATCTTCCCGGAACTGGCGCATGAGACGCGCGACGATGTCGTGATCGCGACGGGCCGCTCGGACTATCCGAACCAGGTCAACAACGTGCTGTGTTTCCCGTACATTTTCCGGGGCGCGCTGGACGTGGGCGCGACGACGATCACGCGTGAAATGGAAATCGCCGCGGTGCACGCAATCGCCGGGCTGGCCGAGGAAGAGCAGAACGAAGTCGTCGCGGCGGCCTATGGTGCGTACGACGTGTCGTTCGGCCCGCAATACCTGATTCCGAAGCCGTTCGACCCGCGCCTGATCGTACGGATCGCGCCGGCCGTCGCGAAATCGGCGATGGAAGGCGGCGTGGCGACGCGTCCGCTCGCGAATCTCGATGCGTACGTCGAGCAGTTGCAGCAGTTCGTCTATCACTCGGGCGCATTCATGAAGCCGCTGTTCGCGACCGCGCGCCAGCTGGTGCGTGACGGCGGCAAGGCGCGGATCGTGTTCACCGAAGGCGAAGACGAGCGGGTGCTGCGTGCGGTGCAGGTGATCGTCGACGAGAAGCTGGCTCGGCCGATTCTGGTCGGACGTCCGGAGGTGCTGCTCGCGCGCATCGAGCGATTCGGATTGCGTTTGAGACTCGGTCAGGACGTCGAAGTAACCAACCCGGAATATGACGAGCGCTTCCCGCAATACTGGACGAAGTATTGGGAACTGCGCTGCCGCGACGGTATTTCGAAGGAAATGGCGCGCGTGGAAATGCGCCGCCGCCTGACGCTGATCGGCGCGATGATGGTGCAGCTTGGCGACGCGGACGGGATGATCTGCGGGACGGTGGGCGAGTATCACAATCACCTGCGGTTCGTGGACGAAGTGATCGGTAAGAAGCCGGGTGCTTCGACTTATGCGGCGATGAACATTTTGTTGCTCGATCAGCGGACGGTCGCGCTGGTGGATACGCACGTGAACGACAACCCCGATGCGGAGCAGATCGCGGAATTCACGATCGCGGCGGCGCGGCAGATGGAATGGCTGAATCTGACGCCGAAGGTGGCGCTGCTGTCGCGGTCGAACTTCGGGTCGGGGAGTGCGGCTTCGGGCGTGAAGATGCGCCGCGCGCTGGAGATCGTGCGCGAGCAGGCGCCGGATATCGAGGCCGATGGCGAGATGCATGGCGACTGCGCGCTCGATGAAGGGCTGCGGGCGAAGCTGCTGCCGATGTCGCCGTTGAAGGGGGCGGCGAATTTGCTGGTCTGTCCGAACGTGGATGCGGGGAATATTGCTTACAACCTGCTCAAGACAGAGGCGGGGAGTAATGTGGCGGTGGGGCCTTTCCTGTTGGGCGTTAATGCTCCCGTGAACATTCTTACTTCCAGTGCGACCGTGCGGCGGATCGTGAACATGGCTGCTTTGACGGTGATTGAGGCTAATCGGGGTGTGGGTGGTTGATTGAGTGACGGGGGCGGTTGCGGCCGCCCTTCGGTTGTCGGCATTCGGCTGAACGGACGGTCGACAGTTTTGCTCGGATCGCCGACAATTGCAGCTATTTTAGGCAGCTGAACAGATCCATTTATGAGGACAGCCGTGTGGATTCTTCTCGCGCTAGCCATCGCCTCATGGGGAGCATGCGTGGTACATCCAACCGATACCGCCCACTTTGGATGGATCTGAACGTTGTTTGCGTCAGCAACTGGCTTCGTGGCAACGCTGTCGAGCTATTTGACGGAAGACGAAGTCCGTGCTCGCGGTGGTACGACCATATACAAAGCCGAATCGCCTATCAAATTTCTCTTCGCCTACGCATCGGTCGGGGGGGCTCGCCGTCGTTGCGCTGATAAGCATCCTTGGCTGTCTGGACCGATTTGGCCAGTGACAGCCTCGCCCAGGAGCGGGCGGTCGACATGGGGGCATAGGTTGTTGTTGATCCTCCCTATCGCTAGTGCGGAGTTGTACTCACTTGCGGCCCGTCATGTCGGTGAAAGGAATCGATAGCAACGCTGAGCTGCCCGGACCTGTTGCGGATGAGGTACACGTGATACCGGTCAGGTAATTCCGGTAGCGACACAGGTTCTTCGTTCCAGTAATCATCCTTGAAAAAAGTCGGTGATGAATAATCGAAGTTGTGGTTGCGAGAAATATCGAACCGTGCCTCCCCAAGGTCAGGCGTAATGGTTATACCCCACACATCCAAGCGAGTCCCTTCCCGTTTCGACATATCGTGCTTACTCCAGAAGTCCGGGATCTTTGTCCTGGAATAGTCTTCGGCGAGGGCGATGGCATCGGGAATAGCGGCCCATATATCGGCCAGGATTTCGTCGGCCTTACCGACGCATTCCAAGCAATCGGGACGATGACGGCATCTCACCCAGACCAACCTCTTGCCGATTTGATATTCCGACCGGAAGTAGCCTCCACCATCGGAAAAGACGCCTAGCGGCCGATGGTCTCTGAGTTTCTCCATGCCAATTATCCTTCGCGAATTCCGGTCGCTGCATCTAGCGGATGCGGAAAAGTGCCATGGTAGCAAGTCTGCATCGCATGTTCGAATGGCTGTTTAGGTGAATGCCGCGCGACCGCTTCGGGTCGCAAGGAGCCTTTCGCCCCGGCTCCACACGGCCACTCGATGTGGCTCGGGGTTACTTGCAGACATCGTCGAACGGCATCATAACGAGATGCCGTGTATCACGACAGCATGACTGCGCAGTCAAACTCAGGCTTCGCGGAACGCGTGACCGCGACTGCCGGCGGTGCAAGTGTGTCCCGGGCGAGTAGACATCTATCGGCGTGCAGCTTCACGCAGCGATGCAACTGGTCGGTCCCGAACAGCGACTTGATGGCGCGTTATACCCGTCGCGCCGATATCGGGGGCACGACGCGATGATCTATCGTTTGAGGCGCTTACGCTGCCGCGAGCAAGTATCACGCTCGCCTCGACGCGTTTTACCGAGCATCCTATCTTCCCCATCGAGCGAGCCGGCGCCGAGGTGTGAGACGGGCATTTGCTTCAGGTAGCGATGCTGCGCGTGCTGAACAGCCTGGATATCAGATCGATCTGATCCAGCTGTTCAATCCACCATTTCGACGCACGTCCTGCCTTATCCTCGCGCCAGCCGAGGTAGCAGTTTGTGTGCGCCCGCACGCCTGTTACCTGGCGCTCGACGAGCTTGCCCTGCCGTATCAACTCTTCGGCGACGGGCGCGGGCAGCATGCCGACGGCAATGCCTTCGCAAAGGAGGTCGATTTTGGCGGCCAGGTTCGGTACGACGATGACCGGTTGTCCGTCACGAATGGCCACCGATCTCGGCTCGAGGTCACGCGATGTATCGCTGATGACGACGCCGCGGTGACTTGAAATTGCGCCGTTGTCGAGTGGCTTTTCGTTCGCGGCAAGCGGATGATAAGGCGCCACGACGAAAACGTGACGTAACAGGCCGATCGGCCTTGCTGCAATGTTTGGCGCGTGTGGCGGCTCTCCCGCGGCGCCGATCGCGATATCCGCACGCCCCGTCACAAGCGCGTCCCATACGCCACCGAGTACTTCGGTCGATAAACGGAGCCGTGTCGTCATCTTCAGTTCGTAGAAAGCACGCACGTGCGGCCACAACGAAGGCAACGGAAGAATCTCGTCGATGCACAGCCTGAGCTCAGCCTCCCAACCCGCATGGACACTTCGAACCTTGCTTTCCAGATCCTGCCCGGCTCGCAGCAAACGACGACCATCCTCGACGAGCAGTCGCCCCGCCTCCGTCAACTGCGCACGCCGGCCGCTGCGATCAAACAGGGCGACGCCAAGATCAGCCTCCGTCTTTTGCACCAGGTAAGTCAATGCAGACGGTACGCGATGAAGCAGCGCGGCCGCTTCCGCGAACGTGCCCGCCCGGTCTATGGCATCGAGCACTTCGAGAACTTCAAACGACAATTTCAAAGCGATTACCTGTTAGATACGCCTCTGATGATCGACGCAGCCTGGGGTGCCGCTTGGTCGAGACTTCCCTCGTGGCTGCGGCCACTTAGCACGCCCGCCGTCGTGGCTCAGGCAGTTGCGGGGAGCGCCATTTTCGCAGCCGACACGACGCTTTGCCACTGATTCCTCGGATCACGCACGTCGGCCTGGCTGGACTTTGGGGCCACTGATACGAGGTGTTCAGGAACGAAAATCGGGCACAAGTCTATCAACGCCGGAAGTCAATCCGTTCGGATTCGAAGGGCGGCAGCGGGATGGCGGCGGCCACGTTCGGCGCTATTCGGTCATGAACGGACCGTCGGTTGACGCTTGGCGTCGCCATTCATGTGCCCCTTCCCCTTCAGAAAACGGTCATCCATGGCGCACGGTCCGGCGTGACGCATTCGATCTGAAAAGCAGTGCTGGTGTCCGAGGAGGGTTTCGAATCCGTACGAGCCTGTCCCTGAGGCAAGCAATGCTACGCCCGCTTACGCGGATTCCTTCTCGCTATCGAAGCGCAGGCGAGCCGCCGTGACCTCGGCATGGTTCTCATCCGCCCATTGAATCAGGACGTTCAGTGCGTCGAACATCGAACGACCGAGGTCGGTCAGGCTGTATTCGACGCTCGGTGGCTTCGTAGGAAAGACCTCACGATACACGTAGCCGTCGCGTTGTAACTCATGAAGTGTCTGCGTGAGCATGCGCTGCGAAATGTCTGGCACCAGCCGGCGAAGTTCACCGAAGCGATGCGGGTGCTCGGCCAGCGCCAACATCATCAGCGAACTCCATCGTCCGCTGATGACATCGACGACGTCGCGTACCGGGCAATTCGTCAAGGGGCCGTATTGGGTCCGCGCCTCGTCCAGCTTCGCTTTGAGTGTGCCAGTCAATGCCTTGGTGGTTCCCATTTGGTAACTATCTCCGGAAAAACTGCCTTCTTTACGGACGAGCTCAGACACTTGATTATCCAGTCACTCTCAAAACGAGCGCAACACTCATAAAGAGGATAGCCCATGAGCAATACCATTTTCGTGACCGGTGCGTCCGGCCACCTCGGTCAGCTTGTAATCAAACATCTCCTTGCACGCGGAGTGGCGCACAACCGCATTATCGCTGGCACTCGCAACCCTGAAAAACTTGCCAGCATGGCGGCTGCAGGCATCGAGATTCGCAACGCGGACTTCGAAGAAATGGAGGGCCTGCATGCAGCTTTCAAGGGCGTCGATACCGCCCTCATCATTTCGACAGATGCACTGGACGGAGCAGGCACGCGAATAAGGCAGCACCGTAATGCCGTGGAGTCAGCCGTCGCGGCCGGTGTCCAGCGTCTCGCCTATACGTCGCTGCCCAATCCGGACAGCTCACTTGTGACTTTCGCGCCGGACCATCTGGAAACCGAGCGGACCATCAAGGCCACCGGTCTGCCATACGTGATTTTCCGAAACGGCTGGTATCACGAGAATCTGCTCAGTTCGCTTCCTGGCGCCCTAAAGAGCGGACAATGGCATTCAGCCACTAAAGGCGGGAAAACATCGTACGTCGGAAGGGAGGACATCGCTGAAGCGATCGCCGCCGCGCTGGACACTTCAATTTCCGATAGCCGGACCTACACGCTTACAGGCTCCGAGGCGCTGTCCAAGGAAGAAATTGCCGACATCGCTCGCCGGGCGACGGGCAAGCCTCTTGCAGTCGTCGATGTGACTGACCAGCAACTCGCCATGGGGCTGAAAGCGGCCGGTGTTCCAGACGTATTTATTCCAGTACTCGTGTCGTTCGAGGCGGAGGTTCGGGCCGGCAATCTTTCTATCGTCACGGACCATATCGAATCGCTCATCGCACGCCCTCCGAAGCGACTCGCCGACTATCTGAACGAGGCCAAGTCCAGCTATTCAGTCTGAACATCTTTCTGCGCTATGTAGAAAGAAACCCGGGCGGTCAGATCATCGGTCTCAGCAAGCGAGGCGATGAACGGACTGTTGTGCCTCGAAAGCCGCCGGAGAGGTCCAGTCGGTCCGTCGGACTGACCTGAGACGTTTCTTGTAGCCATCCGGCAATGGTTTTTTGCGGATCCGAATGAGCAGGTCAAACTCGCTCGTCGTCAGCGATGCATATGGCTCGACGCTTGCTACTCGACTATTTTTCGTTTTTTGGGATGGCCGGCCGGGTGAAGAATCGATCTCCAGCCGTAAGAACAAGCTGATTTATTTCGATGCATCGGATGAGGACGACAGTGAAAGGTCGATCTCGCTGCCGCCCACTACGCTCGATTGGGTCGCGGCGAGAATTCCGATCCGGCTTCGCTGATACAGGTCCCGCTGCGCGATTGGTCGTCGCGTTGATGCGGTGCTGCCCATATGCTGGTTGCGCGTATGGCCATTGCCCTGCGCGCCGCAACTCATACTCCATCCACCCTCTTCAACAACTGCCACGGCCGCAAGACCCGTGAGGCCGGGCCACGGCCCGTGAAACGGCGTGCATGGAAATGCGGCCTCTATCTCTGCGGACAAACGACGTTCCCGGGGTATGGCGTACCCACGGCCATGCTTTCCGGAATCCAGGCGGCGGAAGCGGCGATGCAGGACAGGCGCGGGAACGCGGGATCGGCGTGTTGCGTGACCGTGGGCAGCATCCGAAGCCCGCATCGAACCCATGCCCGGTGTCGCCCCCACCCCCTATTTAATGACCAAACCGCAAGACCTAGTGCATAGATATCGTTTGCCGAGCCCTTAATGACTATCGACAATCGTGGCTCGAATTCACCGCTGCGGCGCCAGAAGCGCCTTGGCGGCCGGCACGCGGCGGCTATCCCGGCCTCCCGCGCCCACCCGCTCACGACGACATGTACGCGTTCACGCCCTCATTCCAAAACCCTGCCGGCTCGCCGATCCGCGAGTTGTTCAAGTACCTGTCCGAACCGGGCATGATTTCCTTCGCGGGCGGCTATCCGGCCAGCGACCTGTTCGACGTCGATGGCCTGAACGCGGCCGCCGAACGCGCGTACGCGCAGCCCGTCCGCTGTCTGCAATACGGTCCGACCGACGGCCTCGCCGAACTGAAGCAGCAACTGATCGCGCTGATGGCGCGTCGCGGCGTCGGGTGCACGCCGGCAGAACTGCTCGTCACGACCGGTTCGCAGCAGGGGCTCGACCTGCTGCTGCGCGTGATGGTCTCCCCCGGCGACGTCGTGCTGACCGAACAACCGGCGTACCCGGCCACGCTGCAGGCCATGCGTTTGCAACAGGCGCGCATCGTGACGATTCCCGTCGATGGCGAAGGCCTCGACGTCGATCGTCTCGGCGAACAACTCGCGTCCGGCGCGATCGCGCAGCCGAAGCTGCTCTACACGGTCCCGACTTTCGCGAACCCGACGGGCGCGACGCTCACGCGCGAACGCCGGCTGAAGCTGCTGCGTCTCGCGGTGCAATATCGCTTCCTGATCGTCGAGGACGATCCGTACGGCGACCTGCGTTTCGCGGGCGAAGCCGTGCCGTCGATGCTCGCGCTGGCCGACGAAGTGGGCGGCGCACGCGACTGGCTCGTGCATTTCGCGAGCCTGTCGAAGATCGTCGCGCCGGGGCTGCGTGTGGGCTGGACGATCGCGCCGGCCGAAATCGCACGGCGTTGCGTGATCGCGAAGCAGACGGTCGACCTGTGCAGCGCGCCGTGGACGCAGGCCACTGCTGCCGAATATCTGGCGGACGGTGCGCTCGAACGCCATCTGCCGCGCATCACGGCCGCGTACCGGCGCAAATGCGACGCGATGTGCGACGCGCTGCGCGACGGCTTCGGCGATGCGATCGAATTCCATCGTCCGGAAGGCGGGATGTTCGTGTGGGCGCGGCTCGGCGCGGTGTCGTCGGACGGGCTGCTGCAACAGGCGATCGCCAACAAGATCGTGTTCGTACCCGGCAAGGCGTTCTTCGCGGACAACGTCGACGCGGCGTCGCTGCGCCTGTCGTTCGCCGCGCCGGACGTCGATGCGATCCGGGAAGGCGTCGCGCGCCTCGTGCGCGCGTATGGTGCGGCGCGGGCCGCGTGAGGAGACATCGACATGACAATCACCGTCAACGAAACGGTATCGACGGGTGCAGCACCGGGCGCGGGCGACAAGCGGCCGGCAAGGCATCGCTCGTCGCAGATCAGCGCCGGGCCGCAATATGTGGCCGACGTGCTCGGCCGCTTCGGCGCGGAGCCGGCAACCGATGCCGACGATGCGGCGCCGGTCGTGCTCGGCTACAACTGACCGGCACGGGGGCGGCGGCTCGCCACATGCGCGCCGTCGCCGACACAAACGGTTAAGCTTGCGCGATCGAAACACCGACGATCGCCGCCGCCTCATGTCCGACTCGACCTCCGAATCGCTCGCGCAAACCTACGACCGCGTCTGGTCCTGCCTCGAATCCGGCGTGAGCGTACAGCGTTCGCCGTTTACGATGCTGCAGGCGGCCACGCTCGGCCTCGATGGCGCGCCGAAGGTTCGGACGATCGTATTGCGTCAGGTCAATCGCACCGGGCGCCTGCTGTCGTTTCATACCGACGTGCGTTCGGCAAAGGTCGCGGAGTTGCGTCGCGATCCGCGCATCTCGATCGTCGCGAACGATCTCGATGCGCTCGTGCAGATTCGCGCGGAAGGTGTTGCATCGATCTGCGAGGACGAAGCGCAACGGCGCGCGATCTGGACATCGAGCCGCCCGCATACGCTGCTGCTGTATCGCGCGCCGCTGCCGCCCGGCACGCCGATCTTCTCACCGGAAGACGCGCATATCGACAGCGTCGCACCCACCGGCGACGGCTACGAAAACTTCTGCCTGATCCACATGACGGTCACGCGTATCGACTGGCTCGAACTCGCGAGTGCCGGCCATCGCCGCGCGGTATTCGATCTGAACGAAAGCGGCTGCGAAGCCCGCTGGATCGCACCCTGACGCTGGCCGAGCGCGCTCGATCCACTCAAGGCCGCCCGTCCGACGCGGCCTGGATCATCCACTCGCGCATCACCGCGATCGCATCGTCGTCGCGGCGCTCGGCCGGATACACGAGATAGAACCCCATCGACAGCGGAAACGCGAAGTCGAACGGCTTGCACAGCCGTCCGGCGGCGATGTCGCGTTCGACGAGCGGCTCGGTCGCGAGCGCGATGCCCTGGCCGGCGACGGCCGCATCGATCGCGAGCGACGTCTGGTTGAAGCGCAACCCCTTGTGCGGATCGACGTCGACGGGTTCCGGCATCGCCGCGAGGAATTCGGGCCACAGGTCGTGCGCGTCGTGCAGCAGCACCTGCCCGGCGAGCGCGCGCGGCGCAGCCGGTGCGGTCAGCACCGACGGGCTGCACACCGCGCACACGTCGAGCGGAAACAGCGCATGGGCGGCGAGATGCTTGCCGAACGGCGGCTTGCCGTAGCGGATCGCGAGATCGACGCCGTCGTGGCGGAACGTCGCGATCTGCGGATCGGCGATCACGCGCACGTCGTAGTCGGGATGCGCGTCGGTGAACTGCGCGAGCCGCGGAATCAGCCACTTCGACGCGAACGACGGCGTCGTGCTGATCGTCAGCGCCGCGCGCCGCTTCACGAGCTTGTCGGTCGCATCGGCGATCGCGTGCAGCGCACGCTGCACGTCGGAGAAATACGCGGCGCCGTCGTGCGTGAGCGCGAGGCCGCGCGGCAGGCGCTCGAACAGCTTCAGGCCGAGCACGTCCTCGAGGTGGCGCACCTGTTGCGCGACGGCGCCCTGCGTGACGCCGATCTCGTCGGCGGCGGCGCGGAAGTTGAGGTGCCGAGCGGACACTTCGAACGCACGAAGCGCATTCAGCGGCGGCAGGCGGGAAGGGCGTGGCGGCATCGTCAGGCTGTAGAAAAACTATCGGCTGGCGGCAGAAATACTGGTTCGACAGCCGGAATCGATGCGCCTACATTACCACCATGGCGCGCCGAAGGGCGGCTGCGCGGCGGCAGAATCGAAACGAGGAGCGGATCGTGACTGTAGAAAAAGTAGCGTTGATCACGGCGGCGGGCAAGGGCATGGGCGCGGCGATCGCGCGCGAACTGGCGGCAACGGGCTATCGCGTCGCGCTGATGTCGCCGTCGGGCAGCGCGGTGGCGCTCGGCGAGGAACTCGGCGGTTTCGGCATCAAGGGCTCGGTGACCGAAGAGGCCGACATCGACAAGCTCGTGCGGGAAACGGTCGCGCGCTACGGCCGGATCGACGCGGTCGTGAACAACACCGGCCATCCGCCGAAGGGCGAGCTGCTGGCGATCACCGACGACAACTGGCACGCGGGGCTCGACCTGATCCTGCTGAACGTGGTGCGCGTGATGCGCCGCGTGACGCCGATCTTCCAGAAGCAGGGCGGCGGCGCGGTGGTGAACATCTCGAGCTTCGCGGCGGACGCGCCCGAGCAGCCGATGCCCGTGTCGTCGGCGCTGCGCGCGGCGCTGAGCGCATGGACGCGCCTCTACGCGGAACGCTATGCGGCCGAGAACATCCGGATGAACGCGGTGCTGCCGGGCTTCATCGACAGCTGGCCGGAAACGCCGGAGATCGTCGCGCGCATTCCGGCCGGCCGCTTCGGCAAGACCGGCGAGATCGCGAAGACGGTCGCGTTCCTGCTGTCGGACGGCGCGGGCTACATCACCGGGCAGAACATTCGCGTCGACGGCGCGATCGTCAAGGCGCGCTGAGCGCCGCATCGGCGAGCAGCCGCGCAAGCGTGTTCGCTCGCCGTGCAGCCGCTACAAACGCGTACAAATCAGACAAATCCGGGATACATCAGACCTTTCAAATGGGCGACGCCGCGTGACATGGGCACGCCGGATTGAAAGCCTGAGCGCGATCCCCCGCGGCATGTTCACTTTCCACTTCACGAAAGGAGATGCCGAACGATGTCTTCCACACCGTTTTCCCCGATGCGTCGCCACCTGCTGGCCACTTCGGTGGCCGCCGGGGTCTCGGCGATGCTGCCCACCGCGCTGCATGCGGCCACCGGCGCGAGCGGCATACGCCCGTTCACCGCCCATATCCCCGATGAAGCCGTGGTCGATCTGCGCCGTCGCATCGTCGCGACGCGCTGGCCGGGCCGCGAGACCGTCGTCGACGAATCGCAGGGCGTGCGGCTCGAGCGCATGCAGGCGCTGCTGCGCTACTGGGGCACCGACTACGACTGGCGCAAGGGCGAGGCGCGCCTGAATGGGTTCCCGATGTTCATCACCGAAATCGACGGGCTCGACATTCATTTCATTCACGTGCGGTCGCGGCACGAGAACGCGATGCCGATGATCATGACGCACGGCTGGCCCGGTTCGATCTTCGAGCTGCTGAAGGCGATCGGCCCGCTGACCGACCCGACCGCGCACGGCGCCAGCGCCGACGATGCGTTCCACGTCGTCGTGCCGTCGCTGCCGGGCTTCGGCTTCTCGGGCCGGCCGACGAAGACCGGCTGGGGCTCCGACCACATCGCGCGAGCGTGGGGCGAATTGATGGCGCGGCTCGGCTACACGCGTTTCGTGTCGCAGGGCGGCGACTGCGGCTCGGTGATCTCGCACCGGATGGCGATGCAGCGCGTGCAGGGTCTGGCCGGGATTCACGTCAACATGCCGGCGACGGTGCCGCCGGATATCGCGACGCTGCTCGCGATCGATGCGCCCGCGCCGGCTTCGTTGTCGCCGAAGGAGAAGGCCGCGTACGAGAAGCTCGCGACGTTCTATCGCGACAATTGCGGCTACTCGGCGATGATGGTCACGCGGCCGCAGACGGTCGGCTATGCGCTTGCCGATTCGCCGTCCGGGCAGGCCGCGTGGATGTACGACAAGATCTCGCAGTGGACGTATAGCGGCGGCGTGCCCGAACGCTCGATTCCGCGCGACGAGATCCTCGATGACATCTCGCTGTACTGGCTGACGAACACCGCGACGTCGGCCGCGCAGATCTACTGGGAGGACCACTCGAACAACTTCAACGCGGTGAATATCTCGCTGCCGGCCGCGATCACGGTGTTTCCCGGCGAGATCTACCAGGCGCCGCGCAGCTGGGCCGAGCGCAGTTATCACAACCTGATCTACTTCAACGAAGTCGACAAGGGCGGCCACTTCGCGGCATGGGAGGAGCCGGAATTGTTCGCGCGTGAAGTGCGTGCGGGGTTCCGGCCGTTGCGGCGCGTGTAAGCGGCGTTGCACGACGGACACGGGCCGGCCTGTTGCGCGGCCCGTGTTCGTTTCCGCCGCGCGGTCGCGCCGAAACGTCGTTTTCTCGCGATTTTTGAATCGCCGTGTGTCGTGTTCGCACACGGATACGTTGAGATACAAAGCCTCCGGACGGTTCGGATATAAAACCGGTGAAGCAATTCACAGGGCGGCGCGGCGCCATCCGCCGCCGCCGCGAACGACGACATCCGATTGCCCGCACGTGCCGCGGGCCCTTCCTTAGCGATCGACAATGGAGAACGAGTCATGACCGATACCGTGAACACCCGCCGCCGCCTGATCCTGGGCACCACGCTGGCAAGCCTGAGCCTGGCCGACCTCGGCTTCAGCGCGCTCGCGCATGCGCAGTCGGCGCCCGATGCCGCGGCGGCGAAGCGCTCGTCCGGCGTCGCGTCGCTGGGCACGATCCACCAGATCGACGCGGGCGTGCTCAACGTCGGTTATGCGGATCTCGGGCCGAAGCAAGGCCCGGTCGTATTCCTGCTGCACGGCTGGCCGTACGACATCTACAGCTACGCGGACGTCGCGCCGCTGCTCGTCGCGGCCGGCTATCGCGTGATCGTGCCGTACCTGCGCGGCTACGGCTCGACGACGTTCCGTTCGGCCGACACGGTGCGCAACGGCCAGCAGGCGGTGACGGCCGTCGACATCGTCGCGCTGATGGATGCGCTGAAGATCGACCGCGCGATATTCGGCGGTTACGACTGGGGCGCGCGCACGACCGACGTCATCGCGGCGCTGTGGCCGCAGCGCGTGAAGGCGCTGGTGTCGGTGAGCGGCTACCTGATCGGCAGCCAGGCGGCGAATGCCGAGCCGCTGCCGCCGCAGGCCGAACTTCAATGGTGGTATCAGTTCTACTTCGCGACCGAACGCGGCGAACTCGGCTACGCGCAGAACCGCGATGCGTTCAACAAGCTGATCTGGCAACTCGCGTCGCCGAAGTGGCAGTTCTCCGAAGAGACCTATGCGCGCTCGGCCGCATCGTTCCGGAATCCCGATCACGTGGCCGTCGTGATCCACAACTATCGCTGGCGTCTCGGGCTCGCGCAGGGCGAAGCGAAATACGACGACATCGAGCGGCGTCTCGCCGCCGGGCCTTCGATCAGCGTGCCGACGATCACGATGGAAGGCGACGCGAACGGCGCGCCGCATCCTGACCCGGCCGCGTACGCGAAGAAGTTCACCGGCAAGTATCAGCACCGGACCATCACCGGCGGCATCGGCCACAACCTGCCGCAGGAAGCGCCGCAGGCCTTCGCCGATGCGATCCTGCAAGTGGAGCATCTGTGATGCGGGCCCGCGTGGGGGGATGGCGGCGTGGCGCGCGCCGTGGGTTCGTCGCGGGCGTGCTGCTGGCCGGCGCGTGGTCGGCGAGCGGGCCGGCCGCGTTCGCGGAACAGTCGAAGCCGGCCGCGGCCGCGTCGCCGATCTACGGCGTGACGATTCCGCCCGGCTACCGGAAGTGGGAAATGGTCGCGCCGGCCGAAGAGGCCGCACCGCTCGACGAGTTGCGCGTGGTGCTCGGCAATCCGGTTGCGATGCGTGCGCTCGAGAAGGCGACGCTGCCGTTCCCGGACGGCACGATCCTCGTGAAGCTCGCGTACAAGCGCAAGCCGTCCGACGAGTTCCCGCCCGCGACGGTGCCCGGCCAGGCGACGACCGTGCAGGTGATGGTGAAGGACTCGCGCCGCTATGCGGCGACGGGCGGCTGGGGGTTCGGCCGCTTCATCAACGGCGTGCCGGCCGACATCGGCCAGCATCAGACGTGCTTTGCGTGCCATCAGGCGCGGGTAAAGAACCACGATTACGTGTTCACGCGGCTCGCGCCGTGACGCGTGAGCGTGAAGTGGAGGGAAAGGCGTGCCCGGCGAGGCACGCCTTTTTTTGTGGTGCGCGGCGCCGGGCGAAACGGATCGAATCGAATCGGCAAGCGCGTGTGTATCGCACTGTATCTGCGGTCGTTCCTGAAAAACTGGCATGCAGAAAGCCCGGTTCCGGAAACATGCCGGATACGTGCGCGGGTTCTACTGTCGACATGCAGCAAACGTTCGGTGCCAGGCGTTCGCACCGGATGCCCAGTGCTCGACACCTCAACTTCGTTCAAGGAGAACCTTCATGAAAGCCGCTCGAATCCTCGCCGTTGCCGTCCTCGCCGTCGCCCCCGCGCTGTCGTTCGCCGATACCGGCCACGGCCTCACGCGCGCCGAAGTGCGCGCCGACCTCGTCCGTCTCGAGAAGGCCGGCTACAACCCGGCCGGCAGCGAAGCGCACTACCCGGATGACATCGCCGCCGCGGAGAACGCCGCCGCGGCTGCCGAGCAGGTCGCGCGTTCCGACCAGAACGGCCCGTCGAAGTCGCAAGGCGACAACGTGGCCGATGCATCGACGCCGGCTGGCCACCGCGATGCCGTGCAGTCGCGCGCCGCACGCTACGCCGCCGACGACCTGTACGCGCATTCGTGATCCGGCGCCGCGCTTGCCGCATGCAGGCGCGGCCGCTCGGGCAGCACCTCATTTCAACGACACGATAAGGAATGGAGCATGACGATGGCCGGTTTGATGAAACGCGTTCTGGTATCCGCCGCGATGATCGGCGGACTGTTCGGTGCGGTCGCGGCGCAAGCCGCACCGAAGGAAGACCTGAAGGGCACCAACGTCGTGCTCGTGCACGGCGCATTCGCCGACGGGTCGAGCTGGAACCGCGTGATTCCGCTGCTCGAGGCGCGCGGGCTGCACGTGGTGTCGGTGCAGAACCCGCTGAGCTCGCTCGCCGACGACGCGGCCGCGACGAAGCGCACGATCGACGAACAGAAGGGGCCGGTCGTGCTGGTCGGCCATTCGTGGGCGGGCGTCGTGATCAGCGACGCGGGCAACGACGACAAGGTGAAGTCGCTCGTGTACGTCGCGGCGTTCGCGCCGGACAACGGCCAGTCGATCGCCGACGTCACGCAGGGGCTGCCGGCACCGGCATGGGCCGGCGAACTGCGCAAGGACGCAGGCGGTTTCGCGCGGCTGTCGGACAAGGCGATCGCGCAGGATTTCGCGCCGGATCTGCCGCCCGCGCAGCAGCGCATCGTTGCCGCGACCCAGGGGCCGTGGTATAGCGGGTGCATCTCGGAGAAGGTCGCGCAAGCCGCATGGCATGCGAAGCCGTCGACGTTCGTCGTCGCGACGCACGACCGGATGATCGATCCGACGCTGCAGGAAGCGATGGCGAAGCGCATCGGCGCGACGGTCGCGCGGGTGAACGCGAGCCACGTCGCGATGCTGAGCCAGCCGAAGGCCGTGGCCGACGCGATCATCGCCGCCGCCGAGCGCGCGAAGCGGGATACGCAGTGAGCGCATGCGGCGCCGCGCTTTCGTGAGGAAGCGCGGCGCCGCGAGTGATTGTGATGTCCTTTCACCAGGAGAAGTCATGACCGAACTCTGGCAGCTGTCGGCAAGCGAACTCGCGAAACGCGTGCGGCAGCGTGACGTGTCCGCGCGTGAAGTGGCGGACGCCGTGCTCGATCGTCTCGATGCGGTGAATCCGGCGATCAACGCGGTGGTCGAACATCGCCCCGACGACGTGCGGCGACAGGCTGACGAAGTCGATCGCGCCATCGCGCGCGGCGATGATCCGGGGCCGCTCGCGGGCGTACCCGTCACCGTGAAGATCAACGTCGATCAGGCCGGCTTCGCGACGACCAACGGCACGCGCCTGCAGGAAAACCTGATCGCGCCCGCCGATAGCCCGGTGGTCGCCAACATCCGCAAGGCCGGCGGAGTGCTGCTCGGCCGCACCAATTCGCCGACGTTCGCACTGCGCTGGTTCACGTCGAATCGCGTGCATGGTCATACGCGCAATCCGCGCAATGCGTCGCTGACGCCGGGCGGATCGAGCGGCGGCGCGGCGGCGGCCGTGGCAGCCGGGATCGGTCCGCTCGCGGTCGGCACCGACATCGGCGGCTCGGTGCGCTACCCGGCCTATGCATGCGGCGTACACGGGATCCGGCCGTCGCTCGGTCGCGTGCCGGCATTCAATGCGTCGTCGCCCGAGCGGGCGATCGGCGCGCAACTGATGTCGGCGGCCGGACCGATCGCGCGCACGATCGACGATCTCTCGCTCGCGCTGCGGGCGTTCGCCGCACCGGACCCGCGCGATCCGTGGCACGTCGCGGTGCCGTTCGATGGGCGTGCGGTGCCGAAGCGCGCGGCGCTGTGCGTGCGTCCGCGCGGCCTGGCGGTCGTGCCCGAAGTCGAGGCCGCGTTGCGCGATGCCGCGCGCCGGCTCGTCGATGCCGGCTGGACCGTCGACGAGATCGACGATACGCCGCCGATGCGCGAGGCCGCGCTGCTGCAGGAACAGCTGTGGCTCGGCGATGGCTTCGACGCGCTGGCGAACTCGGTCGAGCAGGACGGCGATCCGGGCGCGGCTGCGGTGATCGCCGCCGTGCGCGGCAAGGTGCGCGATCTGCCGGCCGACGTGATCAGCCGCGCGCTGTTCCGACGCACGACGTTGACGCGAGAGTGGCGGCTGTTCCTCGATGAATATCCGGTGTTGCTGCTGCCTGTTTCATCGGAACTGCCGTTCCCCGACGATCTCGACCGACAAGGGCCGGACGGCTTCGAACGCGTGTGGGAAGCGCAGCTCACGTTGCGCGCGCTGCCCGCGATGGGGCTGCCGGGGCTGACCGTCACGACGTCGGTCGTGAACGGCGTGCCGGTGGGTGTGCAGGTGGTCGCCACGCATCATCGCGAGGATCTGTGTCTGCTCGCGGGGCGCGATATCGAGGCGCGTGGCGCGCCAGTCGCGGTGGTCGACCCGGTAGTGTGACGTACTGAAGAACACATGCATCGGCGAGGCTCGGTGGCTTCGTCGATGCGTCGCGTGATCCGCTTCATTCCGGATTCCATGACGATGCGCCGCATGCCGCGCCGATCGTTCTCCTCCTTTTGAATCCCTTCGATGCACGACATCGAACGGCCCCCGTCCTTCCTTTCCCTCCCGTCGGCGACCGCGCATCGATAGCGCGCGTCTGCTATTGCATTCCCCACGGCGCTGATTAGGAAATGAATTTTTATTGGTTCTGCTTCCCCGGCCGCACTCGCATAGTGGCGCTGACGGCTATAGACAGCACGCAAGCTGCGACAGCCGCATTCCCGGTGTCTTTGTTCATACGAATCTGAGAATACAAGGAAGTGTCATGACGGTTGAACTGGAAGAACGCACCGCTGCGCAACAGGCGCTCGAAGACGCGCGCGCGGCGGCCCTGGCGGCCGGCACGCCCTACGCGGGCGGCGTCGCGCCCGAAGCCGCGTGGGCGCTGTTCGCGGCGGGCGACGCAGTGCTGGTGGACGTGCGCACGGCCGAGGAACGGAAATTCGTCGGTTACGTGCCGGAGTCGTTGCACGTGCCGTGGGCGACCGGCACGAGCCTGACGCGCAACCCGCGCTTCGTGCGCGAGCTGGAAGCGAAGACCGGCAAGGACGCGGTCGTGCTGTTGTTGTGCCGCAGCGGCAACCGCTCCGCCCAGGCGGCCGAGGCAGCAACGAAGGGTGGTTTCACGCAGGTATTCAATGTGCTCGAAGGCTTCGAGGGCGACCTCGACGAACGGCAGCATCGCGGCGGCCACAACGGCTGGCGCTTCCGCGGCCTGCCGTGGGCGCAGGATTGATTCACGGCCGTTACGGGGAGAAAGCAGCATGGCCGCATTCGATATCGACGACATCGTTCAGTCGCTGCAGACGGTGCGCCGCGCGTGGCGCGAAAAGCAGCGGCGCTCGCTCGAACCGGGCGGGCGCGATTTGCCGGCGCGCGAGGCGCTCGCGCAGATCGTCGGCGGGCTGAAGGGGGTGCTGTTCCCGATGCGGCTCGGGCCGCCCGACCTGCGGCAGGAGAGCGAGAACCTCCACGTCGCTCACGCGCTCGACGCGGCGTTGAACGCGCTGCTCACGCAGGTGACGCTCGAATTGCGCTACGCGGCGCGCCAGCGCAACGCCGACGGGCCGGTGGACAACGTCGACGAAGTCGCGTCGAAGGCCGTACAGGCGTTCGCCGCGCGCCTGCCCGAGATTCGCCGGCTGCTCGACAGCGACGTGCTGGCGGCCTTCCACGGCGATCCGGCGGCCGGCAGCGTCGACGAGGTGCTGCTGTGCTATCCGGGCATCCTCGCGATGATCCACCATCGGCTCGCGCACGAGCTGTACGGGCTCGGCCTGCCGCTGCTCGCGCGGATCATCGCCGAGCAGGCGCATGCGGAAACCGGTATCGACATCCATCCGGGCGCGCGCATCGGCGCGGGTTTCTTCATCGACCACGGCACGGGCGTCGTGATCGGCGAGACGGCGATCATCGGCGAGCGCGTGCGCGTGTACCAGGCCGTCACGCTCGGCGCGAAGCGCTTCCCGCGCGATGCGGCCGGCCATCTGGAGAAAGGGCTCGCGCGCCATCCGATCGTCGAGGACGACGTGGTCATCTATGCGGGCGCAACGATTCTCGGCCGCGTGACGATCGGGCGCGGCGCGGTGATCGGCGGCAACGTGTGGCTCACGCAGGACGTGCCGGCCGGCGAAAACGTCACGCAGGCCGTGCTGCGCAGCGAAGCGAATGCCGCGCCGCGCACGGCGGCCCGCGTCGCCTAGGAGGCGCGATGAGCGACCTCATCCATCACTTCGGCGCCAACGTGCGCAAACTGCGCGAAGCGCGTACGTGGTCGCAGGAGCAGCTGGCCGAGCATGCGGGGCTGAACCGCTCGTATGTCGGCGAGATCGAGCGCGGCGAAGCGATCGCGTCGATCGTCACGGCCGACAAGATCGCGCGCGCGTTCGACGTGTCGATCTCGACGCTACTGCCGGGCGCGTACGTCACCTGAGGCCGCCCCCATCGTTTTCCCCTTTCGGGTGCACGACCTGACGGCTATAGCATGTTGAGCCGGCAAGGGCGTGCTCCCGATAATCACCCAGCGTCATAAGCAATCCCGTTTTTCATCTTAAGAACCCGGAGCCACACATGTCGACCGTTGCAAGCGGCACGGCCGCGCTGAGCGATCACGCCGCCCGCCAACTAGCGAACGCTACCAAGACCGTCCCGCAGCTTTCCACGATCACGCCGCGCTGGCTGACCCATCTGCTGCAATGGGTGCCGGTCGAGGCCGGCATCTACCGCCTGAACCAGGTGAAGAACCCGGAGGCGGTGCGCGCCGCGTGCACGCAGCTCGAGGACGAAAGCGTGCTGCCGCAGACCTTCGTACCGTACGAGGAACAGCCGCGCGAGTACTTCCTGAATGCGGTGAGCACGGTGCTCGACGTGCATACGCGGATCTCCGATCTTTACAGCAGTCCTCATGACCAGATCAAGGAACAGCTGCGCCTGACGATCGAGACGATCAAGGAGCTGCAGGAAAGCCAGCTGATCAACAATCCCGATTACGGGCTGCTCGCGAACGTGACCGACGAACAGCGGATCTTCCCGCTGACGGGCGCGCCGACGCCGGACGATCTCGACGAGCTGCTGACGAAGGTGTGGAAGGAGCCGGCATTCTTCCTCACGCACCCGCTCGCGATCGCCGCGTTCGGCCGCGAATGCACGCGGCGCGGCGTGCCGCCGCCGACGGTCAGCCTGTTCGGCTCGCAGTTCCTCACGTGGCGCGGCATTCCGCTGATTCCGTCGGACAAGGTGCCGGTCGCGGACGGCAAGACCAAGATCCTGCTGCTGCGCGTCGGCGACAAGCGCCAGGGCGTCGTCGGCCTGTACCAGCCGGGCGTCGCGGGCGAGCAGGGGCCGGGCCTGTCGGTGCGCTTCATGGGGATCAACAACCAGGCGATCGCGTCGTACCTGATCTCGCTGTATTGCTCGCTCGCGGTCCATTCGCCGGATGCGCTGGCTGTCCTCGATGACGTCGAAATCGCCAAGTTCCATGACTATCCCGACACCTACCGTTAATCCCGGCCTGGCCGGCGGCGACGCGCACGCGCTGCCGCACGCGCCGCTGCCGGCCGGCTTGCCCGACCCGGCGACGCTCGCGCGGCTCGCGTCCGAGTTCTTCGCGACGCCGCCCGGGCAGGCCACCGCGCCCGGGCTGTCGGCGGGTAGCGGCGCGGTCGGCGGCGTGCCGTCGGCCTTGCCGGCCGCGGCGCCGATCCTCGCGTCGGTGAGCAACCCGGTGCCGGGCGGTTCGCCGCTCGCGGGCCCGGGCGGGGCGGGCACCGGTGTGCCGGGTCTTGCGTTGCCGCAAGGCAAGGTACCGGGCGCGAACCTCGCGCCGTCCGCGCCGACGCACGTGCTGTCGCTCGGCAACCGCGCACCCGCGCTTGCGCCGCATGCGGCCGCGCAGAACGGGCTGCCCGACAACGCGGTGTCGATCGCGCCCGCGCTCGAACCGCGTGTCGGCGGCGCGGCGCTCGGTGTGCCGCAGGTCAATGCGCCGGCACCGGAAGGTGCGGCCAAGGCGTCGCCATACTACTTCACCGACGGTTCGCTGCAAGGCTGGCAGGCGACGCCGCAGGACATCGTCGTACCGTCGAACGGGCTGGCGTCGCCGGAAGCGTTCGGGCTGCCGGGCGATGACGCGCTGCGCGCGCTGCTCGCCGTGCATCGCGACGTGCCGGTATCACGTGCGTCGGGTGCATCGGGCGCGGATGTGCCGCGTTATTTCATCGACGATGCGCAGGCAGCCGAGCCGCAAGGCCAGTTGTATCGCGGCGCGCATCCGCCGTTCGACGTGAACGCGATCCGCCGCGATTTCCCGATCCTGCAGGAGCGCGTGAACGGCAAGCAGCTCGTCTGGTTCGACAACGCGGCGACGACGCACAAGCCGCAGGCCGTGATCGACCGCCTCGCATACTTCTATGCACACGAGAACTCGAACATCCACCGCGCGGCGCACGCACTGGCCGGCCGCGCGACGGATGCGTACGAGCATGCACGGGAAACGGTGCAGCGCTTCATCGGCGCATCGTCGCCCGACGAGATCGTGTTCGTGCGCGGCACGACCGAGGCGATCAACCTGATCGCGAAGACGTGGGGCGTGCAGAACGTCGGCGAAGGCGACGAGATCGTCGTGTCGCATCTCGAGCATCACGCGAACATCGTGCCGTGGCAGCAGCTTGCCGCGCAGAAGGGGGCGAAGCTGCGCGTGATTCCGGTCGACGATTCGGGGCAGGTGCTGCTCGACGAATACCGGAAGCTGCTCAACGATCGCACGAAGATCGTGTCCGTCACGCAGGTGTCGAACGCGCTCGGCACGGTCGTGCCGGTGAAGGAGATCGTCGAGCTCGCGCATCGCGCGGGCGCGAAGGCGCTCGTCGACGGTGCGCAGTCGATCTCGCACATGCGTGTGGACGTGCAGGCGCTCGATGCGGATTTCTTCGTGTTCTCCGGGCACAAGATCTACGGGCCGACCGGGATCGGCGTCGTGTACGGCAAGCGCGCGATTCTCGACGACATGCCGCCGTGGCAGGGGGGCGGCAACATGATCGCGGACGTGACGTTCGAGCGCACGGTGTTCCAGCCGCCGCCGAACCGCTTCGAAGCCGGCACAGGCAACATCGCGGATGCGGTGGGGCTCGGCGCGGCGCTCGACTACGTGAACCGTGTCGGCATCGAGAACATCGCGCGCTACGAGCACGATTTGCTCGCGTATGCAACGAGCGTGCTCGCGCCGGTGCCGGGCGTGCGGCTCGTCGGTACCGCGCGTGACAAGGCGAGCGTGCTGTCGTTCGTGCTGAAGGGCTATGAAACCGAGGAAGTCGGGCAGGCGCTGAACGAAGAGGGCATCGCGGTGCGCTCGGGGCATCACTGCGCGCAGCCGATCCTGCGGCGTTTCGGGCTCGAAGCCACGGTGCGGCCGTCGCTCGCGTTCTACAACACGTGCGATGAAGTCGATGCGCTGGTGAGTGTCGTGAGGAGACTGGCGGCGCGACGCTGACGCTTTCGTTGCGCCGATGTTGATGTGGTCCGCTTGCGGCGGCCTTCGCGGGCCGCCGCAAGCATTTTTATGCTGCCCGGTCAGAAGCGCACGACCGGCTTCTGCTCGACGCTGAACCCGTCGCGCAGCACGCACGCCGAATCGGCGAAGTAGCGACGGGTTTCCGACAGCAGATCGGTGTTGCCGCGCCGGCAGAACACCACGCCCGATCCTTCCTCCGTCAACAGTTCGTCGATCAGCGAATCGGGTTGCCCGATATCGGCGAGGTGCACGTTCTGCACGCCGTGTGCAAGCGCATCGAGCGCGTCGCGCACGCACGGCGCCGCGTCGGCGGCCGGATGCTCGGCCAGCCATTGCTCGAGTTCCGTGATGCCGTACAGGCCGGCAAGCTCGCCGAGTTCGCGCAGCCATGCGCTGTCGACCATCATCACCAGCGTGACGGCGCCCGTGCGTTGCGCGAACAGGCTGCCGAGCCGCTCCGGGCGCAGCAGCCGATCGTGGCCCGCGTCGTCCGGTGCGACCGGCATCACGACGGGCACCAGTCCATTGTCGAGAAACGCGTTTAACGCAGCGCTGTCGAATCGTGCGACCGTGCTCGTGCTCGCGCAGTCGGGTTCAGCGCCGGCAACCAGCAAGCCGCCGTCGTGACCGTCGATTCCGATCGCCCGCGCGCCGTGGCTGCCGATCAGGCGCACCAGTTCATGATTGACGCCGGTCATGGCCGCATGCACGGTGTGGACCGATTGCGTGCCGGACGCGGTCGGGATGCTCTGGATCACGATCGGACGGATGCCGGTGAGCGCGAGCAGCGCGACATCCTGCGCGAAGGCGGAGCGCGAGGTGGCGTTGCTTGCGGTACCGCCGTCGACGACGACGACGGTCTGTCCGTGCAGCGCCTGCATGAAAGGCAGCGAGCGGGTCAGCCCGGCCGCGCGTCGAGTGGAAGTATCAGGGTCTGGGAACATGGGAATCCGAAATGATGAAGGAGATGCCTGTCGTTGCACGATGTCGGGTCAAACAGTGCGTTGCATGAGCCGGTGAATCTCGTCGGGCGTTCGCGCATCGCGCGACGCCTGCCGGATCGCGCGTTCGCTGAACCATCGCGCGGCGTCGGCGAGCAGTTCGAGATGCACGCGGTCGTCCGCGTGCGGCAGCACCAGCACGATGAATTCGCGCACGGGCTTGCGGTCCGGCGCGTTGAATCCGAACGGATACCGCGCGCGAACGAACAGCGCGACGGACGAGCGGAGCCCGTCGATGCGTGCGTGTGGAATCGCGACGCCTTGCCCAAGGCCGGTCGAGCCGAGTTGCTCGCGCTTGATCAGTTCGGCTCGGATCCGCTCAGCGGATACGCCGCGACAACTCGCGACATGGCGTGCGGCCAGGTCGAACAACTGGCTCGCGCTTTCCACGGGCACATCGAGCACGATGTTGTCCGGTGGACAGGCGTCGGCGAGCCGGGTCGCGAACGGGTTGCTGCCGCGTCGGTGAGGGAGGGGGGATTGGCCGCCGACGGCGGCCTGCTGCGTTTGCATGCGGATTGCTCCGTGTCGGGATGACAGGGAAATCCTAGACAAGCGCGCGTAAAGACGGTGTCAGATACGCGGTGGGCGGGCACTAAAATTTCGTATCGAACGGCGATGGCGTCGCGCCCGATGCGGATGGCCTCAAGTGCCCGACAGCACGAACGGCAGCGTTGTCAGCAGAAACACCGAAATGCCGACGACCGGCGCACCGAACGCGATTGCCGCGAACGCGACCGCGGCGCTCGCCAGTACGAGCGTTCTCGACACCCGGCGACGGCGGTCGTGCGCCGTCGTTCGCGCCTCGTGGAGGGTTTCGGTCCGCCTGCCGATCACGTGTTTCCAGAACGTCAAACCCAGCATCATTTCACGGCTCCTGTATGAAAGACGATCGAGACGGGGCACGCGATGTTGCGGAAGCGGAAGGCCCCGTGAATGAAATAGGTGATGCAAGGCAACTGGCTAGAATCGGCGGATCGATCACGCGTCGTCACGCGGCTTGCGTCGCATGCCCGTGCTCGAACGCACGCATTGCGATGCGTGACGACCGTATCGACATCGCGTTCAAGCGTGCGCGGAAAGGACTACGGCGCGCATCGTCCGTCTGCGGCAGGACGGTGGCTCGGGAAGGAGACGCAGGCGTCCGGCCTGTCAGGCGAAAAAGCAACTCGGAGGACGAGGACTTCGGATGCGCATGGCGCGTGCTCGGTCGTGGATGGCGAACCCATTCTAGTGAACGGGTGCGCAGGTGCAAGTAAAAAGGTCGTAAAGGCATGTGAGTCGAG
Source organism: Burkholderia sp. A2 (assembly GCF_001729305.1). Classification (NCBI taxonomy): domain Bacteria; kingdom Pseudomonadati; phylum Pseudomonadota; class Betaproteobacteria; order Burkholderiales; family Burkholderiaceae; genus Burkholderia; species Burkholderia sp. A2. The sequence continues at coordinate 112,080 of NZ_LZXX01000092.1, read as the reverse complement.
CGTTGTTGCACTGCCAGAGATGCGCGCTCGTGCGGCAGGGCGCGCACCAGCACGTTTGGTGTGCGCCAACGGCTCCGTACACGGTCGGTCTTAAAGAAAAACGCGTGACGACTTTTGTCGCCACGCGTTGCAGGACCCTGCCCAACCGCGCGCACGCCGACAAACCGGCGCGCACGCTGTCGCATCGTCAGAAATCGAATCCCGGCCCGCCCGCGCCGGGGCCGCCCGGCGCGGCGGCCGGCGCCGCATCCTTCGGCGCTTCGAACACGGTCGCATCGGTCGTCAGCAGCAGCCCGGCCACCGACGCCGCATTCTGCAGCGCGGTGCGCGTAACCTTGGTCGGATCGAGCACGCCCGATTCGACGAGGTCGCCGTACTCGCCCGTCTGCGCGTTGTAGCCGAAGTTGCCCGTGCCTTCCGCGACCTTCGCGACGACGACGCTCGCTTCCTCGCCCGCATTCGTGACGATCTGGCGCAGCGGTTCTTCCAGCGCGCGCAGCACGATCTTGATGCCGGCGTCCTGGTCGGCGTTCGCGCCCTTCAGTTCGCGGATCGCCTGCCGCACGCGGATCAGCGCGACGCCGCCGCCCGGCACGATGCCTTCCTCGACGGCCGCGCGCGTGGCGTGCAGCGCGTCGTCGACGCGATCCTTTTTCTCCTTCACCTCGATTTCGGTCGCGCCGCCGACCTTGATCACCGCCACGCCGCCCGCGAGCTTCGCGACGCGTTCCTGCAGCTTCTCGCGGTCGTAGTCGGACGTCGCCTCTTCGATCTGCACGCGGATCTGCTTCACGCGCGCCTCGATGTTCTTCGCATCGCCCGCGCCGTCGATCACCGTGGTGTTTTCCTTGCCGACCTCGATGCGCTTCGCCTGGCCGAGTTCGGCGAGCGTGGCCTTTTCGAGCGTCAGGCCCGTTTCCTCGGCGATGACCTGGCCGCCGGTGAGGATCGCGATGTCCTCGAGCAGCGCCTTGCGGCGATCGCCGAAGCCCGGCGCCTTGACCGCGACCGTCTTCAGGATCCCGCGGATGTTGTTCACGACGAGCGTCGCGAGCGCTTCGCCTTCGACGTCTTCCGCGATGATCAGCAGCGGCCGGCCCGACTTCGCGACCTGTTCGAGCACCGGCAGCAGGTCGCGGATGTTCGAGATCTTCTTGTCGTGCAGCAGGATGTACGGGTTTTCGATCTCGGCGATCTGCTTGTCCGGATTGTTGATGAAATACGGCGACAGGTAGCCGCGATCGAACTGCAGCCCTTCGACGACGTCGAGCTCGTCGGCGAGCGACTTGCCGTCCTCGACGGTGATCACGCCTTCCTTGCCGACGCGGTCGATCGCTTCGGCGATGCGCTGGCCGATCGATTCCTCGCCGTTCGCGGAGATCGTCGCGACCTGCGCGATTTCCTTGCTCGTGGTGGTCGGCTTGCTGATCTTCTTCAATTCGTCGACGGCCGACGCGACGGCCTTGTCGATGCCGCGCTTCAGGTCGAGCGGATTGAGCCCGGCCGCGACGTACTTCTGGCCTTCGCGGACGATTGCCTGCGCGAGCACGGTGGCCGTCGTCGTGCCGTCGCCAGCCGCGTCGCTGGTGCGCGACGCGACTTCCTTCACGAGCTGCGCGCCGATGTTCTGCAGCTTGTCCGCGAGTTCGATTTCCTTCGCGACCGACACGCCGTCCTTCGTGACGACGGGCGCGCCGAAGCTGCGTTCGAGCACGACGTTGCGGCCCTTCGGTCCGAGCGTGACCTTCACCGCGTTCGCGAGAATGTTCACGCCTTCGGTCAGCTTCGACCGTGCGATGTCGCTGAAAATGATTTCCTTGGCTGCCATGATTGCGCTCCGTTATTGATTGACGACCGCGACGATGTCTTCTTCGCGCAGCACGAGAAACTCGTTGCCGTCCACCTTGACGGCTTGCCCCGCGTACTTGCCGAACAGCACGCGCTCGCCGACCTGCAGGTCGGGCACGATGCGCTGGCCGTCCGTGTCCTTGCGGCCGGGGCCGACGGCGATCACTTCGCCCTGGTCGGGTTTTTCGGCGGCGCTATCGGGAATCACGATGCCCGATGCGGTGGTGGTTTCCTGGTCGAGTCGCTTCACGATCACGCGGTCGTGCAAGGGGCGTAGGCTCATTTTTTCGTCCTGTGCTGTTCTGTCGAAATTGGCTGGCACTCTTTAACAGAGAGTGCTGACGAGTATAAAAATGCAGGGCGGCGCGATCCAATAACGGATTCGGAAAAGCATTTGCGCGAATGCGCTTTGGACGGGAAGACGGGGAACGGAGAGGGAGGATGCGGGAGAGGGCGGCGTGTGCCGCCCTCAGGCGTTACGACGCGACGCGAATCACCACCTTGCCGAAGTGCTGCCCCGATTGCAGGTACGCATACGCTTGCGGCGCTTCGTCGAAGCCGAACACGCGATCGACCACCGGCTCGATCCGCTTCGCGTCGACGAGCCGCACGACGTCGTCGAGCATCGCGCGGCTGCCGACCATGAAGCCGTGCAGTTGCTTGACGCCGCCGATCAGCGGCAGCAGATCGAGTACCGGCCCGCCGAAGCTGCTGAGGCCTCCGATGATCGACACGATGCCGCCGAGCTTCGTCGCGGCGATCGAGCGCGGCAGCGTATCGCGGCCGCCGACTTCGACGACGAGATCCGCGCCCGCGCCGCCGGTGAGCCGCAATACTTCATGTTGCCATTCGGGCGTCGTCCGATAGTTGATCGTTGCGTCCGCACCGAGTGCACGGGCGCGTTCGAGCTTCGCGTCGCTCGACGACGTGACGATCGTGCGCAACCCCGTCGCCTGCGCGAGCTGCAGCGCGATGATCGATACGCCACCGGTGCCGAGCAGCACGACGGTCGCGCCGGGCTTCAATCCGCCGCCGACGAACAGCGCGTTCCACGCGGTGACGCCCGCGCACGACAGCGTCGCCGCTTCGTCGTAGTCGAGATGCGCGGGAATCGCAACCAGCGCGGTTTCGTCGGCGACGAAGCGTTCGGCCAGCACGCCATCGAATTGTGCGCCGGGCGAACCCGACACTTTGTGCGGCGTCGGCGGCCCGTCGATCCAGCGCGGGAAGTAGGTGTTGATCACGCGGTCGCCCGGCCTGAAGCGCGTGACGTCGCGGCCGGTCTCGACCACTTCGCCGGCGCCGTCGGCGACCGGGATCAGCGCTTCCTTACCGATCCCCAGATAGTCGCCGCGCGCGAACATCAGATCGCGATAGTTCAGCGCGGCCGAATGGATCTTGACGACGACATCGGTCGGCCCGACCGGCCGCAGCGTCGCGTCGATGCGCCGGAGCCCGGCAATGCCGTCGCCCGGTTTGATTTGCCATGCATGCATGTCGACTCCTTTTTCGAGATAGTCGGGACTATCATAGTGTTGCGCGGGTGGACGCATTGGCGAGAATTCGGCCAACGATTGTCGCCGGCATGGAAACAACCCTGTCATCGCACGGGAGCGGAGCGGCATGGATGAACGGCTGAGGGGCGTCGCCGAATTTGTCGACGTGGTGGAATCGGGCAGCTTCGCGGCGGCGGCGCTGCGCCTCGGCATGACGCGCTCGGCCGTCGCGAAGATCGTCGCGCGGCTCGAACTCCGTCTCGGTGCGCGGCTGTTGCAGCGCACGACGCGCCAGCTCGGCCTGACCGACGAAGGGCTCGTCTATTACGAGCAATGCCGGCGGCTGCTCGCCGAACTGGGCGAGACGGAGGCCGCGCTCGACGCGGGCCGCCGCGAGCCGGCCGGGCGCGTGCGCATCAGCGTGCCCGTGCTGTTCGGACGGCAGTGCGTGGCGCCCGTCATGCGGCGCCTCGTCGAGCGCCATCCGCGGCTCGAAATCGACATGTCGTTCAGCGACCGCGTGGCCGATCTCGTCAACGACGGTTTCGACCTGGCGGTGCGCATTGGCGAGCTGGCCGATACGAGCGCGCTGGTCGGCCGGAAGCTCGGCGTGCAGCGGATGGGCATCTGCGCATCGCCCGCGTATCTCGCGCGTCACGGCCGGCCGTCGGGGCTCGACGAACTCGCGTCGCACGTCGGCATCGCGTATTCGCGCGGCGGACAGCCGACGCCGTGGCGGATCATCGGCGCGGACGGCGCGGTGCACGACCATCGCGCGGCCGGCCGGCTGCGGTTGGACGACCTGCAGGCGATCGCCGATGCGGCTGCGGCCGGCGCGGGTCTTGCGTGGCTGCCGTGCTGGCTGATGGCGCCGTACGAGCGCGACGGCCGCCTTGCGCTCGTGATGGACAGCAACAGCGTGTCGGGCGCCGAGGTGTTCGTGGTGCGGCCGGCGGCGCGTCACGTGCCGTCGAAGGTGCGGGTGGTCGTCGATGCGCTGGTCGACGAGATTCCGCAGATGCTGGCGTCGGACGACGCGAGCGGCGAGCGCCGCTGACACATGTCGGCGCGGCGCGTGGCGGACGACGCGCACCGCAATATTCCCCCACCCCGTTAGCATGTGACGAATCCGACTTTGGGCGCTGCGCGAGCAACGCTAAGATCGCCGCTCCCGTAGATCGAGCGTCAACAAGAATGAAAAAGTCCGCGTCGCCGTTGCATGCTTTTCGTTTCCGTGTCGTTTGCGCCGCGATTGCCGGCGCGGTGTCGCTCGCGTCGTGCGGTGGCGTCGACAGCGCTCCGCCGCCGCAGGCCAGCGCGACGCCCCCGGCCAAGCGCCCGAACATCCTGTACATCATGGCCGACGATCTCGGCTATTCCGACATCCATGCGTTCGGCGGTGAGATCAACACGCCGAACCTCGACGCGCTCGTCGCGTCGGGCCGCATCCTGTCGAACCACCACACGGGCACCGTCTGCGCGATCACGCGCGCGATGCTGGTGTCGGGCACCGATCACCATCTCGTCGGCGAAGGCACGATGGGCGTGCCGACCGACGAGCGGCGCGGGCTGCCCGGCTACGAGGGCTATCTGAACGATCGCGCGCTGTCGTTCGCGCAACTGCTGAAGGACGCCGGCTATCACACGTATATCGCGGGCAAGTGGCACATCGGCTCGGGCATCGTCGGCAGTGCGACGGGCAGCGGGCAGACGCCCGACCAGTGGGGCTTCGAGCGCAGCTACGTGCTGCTCGGCGGCGCGGCGACGAATCACTTCGCGCACGAGCCTGCCGGCTCGTCGAACTACACGGAAGACGGCCGCTATGTGCAGCCGGGCCAGCCCGGGCAACCGGGCGGTACGGGCGGCAGCCCGGCCGTGTTCTATTCGACCGATTTCTATACGCAGAAGCTGATCTCGTACATCGATGCGAACAAGCAGGACGGCAAGCCGTTCTTCGCGTACGCGGCCTACACGTCGCCGCACTGGCCGCTGCAGGTGCCCGATCCGTGGCTGCACAAGTACGCGGGCGTGTACGACGCCGGCTACGACGCGATCCGCAACGCGCGGATCGCACGACAGAAGGCGCTCGGCCTGATTCCCGCCGATTTCAAGCCGTTCGACGGGCTGCCGGAGACGACGGCGGCATCGCCCGCGACCGCGAACAACGGCACCGCGAACGCGAAGTACATCAGCGCGGTGCATTCGGCCGCGGACGGCTACAGCGACTACGGCACCGGCAAGGTCGACAAGCTGTGGTCGAGCCTGTCGCCGGCCGAACGCAAGGCCCAGGCGCGCTACATGGAGATCTATGCGGGGATGGTCGAGAACCTCGACTACAACATCGGACTCCTGATCCAGCATCTGAAGGACATCGGCGAATACGACAATACGTTCATCATGTTCCAGTCGGACAACGGCGCGGAGGGCTGGCCGATCGATTCCGGCGCGGACCCGACCGCAACCGACACCGCGAACGCGCAGGAGCCCACCTATTCGGCGCTCGGCACCGACAACGGCAAGCAGAACGCGCAGCGCCTGCAGTACGGGCTGCGCTGGGCCGAAGTCAGCGCGGCGCCGTTCCGGCTCACGAAGGGCTATTCGGGCGAAGGCGGCGTGTCGACGCCGACGATCGTGCACCTGCCGGGCCAGTCGCAACCGTTGCCGACGCTGCGCGCATTCACGCACGTGACCGACAACACGGCGACGTTCCTCGCGGTCGCGGGCGTCACGCCGCCGTCGCAACCGGCGCCGCCGCTCGTGAACACGCTGACGGGCGTCGACCAGAACAAGGGCAAGGTCATTTACAACAACCGCTACGTGTATCCGGTGACGGGCCAGTCGCTGCTGCCGGTGCTCACCGGTTCGACGACGGGCGAAGTGCATACGACGCCGTTCGGCGACGAAGCATACGGCCGCGCGTATCTGCGCAGCGCCGACGGTCGCTGGAAGGCATTGTGGACCGAGCCGCCGCTCGGCCCGCTCGACGGTCACTGGCAGCTTTACGATCTCGCGGCGGACCGTGGCGAGACGACCGACGTGTCGGCGCAGAACCCGTCGGTGATCGGCACGCTGGTCGATCAGTGGAAGACCTACATGAGCAATGTCGGTGGCGTCGAGCCGCTGCGTCCGCGCGGCTACTACTGATCGCGAGGCGACACGATGCGGTTGCGTTTCTGGACGATCGGCGCGGCGCTGGCCGCCACGCTGTTCGCTGCCGCGTTCGCGGTGGGCTATGCGAATCCGGCGGCGCCGGCAGGCGGCGCGTTCGACGCGCTGAATCGCGGCCGCGCGCTCGCGCCGCTCGGCTCGGAGCGGGAGTGCAAGCGCTATTCGGGGCTGCCGGCGAAGTGGCGCGACGATCCGAAGGCGGGAATGGTGCACTTGCGCGGCGGCGCGTTCGTGTTCGGCAGCACGCGCGGTTATGCGGACGAGCGTCCGGCCGGCGACGGCAAGACGCGTGTCGGCGGCTTCTGGATCGACCAGACCGACGTGACGATCGCGCAGTTCGCGGCCTTCGTGCAGGCCACCGGTTACGTGACCGAGGCCGAGCAACAGGGCGGCGCGGCGGTGTTCCATGCGCCCACGCGCGACGAGATGAATACGCGGGACCTCGCATGGTGGTCGTGGGTGAAGGGCGCGTCGTGGCGGCATCCGCGCGGGCCCGGCAGCGACGTGGACGGGCTCGGCAACCTGCCGGTGACGCTCGTCACGCAGCGCGATGCGCTCGCGTATGCGCACTGGCTCGGCCGCGACCTGCCGACCGAGGCCGAATGGGAATACGCGGGCAAGGCCGGCCGCGACGACGCCTCGCTCGATGCGGCGCCGCGCGATGCGCAGGGCAAGCCGGCCGCGAACTACTGGCAGGGCGCGTTTCCGGTGCTCGACTCGGCCGAGGACGGTCACGCGGGGCTGGCGCCCGTCGGCTGCTATGCGGCGAACGGCTTTCGTCTTTACGACATGATCGGCAACGCGTGGGAATGGACGAAGGATGCGTACACGGGCCCGCATCAGTCGCATACGAACGGCGACACGGCGGCCGTTGCACCGCCGACGCACCGGCACGATACGCCGATGGTCATCAAGGGCGGCTCGTTCCTGTGTTCGCGCGATTACTGCGTGCGCTATCGCGCATCGTCGCGCGAACAACAGGAAGCGGATCTCGGCGCATCGCATATCGGGTTTCGCACGATCTTGAGGGATGCGTCGTGACGACGGATATCGGGCGATTCGTTTCGGCGTGGCTGCTGGCTGCCTGCGTGCTGATGCCTCAGGGATCGACGATGGCTGCCGAAGCGTCGGCGCCGGCCGTGCGCGTCGGCGTCACGCGCGGCGTGCATGCGCAGATCCTCGACGAAGTGAAGCGGGTGGCCGCCGCGCGCGGGCTCGGTGTCGACGTCGTCGAATTCGACGATGCGTCGCGCATCGACACGGCGCTGGCCGACGGGCGGATCGACGCGGCCAGCTTCGAGGATGCGCAGCGCCTGAGCGCCACGCGCGCGGCGAAAGGTTATGCGCTCACCGCCGTCGCGCCGACCGTCACGCTGCCGATGGCGTTCTATTCGCGCAAGCTGAAGAACCTGAATGAACTGCAACCCGGCGCGACGGTCGCGCTGCCCGCCGATCCACGCGGGATGGCGCGTGCGCTCGTGCTGCTGCAGAACGACACGCTGGTGACGCTGCGCGAAAAAGCCGGGCTGCATGCGACGCTGCGCGACGTGACGAGCAACCGGCTCGCGCTGAAACTCGTCGCGCTGCGCGGCGACCGCCTTTACGCGGCGCTCGATACGGCCGCGTTCGTCGCGATCGACAGCGACGACGCGGCCCGCGCCGGGCTGCAGCCCGCGCGCGACAGCATCAGCCTCGAGGACGCCCGCTCGCCGTATGCGAACGTGCTCACGGTGCGCGACGCCGATCGCGCGAAGCCGTGGGTCGCGCAGCTCGTCGCCGCGTATCACTCGGACGACGTCGCGCGCTTCATTCTCACGCGCTACCAGGATTCGGTGCGGCGGCCGTGGTAGACACCTACCTGCTCGCGTGCAACGCGTGCGGCCGCTGCTGCAACAGCGCGCCGGCGCTGTCGTTGCGCGAGCTGTTCCGGCATCGGCACCGCTTCGTCGGCGCGTTGACGATTCGTCGCGTACCGAAGCGGCGGATCGGCGAACGCTGGCAGGCGGGCGGGGGCGAGCACACGCTCGATGCGGACGACGTCGCGGCCGCCGATGCGCTGGCGGACCGGCTGCTCCATCGCGGCGGCGGCGCGTATCCCGAATGGCTCGCACTGACGCTGCAAGGCTACGACTATCCGTCGCTGGGGCGTTGCGCGGCACTCGCCGACGACGGCCGCTGCGGCGTGCACGCGAACAAGCCGTCGATCTGCCGCGCGGTGCCGCTCGATCCGATGCTGCCCGACCGGTTGCAGGGCCATGTGCTTGCGGCACGGCGCGACGATGCGGCCTGGCTGGGCGCGAACTGCATCGTCGAGGCCGGAAGTGTGCAGCCCGCGAACGAATCGTCGTTCCCGATTCCGCTGGTGACGGCCGGACAGGTCGCGGATCGTGCGGCGCTCGACGCGCATCGCGATGCGCTCGTGTTCGAGCGCGCGGTGTGGCGCGACGCCGTGTTCGCGTCGCTGACCGACGGCGGGCAGGGCGTGCGCCATGCGCTGTCGCGGCTGGCGCCCGGCGGCTACCTGACCGTGTCGATCGTGCCGGTGCTGCTCGTCGTCGCTCAGGTATCCGCGCATTGCCGCGCGCTGTGCATCGACTTCATCGACGCGCAGTTGGCCTTGATCGGCGCGAACGTCGAAGCGGCGCTCGCGCGCCGACGGCCCGACGACCGGCCGGCGACGCACGAATTGCGCGGCTTCGCGCAGGCGCTGGAACGGGCGCGACAAGCGCTCGCGGCCATGCCGTCGCCCACCGCCGCCACGCGTGACGATGCGCCGCGCATCGACGCGTGGCTCGACGATCGCGTCGGCGCCGCTTCGCTCGCCGCGTGACGATCGCGGCACGCCGCGCGTGCCTTACACTTGGCGCTCTTTCAATCGTGGCAGAGTGAGCGGCATGTACGCGTCGACCTTCATTTTTCGTGCCGGGCAGTACGACGACGAATTCCACCGGCTCGACCGGCAGATCGCCGACATGGCGCGCGCGACGCCCGGCTATCTCGGCGAGGAAACGTGGGAGAACGCGGAAGCCGGCTTGGTCCAGAACGTCTACTACTGGGAATCCGAGGCGGCGCTGCGGCAGTTGATGCAGCATCCCGCGCATCTCGAGGCCAAGGCGAAGCAGGCGCGCTGGCTGGACGGGTATCGCGTCGTGATTTCGCAGGTGCTGCGCGAGTATGGCGACGGTAAGCTGACGCCGCCGCATGCGGGGTCATCCGCGTAACGGTCGCCGGTCAGGCGGTCGCGCCGGTTTCTCCCGGCGTGGCCGGTTCGCGCGCCGCACGCTCCCAGATCGGGAACGTCGCGTTCTGGATCGACGTCTGCGCGTCGATGACCTTGCGGTGGTCGATGCCGGGCAGGTCGAGCAGCCGGTCGACCGCCGCCTTCGCACCTTCGGCATCCTGCGGAAAGGCACACGCGAACTGCTTGTTCGTATCGAACAGGACCCACCAGACATCCGACACGAACGGCCCCTGGTCGTTGGTTTCGATCAGGATCGCGCCGAGGTCGGACAGCGTGATGCCGCGTGTCGTCCCGGTCTGATCGGTCGACTCGATGCGCGTATCGGTTGCCGTCACGGTCCAGCCGCTCTGCCGGGCAGGCGGACGCGTCGATGCCGGCGCGGCATTCGCCCGGGCCGGGCCGCCGGTGCCGGTGACGGCGCCGTTCGGTACGACCCCGTCCACGGCGCCGGCGGCACGGCTCGGTGTCACGCCCACCTGCCGCTCGCGCCCGTCGATCCAAGGTAACGCGGCGGCGCCCACCATCGCCGCGATCCACAGGTAGTACCCGGCGCCGAACGTGCGGATCGTTTCGTAGTTCGCGTCGGTCGGAATCGTATGCCAGCCGAGCGCAAAGACCACGACCACGGCCAGCAGCGCCGACACGGTACGGCTCGGCCTTAGCAGCGCGACGACGAGCAGCGGATTGCCGAGCCAGGCGAATTGCAGGTCGAGGATCGCGAGTTCGCCAAGCGCGAGCACCGTGTAGCCGCGCCACCAGCTTACCGCGCCGACCGCATTCGGCGGTTCGGCCGCGACGGGCAGCAGCAGCGACGCGACATACAGCGCGACGATCACGACGCGCGCGAGGTTCAGGCGGGACGAAGCGGAGCGAATCTGCATGTTGCCTTCTCGTGGTGCACGATCATGCGAAGCGACGAATGCCGGCCGGCCCGTCATTCACGATGCGCGGCGCCGATATGGCGACGCGCCGAACGCGATTGTGGGCGATTCGCGCGGCGATGTCGAACGTGTGTCGCTCGCCGCTGAAAAGTCAAAGCGCTTCGACCAGCAACCGCGTGCTTTTTTCGCAATATTCATGACACGCCGCCCGCGCGGCGATCGACGCACCGTGCACGAACCGCGGCGCGTCCGCCCGTCGCGACATCGACACGACGATCGACGGCGGCGACGGCTGCAGCGGCAACTCGACGACTTCGCCGCTCTCGATCAGCGCATCGACGAACAGCACCGGAATCGCGGCGACGCCGAAGCCGTCGCGCACCAGTTGCACGATCACCGAGATCGATGGCGACCCGGTGATGCGCGTCTCCGATAGCGGCACGCCGTGTGCGTGCGCGAGCGTGCGGACGATGTCTTCCAGCGCGCGATGGGGCGCGGTGCCGCGCCCGTAGGTGAGGATCGGCTGGCGCAGTACCTGCCGTGCGAGGCCGGTGCGCGTGTTCGGCAGCAGCCCGGCGCGCGCGATCCAGCGCACCGGGTAGTTCGCGAGCGCGTCGCACACGACCGACGCCTCGTCGCTGCCCTCGACCCGGATGATCAGATCGAGCTCGCCGGCCATCAGCCGGCGCTGCAGCACGACGCTGACGTCGACGGTCAGGTCGATTTCCAGTTGCGGATAGTCGGCCGCGAGCCGCCGCATATAGTGCGGCAGCCAGCTGTGCACGACCGTCTCGATCACGCCGAGCCGCAGCTTGCCGCGCAGCGCGCGCTCGCCGGACGCGGCGGCCTGCAGTTCCTGCGTCGCCTCGACGACGGCTTTCGCATAGCCGAGCAGGTATTCGCCGTTCGGCGTGAGCCGGAACGCGCGGCTGTCGCGATCGACGAGGATAGTGTGCAGTTCGTCCTCGAGCGCCTTCACGCGCTGCGAGATCGCGGCCGGCGTCGCGTGCAGCGCAGCCGCCGTTGTGCGGAAGTTGCGCAGCTTCGCGAGCGTGACGAAGGTTTCGAGAAAACGCGTGTTCATGGCGGTCGGGCGAGCAATGGATGCGCAGCTTGCCGGCGACGAAAAGTGAACGGGACCGGGGAAAACCCGCAGAGTCGTTAAGAAATTCTATACAACGGGCGCAAAAAAACTCGTTGGCGACAAAATTTTTTCCTTTCTATTCTTCGCCATATCCGATGACCCACCACCGTCATCGCCCCGCCATCCCGATCTGCGACCGACCATCATGACGCCTTCCGAATTTCGCCAGTCCGTGCGCCGCGGCGCGTTCCGCGGCCCGACCGCCGGCCATTGCGGCCCGTTTGCCCAGGCGAACCTCGCGATTCTGCCCGACGCGTACGCGCACGATTTCCTGCGCTTCTGCCAGGCGAACCCGAAGGCCTGCCCGCTGCTGGGCGTCGGCGAACCGGGCGCGTTCCGGATCGCCGCGCTCGGCGAGGATCTCGACATCCGCACCGACGTGCCGAGCTACAACGTATATAGGGACGGCCTCCTGACCGAGCGCGTCGAATCGCTCGAAGCGCTGTGGCGCGACGATTTCGTCGTATTTGCGATCGGCTGCTCGTTCTCGTTCGAGGACATGCTTGCCCGCGAAGGGATCGGGTTGCGCCACGTCGAGGAGGGGCGCAACGTGCCGATGTACCGCACGTCGATCGCGAACCGCCGCGCGGGGATTTTCGGCGGCCAGCTGGTCGTGTCGATGCGGCCCCTGCGCGGCGCCGACGCGATCCGCGCGGTGCAGATCACGAGTCGGTTCCCGGGCGTGCACGGCGCGCCGATCCATATCGGCCATCCGCGGGAACTCGGCATCGAGGATCTGGACGCGCCCGAATTCGGCGACGCGGTGACGATCCGCGACGGCGAGCTGCCGGTGTTCTGGGCGTGCGGCGTGACGCCGCAAACCGCGCTGATGGACGCGAAGCTGCCGATCGCGATCGCGCATACGCCCGGCCACATGCTGATGACTGACATCACGAACGCATCGCTGGCCGTGTTCTGACCGGCCGAGCGCCGCGCACGCGGCGCACCTGCGACACACCGCACCACACGCCATTTGACGACGCATCACGACAGGAGCACCACCATGGAAAGCAAGACCCTCGCGGCGCCCGCCGCCGAGCCCGCGAGCCGCGAGCGCAGCGGCCTGTTCTCGTGGTACGCGGATGCGCAGCCGCGCGAACGCCGCGCATTCTGGAGCTGCAAGGTCGGCTACATGCTCGACGGGATGGACACGCAGATGCTGTCGTTCGTGATCCCGACGCTCGTCGCGACCTGGGGCATCACGCTTGCCGACGCGGGATTCATCGGCACGATCACGCTGCTCGCGTCGGCGCTCGGGGGCTGGATCGCCGGCATCCTGTCCGACCGCATCGGCCGCGTGCGCACGCTGCAGCTCACGGTGCTGTGGTTCGCGGTGTTCACCGCGCTGTGCGGGCTCGCGCAGAACTACCATCAGCTCGTCGCGGCGCGTGCGCTGATGGGCTTCGGCTTCGGCGGCGAATGGACGGCCGGCGCGGTGCTGATCGGCGAAGTGATCCGCGCGCGCGATCGCGGCAGGGCGGTCGGCCTCGTGCAGTCGGGCTGGGCGATCGGCTGGGGGCTGTGCGCGCTCCTGTATGCGCTGCTGTTCTCGGTGCTGCCGGCCGAGCAGGCGTGGCGCGCGCTGTTCCTCGTCGGGCTCGCGCCCGCGTTGCTGGTCGTCGCGATCCGCCGCTACGTGAAGGAGCCGGACGTCTACGAGAAGGAGAAGGCCGCGCAGGCGAAAGTGGCCGATGCGCCGCGCCTCACCGAGATCTTCGCGCCGAAGCTGATCACGACGACGCTGCGCGCGGCGTTGCTGACGACCGGCGCGCAGGGCGGCTACTACGCGATCACGACGTGGCTGCCGACCTTCCTGAAGACCGAACGGCACCTGACGGTGATGGGCACTGGCGGCTATCTCGCGATGATCATCTTCGGCTCGTGGGTCGGCTACCTGACGAGCGCGTACCTGACCGACCGCCTCGGCCGCAAGCCGAACTTCATCCTGTTCGCGGTCGGCTCGATGGTGATCGCGTTCGCGTACACGTCGCTGAACCTGACCAACGCATCGATGCTGTGGCTCGGCTTCCCGCTCGGCTTCTTCGCATCGGGCATCTTCTCGGGGATGGGCGCGTTCCTCACCGAGTTGTTCCCGACCCGCGTGCGCGGCTCCGGCCAGGGCTTCTGCTACAACGTGGGCCGCGCGATCGGTGCGCTGTTCCCGTTCCTGATCGGCGCGCTGTCCAAGCAGTACGGGCTCGGTACGAGCATCGGCATCTTCGCGGTCGCCGCGTACGGCGTGGTGATCGTCGCCGCGCTGACGCTGCCCGAGACCCGCGGACGCGAACTCGACGCCGCCTGACCGACGGCAGCGGCGGGGCGGCCCGCCCCGCCCCGCGTTTTTCCTCCCCTTTCCTCGACACCGTGACACGGCGCGCGACGCGCGCCGTGCGGCGGCGCTCGTCCCTCGAATCAACGACGCATCGACCGACATCATGACTGACCGACACCTTTCTTCCGTTCCCTCCGACACCGCGCGCTGGCAATTCTGGATCGACCGCGGCGGCACGTTCACCGACATCGTCGCGCGGCGGCCCGACGGCACGCTCGTCACGCACAAGCTGCTGTCGGAGAACCCCGAGCAGTACCGCGACGCGGCCGTGGCCGGCATCCGCCACCTGCTCGGCCTCGCGGCGGACGAGCCGATCACGCCCGCGCACGTCGACATGGTGAAGATGGGCACGACGGTCGCGACCAACGCGCTGCTCGAACGCAAGGGCGAACGCACCGCACTGGCCACGACGCGCGGGTTTCGCGACGTGCTGCGCATCGCATACCAGAACCGGCCGCGCCTGTTCGATCTCGACATCGTGCTGCCTGACGCGCTGTACGAGACGGTCGTCGAGATCGACGAGCGCGTTGGCGCGCACGGCGACGTGGTCGTGCCGCTCGACGTTCAGGGCGCCGAAGCGTCGTTGCGCCGCGTGTTCGACAGCGGCGTGCGTGCGCTCGCGATCGTGCTGATCCACGGCTATCGCCATACCGCGCACGAACGCATGCTGGCGGCGCTCGCGCGCCGCATCGGCTTCACGCAGGTGTCGGTGTCGCACGAGGTGTCGCCGTTGATGAAGATGGTGTCGCGCGGCGATACGACCGTGGTCGACGCATACCTGTCGCCGATCCTGCGCCGCTACGTCGAGCAGGTCGCACACGAGATGCCGGGCGTGAACCTGCAGTTCATGCAGAGCAGCGGCGGCCTCACGCGCGCCGACGCGTTCCAGGGAAAGGACGCGATCCTGTCGGGCCCGGCCGGCGGCATCGTCGGGATGGTGCGCGCGGCGCGCGCGGCCGGCTTCGGCCAGGTGATCGGCTTCGACATGGGCGGCACGTCGACCGACGTATCGCACTACAACGGCGAATTCGAGCGCGCGTTCGAGACGCAGGTGGCCGGCGTGCGGATGCGCGCGCCGATGATGAGCATCCATACCGTCGCGGCCGGCGGCGGCTCGGTGCTCGGTTTCGACGGTGCGCGGCTGCGCGTGGGGCCCGAATCGGCCGGCGCGAACCCGGGGCCGGCCGCGTACCGGCGCGGCGGCCCGCTGACGGTGACCGACTGCAACGTGATGCTCGGCAAGATCCAGCCCGATCATTTCCCGCGCGTGTTCGGCCCGCATGCGGACCAGCCGCTCGACCGCGACGGCGTGGTCGCGAAGTTCGCGGCGCTTGCCGACGAGATCCACGCGGCGACCGGCCGGCGCGAGACGCCCGAGGCGCTCGCCGAAGGGTTCCTGGAGATCGCGATCGGCAGCATGGCGAACGCGATCAAGAAGATCTCCGTGCAGCGCGGCCACGACGTGTCGCGCTACGTGCTGACGACGTTCGGCGGCGCGGGCGGCCAGCACGCGTGCGGCGTGGCCGATGCGCTCGGGATGACACAGGTGTTCGCGCATCCGCTCGCGGGCGTGCTGTCCGCGTACGGGATGGGCCTCGCCGACCAGACCGCGATGCGCGAGCGCGCGGTCGAGGCCGTGCTGACCGATGCGTCGCTGCCGGCGCTGAACGCGGCGCTCGACCGGCTGGCCGACGAGGCCATCGGCGCGCTGCTCGAACAGGGCGTGCCGCCGGAGCGGATCGCGACCGAGCGACGCGTGCACCTGCGCTACCAGGGCACCGATTCCGCGCTCGACGTGCCGGCCGGCTCGGTCGCGGCGATGCAGCAGGCGTTCGAAACTGCGTACCGGCAGCGCTACGCGTTCCTGATGCCCGGTACGCCCCTCGTGGCCGAGCTCGCATCGGTCGAGGCGATCGGCCGCTCGGATGCGCCGGTCGACATCGCGCCGCTCGCGCCGCGCGAGGCGGGCGCGGCGCCGCAAGCGCGCACGGCCGTGCGCTTTTATTCCGGCGGCCGGTGGCACGACGCGGTGCTGGTCGTGCGCGACACGCTGCGCGCCGGCGATACGATCGACGGCCCGGCGATCGTCGCGGAGAAGAACGGCACGACCGTCGTCGAGCCCGGCTGGCGCGCCGGGATGACCGCCCAGGGCAATCTCGTGCTGACGCGCACGACGCCGCTGCCGACGCGCCGCTCGCTCGGCACCGACGCCGATCCGGTGCGGCTCGAGATCTTCAACAACCTGTTCATGTCGGTCGCCGAGCAGATGGGGCTGCGGCTGCAGAACACCGCGTATTCGGTGAACATCAAGGAGCGGCTCGACTTCTCGTGCGCGATCTTCGACGGCGACGGCAACCTGATCGCGAACGCGCCGCACATGCCCGTGCATCTCGGCTCGATGGGCGAGAGCATCCGCACGGTGATCGAGCGCAACCGCGGCCGCATGCGCGACGGCGACGTGTTCATGCTGAACGATCCGTACCACGGCGGCACGCATCTGCCGGACGTGACGGTCATCACGCCGGTGTTCGCGGACGGCTCGGACGCGCCGCTGTTCTATGTCGGCTCGCGCGGCCACCATGCGGACATCGGCGGCACGACGCCGGGCTCGATGCCGCCCGATTCGACCCATATCGACGAGGAAGGCGTGCTGATCGACAACTGGCAGCTCGTGTCGGCCGGCGTGCTGCGCGATGCCGAGACGCGCGCGCTGCTGGCATCCGGCCGCTATCCGGCGCGCAACGTCGAGCAGAACATGGCCGACCTGCGCGCGCAGGTCGCCGCGAACCAGAAGGGCGTCGACGAGCTGCGCCGGATGGTCGCGCAGTTCGGCCGCGACGTCGTGCTCGCGTTCATGACGCACGTGCAGGACAACGCCGAGGAAGCCGTGCGGCGCGTGATCGGTGCGCTGCAGGATGGCGCGTACCGCTACCCGCTCGACAACGGCGCGGAGATTCGCGTCGCGATCCGCGTCGATCGTGCCGCCCGCCGCGCGGAGATCGATTTCACCGGCACGTCCGCGCAGCTCGACAACAACTTCAACGCCCCGAAGGCCGTCTGCATGGCCGCCGTGCTGTACGTGTTCCGCACGCTCGTCGGCGACGACATCCCGCTGAACGCCGGCTGCCTGAAGCCGCTGACCGTGATCGTGCCGGCTCGCTCGATGCTGAACCCCGACTACCCGGCGGCTGTCGTGTCGGGCAACGTCGAGACGTCGTCGGCGATCACCAACGCGCTGTACGGCGCGCTCGGCTGCATCGCGTCGAGCCAGGGAACGATGAACAACTTCACATTCGGTAACGATCAATACCAGTACTACGAGACGATCGCGGGCGGCAGCGGCGCGGGCGACGGCTTCGCGGGCGTCGCCGCGGTGCAGACGCACATGACGAACTCGCGGCTCACCGATCCCGAGGTGCTCGAATGGCGCTACCCGGTGCGGCTCGATTCGCACCGGATCCGCGCGGGCTCGGGCGGCGGCGGGCGCTGGCGCGGCGGCGACGGCGCGGTGCGGCGGATCCGCTTCCTCGAGCCGATGACCGCGTCGATCCTGTCGAACAACCGGGTCCACGCGCCGTTCGGCGCGGCGGGCGGCGAAGCCGGCGCGCTCGGCCGCAACACGATCGAGCGGGCGGACGGCACGGTCGAGGCGCTCGACCACATCGGGCGCGCGCAGATGGCGCCCGGCGACGTGTTCGTCGTCGAAACGCCGGGCGGCGGCGGCTACGGCGCGGCAGGCTGACCCGCGCACCCGGCGCGGATGCGCCGCGCCGGGTGCGACGGGGGCGGGCGGAGAATATTGCAACGAACTGTGGAATAAAACCGCGTATTCGCGCACGAATGGAATCAAAAAACACGGGAAACTGCGAATTACGGCGTCCGATTCGACCCTGCCGCCACGGGCTCCCGAAAGATCAGGCCCCATATCGACGGACCGGCCTCGAACGCCCGCCCGGCGGGGCGCTGGGGCCCGGCACGCCGCCCCCAATGCGCACCGCGCCACGCGCGCACGCGCAAGCGGCCAATCATGAAAAGTCCGGCTTGCCAATCGAGTCCCGATTCCTTGACACTCTTCTCTAAATGTGAGTGCCATTCTTCATTGTCATTTGATAAGATGGCTCTCATCATTCGTAAGGCAGAACCTGCGCGCATCACGCGCGAACGCCGGTCGCATCAGCTGCAAACAAGTACGGGACGAGGCCGCTGTCACGGCAATCACGGCTGCCCTGCCGGGCACGTGCGCTGCGCGGCCCGGGAAGGCGGTGGGCTTACTCGCCTCCGTCTACACTGTGCGTTTTTTTTGGATCGGGGCGTGTCCATGGATGACGAAAACGATAGCGCGGTGCTCGAGGCGCACGTCGGTACGCGCAGCCCCTGCTGGCGTCTCGGCAGCGACAGCAATGCGCTCGAACTGGCCGCGGTCCGCGGCCTGACCAACGTCGCGGTCGCGCTGACGGTCGAACAGGCCGCGCGCATCCGCGCGCTGACCGGCGTCACGTCGCACCTCGTGCTCGACATCGTGCTGTTCGGCAGCACGGTCAGCCTCCATCTCGTCGGCAAGAAGGTCAATACGGTCGACTGGGCCGGCACGGCGTCCGCCTATTCCGATACCGAGTCCGTTGCCGGCGACCTGTCGCACGGGCTCGCGTTCGCCGAGCAGGTCGTGTCGGAAGTGAATTCCCTCGTCGTGATCCTCGACCGCAACGGGATGGTGCAGCGCTTCAACCGCCTGTGCGAGGAAGTGACCGGCAAGCGCGAGGTCGACGTGATCGGCCGCAGCGCGTTCGAGCTGTTCATGAGCCCGGAGCAGGGCGCGCAGTCGCGCACCAACATCACGGGCTTCTTCGCAAGCAACAAGTCGTTCGCGGTCGAGCGCTACATCAACACGGTCAACGGGCCGCGCCTGTTCCAGTTTCGCAACAAGTTCGTGCAGAGCGGCAGCGGCGTCGAAGAGCAGTTCCTGATCTGCTCGGGCATCGACATCACCGAGGAGCGCAACGCGCAGCAGCGGCTCACCGAGCTCGCGAACACCGACGTGCTCACCGGGTTGCCGAACCGCCATGCGATCAGCGAGCGCATCCACGCGGCGATCGCGCAGGACGACGCCAATACGCGCGGCCAGGTCGGCATCCTGTTCCTCGATCTCGACAACTTCAAGCGCGTCAACGATCACTACGGGCACATCACCGGCGATCGCCTGCTGCAGGACGTGTCGGCGATCATCAACGGCTGCCTGCCGTCCGGCGCGACGCTCGCGCGGCTCGGCGGCGACGAATTCCTCGTGCTGTTCGAACACGGCACGCGCCCGCTGCTCGAAGCGACCGCGCAGATCATCCTCGAACGGCTGCGCACGCCGATCCATCTCGGGCTGATGGAGGTCTACACGAGCTGCTCGATCGGCATCGCGATGTACCCGCAGCACGGCGATTCGCTCGAGACGCTGATCCGCTGCGCAGACACCGCGATGTACGTCGCGAAGGAGGAAGGCAAGCATACGTACCGCGTGTTCTCGCTCGAGATGAACCAGAAGGTCGCGAAGTACATGTGGCTCGACACGAACTTGCGCAAGGCGCTCGAGGAAGAGCAGTTCGTGCTGTACTACCAGCCGGTCGTCGATATCGCGACGGGCGACGTGCACGGCGTCGAGGCGCTGATCCGCTGGCAGTCGCCCGATCGCGGGCTCGTCGCGCCGATCGAGTTCATTCGTTTCGCGGAAGAGTCGGGGCTGATCGCGCCGCTCGGGCGCTGGGTGATGCGCACCGCGGCCGCACAGGCCGCCGCGTGGAAGGCGAAGGGGCTCGGCATCCGGATCGCGGTGAACGTGTCCGCGCGGCAGTTGCAGGACATGAACATCGTCCATCAGTTCGCGTCGATTCTCGACGGCGCGGGGCTGAAGCCCGGCCTGCTCGACATCGAGTTGACCGAGAGCTGCTTCATCGAGGACGAGGAGGCGGCTATCGGGTTGATGCGGCAGTTCCGCCAGCTCGGCGCGGAGATCCATCTCGACGATTTCGGCACCGGCTATTCGTCGCTGTCGCAGTTGTCGCGCCTGCCGCTCGACGCGATCAAGCTCGATCGCACCTTCATCACGGCCATCGACCGCAACCCGCGCTCGCAGGCGCTGGTGCACTCGGTCGTGTCGCTCGCGAAGGCGCTGAATTTCGCGGTGGTCGCCGAAGGCGTCGAAACGCATGCGGAAGCCGAATTCCTCAAGCAGCTCGACGTCGATCACGCGCAGGGCTACTACTACGCGCGGCCGATGCCGGCGCAGGCGTTCGAGGCGTGGCTCGCGGAGACGAGAAAGCTCAGGCTGATCGCCTGAGCGTCGTTCCGGAAAAAGGCGCCGCCGGCCGTCGGCGGCGCCCGTCGCATTTACACCGTGCGCAGCTTCGACACGCGCCGGTTCTGCAGCATCACCAGGCGTTCCATGTACGCGAGGTCCTTCGGCTCGATCGTGAACGCCGCATGCACCCACGCTTCCGTGATGTCCATCAGCTCCGAGCGCGACAGCTGGAACACGCGTTCGCGGGCGCGCAGCATCGCACGGATGCCGTTCAGCTTCGGCTTCGCCACGTCGATGAAGGTGCGCGTCGCCAGATACGCGTCACCCGCGTCGAACGTCTCGTCGATCAGCCCCTGGTCTTCGTACCACTCGGCCGCATGCGCTTCGCCGGTCGCGATCAGCGATTCCGCGAGGCCGCGGTTCGCCTTGCGCGCGACCAGCGAATAGCCGCCCATGCCCGGGAACAGGTTGAACGCGATCTCGGGGAACCCGAGCTTCACGCCCTTCTGCGCGAGCACGTAGTGATGCGCGAGCGCGGCCTCGAAGCCGCCGCCGAGCGCGCTGCCCTCGACCATCGCGATCGAGATCGCGCCGGTGCCGAAGCCGGTGTAGATCTCGTACACGCCGTCGATGCACGAGCGCGCGTAGGCCATCAGTTGATCGCGCCGGCCGCTGCGGATCGCGTCGACGAAGAAGCTCAGGTCGCCGCCGACGTTGAACAGCTCGGGGACGAGCGAGCCCGTCACCCAGAAGTCGAACGTGAGGCCCGAGTCGCGTGCGACGCGCGCGAGATGAATGATGTCGGTGACGAGCTGCTGGTTGAAACACGGCCGCGGCTCCGATCGCAGCATCATCCACATGACATTACGGCCTTCTTCGTAAAAGGCGGTCAGTTGCGAGAGTTCGCCGGCTTCGTAAAACGGGCGGCATGCCGGATGAGATTGGAGTTGCATGGTATGTCCTCGTGAGATGTGGTTTTTAAAGCGCGCCGCGCCAGGCGCCATGCGGGAATCGGGGTGCCTGCATGGCGCCTGGCGCGAGGCATCGCCATTGTTGCGCGCGCACAAATGTCGAATTGCGGGGAAAAACGCACGACCGGGACACCGTGCGAGATCGCGTTCGGGCGAAGCGGTGGGGGACGACGGACGGCCGAACGACGGGCCGAGGTCGGCGGGACAGGAGGGGCTGGTGCGGAGCGGGCGCGGGGGGATGACGCGGCCGGCATCGCCGGTCGCTTACGCGCCGAAAATGGCGTCGGGGCGCAGTTCGGCTGTTGTGGGTCGGGCGACCGACGTGGGGGCGCCTCGTCTCGCCGTTAGTGTCAGGGATCGCGCAGCGCGCATGGCTGCGCGGTGCCGATCGGTTCCGGATGCCGCCGCATCGAGATGCCGCGCCGTCGGCAGGATGCCGAACCCGATCACGCCCAGCCACGCGAGCGCAATCACGCGGTCAACCGATCTCGAAAGCGTCGTCGATCGGCACGATGTCTCCGTCCGATGGCGCGGCTTGACGCTCGCCGGCACGTCGCCCACACTGGGCCGCACGACGGCCACGCGCGCGGGTGGCGCGGGCGGCCGTCATGTGCGCATCATGCAGGCACGGCTGCCGCACCGGCGCGCGGCGCTGGCGTCCGGCAACGAACGCGCGGAGAACTTCGACGTGGTGCGTTTTCCTTCCCGATGGACCGGCTGCCTGTGCGCGTGCGTCGTGGCGCTCGGCGCGGGTACGGCCGTGGCCGATACGCGCGACATGCGCGACATGGGTGACTCACGCGCTGCGGCCGACGCAGCGCCCGTCACGCTCGTCAGCGACGTCCATGTATTCGTGATCCAGCACGACGGCTCGCTCGACGAAGACGACGATTCGACCCTGCGCGCGAACGATGCGAACGGCATCGACGCGATCGCGCAGCGCTACGTGTGGTTCGACAAGAACCTGGAGAAGGTCGACCTGGTCGCGGCCGAGACGATCGATCGCGACGGCGTCGCGCATCCGGTCGGTCCGGACGGCATTCGCGACGTCCAGGAGCCGCGCTCGGCCGGCGCGCCGACGTTCCAGGACGGGCTGCTGCGCACGGTCGTGTTTCCGGGCGTCGAGGCCGGGTCGAGCACGCGCATCGCGTTCCGCAAGTCGCGCACGAAGCCGGTCAACGCCGGTTACTTCGGCTACTACGTCGAACCGTCGCGCGAACCGGTGGAGAACCAGCGGCTGATCTTCGACCTGCCGGCCGACATGCCGCTGCACGCGGACGCGCGCGGCTACGTCGCGCTGCCGCCGGTGACGGCGAACGGCCGCACGCGCTACGAATTCGACTACCGGCACGGCCCATACGACCGGATCGAGAACGGCTCAGTCGGCTATCCGACCTACGGCGACCGGCTCGTGGTGTCCACGCTGCCCGACTATGCGGCGTTCGCCGCGCGCTACCGCAATGCGGCCGTCGACCCCGGCGCGAACGATCCGGCCGTCGTGCAGCTCGCACGCGCGCTTACCGCCGACGCCGCCGGTCCGCGCGACAAGGCGCGCATCCTCTACGCCTGGGTGCAGGCGAACGTGCGCTACGTCGCGCTCTTTCTCGGCGAGACGGCCGCCGCGCCGCACCGCGTGACGGACATCCTGCGCAACCGCTACGGCGACTGCAAGGACCACGTCGCGCTGTTCGGCGCGTTGCTCGCGGCGGTCGGCATCCGCAGCGAACCGGTGCTGATCAATCTCGGCTCCGTGTACACGCTGCCGTCGGTGCCCGGTTACGGCGGCGGCGCGATCAATCACGCGATCACGTGGCTGCCCGATCTCGGCGTCTACGCGGACACCACGACGGCCGGCATCGCGTTCGGCTACCTGCCGCCGATCGTGATGGACCGGCCGGCGCTGCTCGTCGACACCGGCGTGCTGTCGCGCACGCCCGCCACGCAGTCGAAGCGTCGCACCGCGCGCGTGGCGATCGATGCCGTGCAACCGG
The DNA here is from genome assembly GCF_001729305.1 of Burkholderia sp. A2. Lineage (NCBI taxonomy): Bacteria > Pseudomonadati > Pseudomonadota > Betaproteobacteria > Burkholderiales > Burkholderiaceae > Burkholderia > Burkholderia sp. A2. The sequence goes on along the minus strand of NZ_LZXX01000092.1, from coordinate 88,725 downwards.
GCGCCGCGCGGTTTCACGCGCTCGTCGAGGACGACGGCTGGACCGCCGAGCTCGAACGCACGCTGTTTCGCCGTGCGGCGCCCGACCGCATCCGGCAGCTCGCGAACGAACGCCTGCGGCAAAGCGGGCTGCGCGGTCGCGCGCAGATCGCGACGAGCGATCGTCGCGCGACGGACGGGCCATTCGACGTGACGTATGCGGGCACGCTCGATCACTTCGTGTGGCCGGACGGCACGACCGCCGTGCCGGCGCTGTCGAGCCTCACGGGCGGCATCGCGACGCAGGTCGAGGGCTGGCTGGCCGAACCCGTGCGCACGCAGCCGTGGACGTGCGTCGGCGGCACGTTCGACGAGACCGGTCAGATCGCGCTGCCGGCCGACGTCGCGGTGACCGACCTGCCGGTGGATACGGCCGTGCACGACCGCTTCGTCGACTTCACGTCGCATTACGTATTCGACGCGGCCGCGCGGGTCGTGCAGGTCGAGAGGAGGATGAAGGCCGAATTCGGCCGACAGGTCTGCACGCCCGACGAGTTCACGGCGCTGCGCGCGTCGCTCGAACGCATCGAACGCGACACGCAGGCGCAGATCGTCGTGCGGGCAAGGCAACGTTGAAAGTCGGGTGCGATGCACGCGGTGCACGCCGCGCCCGGCGCGATCGCACGAGAGGCCGAAGCCGGCCGACGTGCAGGAGAGGACCATGACGGAACGGGAACACGAGATCGCCGACCTGTCGAAGGAATTGCTGGGCCGGATCGTGCAAGGCGCGATGACGAACGGCGCGCCGGTGGATGCGCAGCAGTGCGCGGCGCTCGCCGTGGAGTGCGCGACGGCGCTGGTGGACAAGCTCGACGCGCCCGGCGGCTGAGCGCAATCGTCTCGGGCGACGCCGGATCGAGCGATGCCGGATCGAGCGATGCCGGCGTGACTCGGCGCGCGTTCGCTTTGCCCTGTGCCGCCCCGCGCCGCGCGCGAAGCGTGACACGTCACACGCCGGCGTGCGTGTCGCCTTTGGCGCGCATCGCGCCCGGCGGCCGCCCGACCACGCGCTTGAACGCGCGGCTGAACGCCGCGAGCGACCCGTAGCCGAGCCGGTACGCCACGGCTTCGATCGTCTCGCCCTCGCGCGCGATCCACTGCGCGGCGAGCCGCATCCGCAACTCGGTCAGGTAGCGCACGGGCGTCATCCCGGTCGCCGCGAGGAAGCGCTCGGCGAACACCGAGCGCGACACGCCCGCTTCGGTCGCGAGTTCCGCGACGCTCCAGTTGCGCCCCGGGTCGCGATGCAGCGCGACGATCGCGCGGCCGAGCTTCGGCTCGCGCAGCGCCTGCACCCAGCCGGTCGCGTCGCCGCATCCGCATTCGACCCAGCCGCGCACGATGAACGCGGCGACCACGTCCGCGAGCCGCGCGAGGATGCCCGCGAAGCCCGCGCGCGCCGTGCACGCTTCGCGCTCCATCGCGTCGAGCATCGGGCGGATCTCCGGGTAGCGCGCGAGCAGCGTGCCCACGTGCATGAACGCGGGCATCGTGCCGACCAGCGGCTGCATGCCGCCGAGATCGAGCTCCATGCACGCGCTGAAGATCAGCGCATCGCCGGCGCCCGGCTCCGTCGTCGCGCAGGTCGCGGGCGACACGCCGGCCGATGCCACCGACGCGACCGTATCGCAGATCTTCGCGATCTCGAAGCCGTTGATCTCGCGGCACGGCACGTCCGGATCGGATACCAGCGCGTGCATGCCGCCGTGCGGCAACAGGATCGCGTCGCCGGCCTCGAGCCGCATCGTCTCGCCCGACGCGTCGCGCAGCAGCACGGGCCCGCGCACCACGAAATGAAACTGCGCGCGGCCCGGCGCATGACCGAAATTCAGCCCGAACGGCCGCGCAACCTGGATCCGGCGGTACTGGACGCCGCTCAGGCGCATCCCCAGCAGCAGCTCGCTGACGAGGTCGTGCGCGTCGGGGATCGGGGGAAGCAGCGGCTCGGACATAGCGAGATTCGGACGAACGATCAATAACGACGGATTGTATGTCATAGACCGTCCTGCCGCTGTTCCTTACGATAGCCCCTCATCAGTATTTTCCCTAACCGACACGGAACCCGCATGAATCCCGGAATCTCCTCGGCCGCCTCGACGGCGGCCCCCCGCGAACCGGCCTGGGGCGCGGTATTCGCGATGGCGCTCGGCGTGTTCGGACTCGTCACGGCCGAATTCCTGCCGGCGAGCCTGCTGACGCCGATGGCCGACAGCCTCGGCGTGACCGAAGGCGTGGCCGGGCAAGCCGTCACGGCGACGGCCACGGTCGCGCTCGTCACGAGCCTGCTGATCTCGGCGCTCACGCGCACGATCGACCGGCGGCGCGTGCTGCTCGTGTTCTCGGTGCTGCTCGTCGCGTCGAATCTCGCCGTCGCGTTCGCGCCGAACCTGGGCATGCTGCTGTTCGGCCGCGTCGTGCTCGGCATCGCGCTCGGCGGTTTCTGGACGATGGCGACCGCCACCGCGATGCGGCTCGTGCCGACGGCGATGGTGCCGCGCGCGCTGTCGATCATCTTCAGCGGCGTGGCGGTCGCGACGATCGCGTCCGCGCCGATGGGCAGCTACTTCGGCCATCTGATCGGCTGGCGCAACGTGTTCCTGATCGCGGCCGCGCTCGGCGGCATCGCGTTCGTGTCGCAGGCCCTCACGCTGCCGTCGATGCCGCCGAGCGGCACGACGCGGCTGCGCACGCTGGTCGACGTGCTGCGCCGGCCGACCGTCGGCCTCGGGATGTTCGCGACGATCCTCGTGTTCACCGGACATTTCGCGTTCTTCACGTATCTGCGGCCGTTCCTCGAACAAGTGGCGGGCGTCGGCGTGAACGGACTGTCCGCGATCCTGCTCGGCTACGGCATCGCGAACTTCGTCGGCACGTCGCTCGCGGGCCGCGTGCTCGAACACCGGCTGCGGCCGATGTTGATCGGCATGCCCGCGTTGATGGTCGTGCTCGGCATCGCGCTCGTCGTGCTCGGCCGCGCGCCGATGATCGACGCGGTGCTGGTCGCGTTGTGGGGCATGGCGTTCGGCGGCGTGCCGGTCGCATGGTCGACGTGGGTCACGCGCACCGTGCCCGACGAGGCCGAGAGCGCGGGCGGGTTGATCGTCGCGGCGATCCAGCTTGCGATCGCGACGGGCGCGGCCGTCGGCGGCGTCGTGTTCGACGCGAACGGCGCGGCGGGCGTGTTCGTCGGCGCGGCGATCGTGCTGGCGGTGGCGGTCGCGACGATCGTGACCGGCGTGCCGAAGCGGGTCGGCGTGGTCGCGTCCTGACCGGCCTGGCGGCCTGGCGGCGCGTGTCGCACGGGCTGTCAGGCGACCGTGCGCCGGTCAGGCGGCGCCGGCACCCGCAATGCGGTCGAGCTCCGCGAGCGCGTCGGCCGGCAGATCGAGATCGGCCGCCGCGAGATTCTCGCGCAGATGCGCGACCGATGACGTGCCCGGAATCAGCAGAAGATTCGGCGCGCGGCGCAGCAGCCACGCGAGCGCGACCTGCATCGGCGTCGCGCCGATCCGGGCCGCGACGCCGGACAGCGTCGACGACTGCAGCGGCGAGAATCCGCCGAGCGGAAAGTACGGCACGTACGCGATGCCGTCGCGGGCCAGCGCGTCGATCAGCGCATCGTCGCCGCGATGCGCGATGTTGTAGTGGTTCTGCACGCAGACGATGTCGCAGATCCGCCGGCCTTGCGCGACCTGCGCGGGCGTGACGTTGCTCAGGCCGATGTGCCGCACGAGCCCGCGCCGCTGCAGCTCGGCGAGCGTGGTCAGCGGCGCTTCGATCGATCCTTCGGCCGGCCCGTGCGTGTCGAACATGATGCGCAGGTTGACGACGTCGAGCACATCGAGCCCCAGGTTGCGCAGGTTGTCGTGCACGGCCCGTTCGAGTTCGTCGGGCGCGAAGGCGGGCAGCCACGATGCGTCGTCGCCGCGCCGCGCGCCGATCTTGGTGACGATCACGAGATCTTCGCGATAGGGATGCAACGCGTCGCGAAGCAACCGGTTCGTGACATGCGGGCCGTAGAAGTCGCTGGTGTCGAGATGGTCGACGCCGGATTCGACGGCTTCGCGCAACACGTTCAACGCGGCCTCGCGATCTCTCGGCGGGCCGAATACACCGGGGCCCGCCAGTTGCATCGCGCCGTAGCCGATCCGTTTGACGTGGCGATCGCCGAGCCTGAAGGTGGCGGTATGGCGAATATCGGGCATGACCTTGCTCCTGTCGAAGAGATGAATGAATGCATTCAGCATAAGGACGGGGCGTCTGCGCGATAAGCGGGCATAATTCGCACGGGTTGTACGAAAAGGCGAACAATGCAAACCGACCTGGGCGATCTGAACGCATTCATGGCCGTCGCACGTGCGAGCGGCTTCCGCGACGCCGCACGCATGACGGGCCTCAGCGCGTCGGGGCTGAGCGAGGCCGTGCGCCGGCTGGAAGCGCGGCTCGGCGTGCGGCTGCTGCACCGTACGACGCGCAGCGTCGTGCCCACCGAGGCCGGCGAGCGCCTGCTTGCACGTCTCGGGCCCGCCCTGACCGAAGTGGCGGCGGCGCTCGACGGCATCGACGAGTTCCGGGGCCGACCGGCCGGCACGCTGAAGCTCAACGTACCGGTCAGCGCATCGCGGCTCGTGTTGCCGGCGATCGTGCCGCGCTTTCTCGATGCGTATCCGGACATCCGGCTGGAAGTGACGGCCGACGAAAGTTTCGTCGACGTGCTGGCGGCCGGATGCGACGCGGGCATTCGCTACGACGAGCGGCTCGAACAGGACATGATCGCGGTGCCGATCGGCCCGCGCATCCAGCGGTTCGCGACCGCGGCGGCGCCCGGCTATCTCGACCGGCATGGCCGGCCGCAACATCCGCGCGACCTGCTCGACCATCGGTGCCTGCGCGGGCGTTTCGCAAGCGGCGCGATGCCGCCGTGGGAGTTCGAGCGCGACGGCGAAGTCGTGCGGGTCGAGCCGGCCGCCGGGCCGCTGCTGGTCCAGATCGGCGGCGCGACGGAGCTGATGGTCGATGCGGCGATCGCCGGTACGGGCATCCTGCATCTGTTCGAAGACTGGGTGCGTCCGCATTTCGACAGCGGCGCGCTCGAACCCGTGCTCGAATCGTGGTGGCGACCGTTCCCTGGCCCCTTTTTGTATTATCCCGGGCGACGTCTGGTGCCGCCTGCGCTACGCGCGTTCATCGATTTCATCAAGAGACCCTGACCATGGGGCGGCGCGCCGGGGCATGCGCGTCGAGCAGGTGCCGCGCGCCGTCGTCGCTCATGCGGCCGACCCGCGCGCGAGGCCCACGCGCGGCAAGCGCGGGACAACCGAAGCGCGGAGGCGGGCGCCGATCATGCGGAACGTCGTCGTGTGATGTGCGGCAGGGCGCCCGCCCCGCGAATCCGTTACCCGCCTTGCTTGACCAGCGCCGCCAACGCTTTCATCGCCTGCAGATACGGATACGGCCCGTGGCTGATGCGGGCCACGCCGTAATCGGCGAGTTCCGCAATCGTCGGTGTTTCCGACACGCGCATCACGTTCACCGGCAGCGGCGACGCGGCCGTCAGTGCGCGAATCAGCGCCGGCGCGCGCAGGCCCGGCACGAACAGGCCGTCGGCGCCGGCGGCCGCATACGCGCGGGCGCGCGCCAGCGTCGCGTCGAGCAAGCGTTCGTCGTGCGTATCGGCTGCCGCCGTGAAGAACACGTCGGTGCGTGCGTTGATGAAGTAGTCGGCGCCCGCGCGATCGGCCGCCTGCCGGGCCGCCGCGACGCGGGTCGCCGCTTCGTCGACGTCGCGCAGTTCGCCCGTGGCCGGAAAACTGTCTTCGAGATTGCAGCCGATCGCGCCGGCCTGGATGCTGAGCGCGATCGTCTCGGCGACTTCCTCCGGCCGCTCGCCGTAGCCGCTTTCGAGATCGACGGTGACGGGCAAGTCCGTCGCGCGCACGATCCGCTCCAGCACGTCCATCATCAGTGCGCGCGGCATCTGCTCGCCGTCGGCGAAACCGTTGGCCGCCGCGACCGACCAACTGCCGGTGGCGAGTGCGACGGCGCCCGCGTCGGCCGCGGTGCGCGCACTGCCGGCATCCCACACGTTGAACAGCGCGAGCGGCCGGCCCGCGCGGTGAAGCGACCGGAAAATCGCGCCTTTCTCGTTGTTGCCCATGTTCGTCTCCCGATGGATAGCGGACCGATTGTCGTGCCGAGCGATATTGCCACCGAATCGGGCGGTGCGACCGGCTTGCGCAATGTCTGCTGACAGCGCGTGACAGGAAGTGCGCGCGAGCACCGCAGCGCGATCCGCGCGCCGCCTCAGTCGCGCGAGTCCGGATCGACCGACAGCGCGCGCAACTGGCCGCGCAACTGGTCGACTTCGCCCGGCGCGAACGGCCGCTCGATCTCGGCGTGCGCCTGCTGCCACAGCGGGAACGCTTCGGCCAGCAGGTCGTGCCCGGCCGGCGTCAGCGAGAGCAGGCGGCTGCGTCCGTCGTCGGGATCCTGGACGATCGTGACGAGGCCGCGCCGCTCGAGCGGCTTGAGCGCGGCCGTGAGCGTGGTGCGGTCCATCGCGAGCAGCGACGCGACCGATTTCATCGGGGCCGGTTGCGGCCGGTTCAACGACATCAGCAGCGAAAACTGGCCGTTGGTGAGGTCGAGCGGGCGCAGCACGTCGTCGAAGATGCGCGCGAGATTGCGCGCCGCGCGCTGCATGTGCAAACACAGGCAGCAATCGCGCACCATCAGCGTCGTTTCGAAGGGAAGCTTTTCTTTTCGTGCCATGTTGCAATTGTGTTGATATCAACCTATCTTGTCAAGGTCGAGGCGCGGCAGCCCGCCGCGCCGTCATCGGAGGAGAAGGCATGAGTGCGCAACAACAGTTGTATCTCGCCGTATTTCTCGGGAGCCAGGATAGCCTGGCGATGAAGGCATGGCTCGCGCTGCCGGACGACGAGCGGCGCACGCGCGAGCGCGACGGCATCGCCGCATGGCATGCGTGGGTCGACCGGCATCGCGACGCGATCGTCGAACTGGGCGGGCCGCTCGGCAAGACCAAGCGCATCGACGCAGCCGGCATCCGCGACACGACCAATGCGCTGACCGGCTTCACCGTCGTGCGGGCGGCGTCGCACGATGCGGCCGCCGCGCTGTTCGTGGGGCATCCGCATTTCACGCTGTTCCCGGGCGTGTCGGTCGACGTGATGCCGGTGCTGGCGATTCCCGGCGCGTGAGCGACGCGTGATGCCGGGCGACGCGCGTCGCTTCGTTCGATCCGTCGTGTCCGGCATGCAGACATTTTCCCGACATTCATGGATGGAGACTGGCGATGAAGCTTTACGGATTTGCCGGCACGCGCTCGCAGCGCGCGCTGTGGGGGCTGAAGGAACTGGATGCGGATTTCGAATTCGTGTCGGTCAACCTGCTCGAGGGCGAGCACAAGCGCCCCGAATTCCTGCGACTCAATCCGGCCGGCAAGGTGCCCGTGCTGGTGGACGGCGACCTCGTGATTCCCGAATCGGCCGCGATCGTGCTGTATCTCGCGGACAAGTACCCGGAGAAGGCGCTGCTGCCCGTCGATCCGGCGTTGCGGGCGCAAGCGTATCGGTGGGTCATGTTCGCGGTGACGGAGCTCGAGCAGCCGCTGTGGCGCATCACGCGGCACACGTTCCTCTATCCGCCGGAGAAGCGCTCGCCGGCCGATATCGAACTGGCGCGCGAGGATTTCACGACGATGGCCGCGATTCTCGACACGCATCTCGAGGGGCGCGAGTTCATCGTCGGCGATACGCTGACGGTCGCCGATTGCGTGACGGCCTACCTGATCGACTGGGCGAGCGAATGCCATTTGATCGAACCGTTTCCGCAACTGCGCGCGTATCTCGAACGGCTGTATGCGCGGCCGAAGGCGCCGCAGCGGATCGCGGAGGCGAGGAAGGCGGCGTGAAAGCGAAACGGGGGGCATGCGCGGCGTCGGCGTGACGCGCCGCGCCCGCCCCACGATCACGAAACCGTATCGGGCGCACCCAGCGCACGGCACAGCATCGCCAGATCGCGCAACCTGAGATGCGGCGTCACCGCATGCTGCGGCGCCGGTTCTTCCTCCGCCCGAGGCCCGCGCACGACCCACGCGGCCTGAAGCCCCGCATTCAACGCGCCGACGATATCGAGATGGAAGTCGTCGCCGACATGCAGCAATTCGGCCGGCCGCACGCCGAGTGCGTCCGCCGCCGCGTGGAAGATCTCGGGTTCCGGCTTGGCGAAGCCGAATGCACGCGCGCTGAGCGTCGTGCGGAAGAATTCGCCGCCGCCAGTGAGCCGAAGATCGGCGTTGCCGTTGGTGACCGCGATCAACGGAAAGCGCGCGCTCAACCATGCCAGCGCCGGCAGCGCGTCTTCGTAGAACTCGACGCGATTGCGCGCCGCATAGAAGACGTCGTAAGCGCGCTCGGTCAGCGAGACATCTTCGTTCGCGCGTTCCAGCGCGAGCCGGATCGACCCGATTCGCATCGCGCGATAGTCGCTGGCGAGATCCGGGCGCAACCGTTCGTATTCCTCACGTAGCGCGGCGAGTGCCTGTTGCGTCGGCAGCACGCTTGCTGTGTTGGGCGCGTGTTCGATCAACCATGCGCGAAGCGTCGCCTCGGCCCGTACGACGGACGGCCCGAACGGCCACAGGGTGTCGTCGAGGTCGAACGAGAGGGCGGAAACTTTGGCGAGACGCATGGCGGTGGGAAGCGGGAAGTCGTTTTACCAGGGCCACGGAACGGAGGCCCCGGTGCCGTTTTCGAGCGCGTGTCGATACAGAAAGCGCGCGACGGTCAGGTCCTGCAGCGCGAGCCCCGTCATGTCGAAGACGGTAATCTCGTGCGCGGCACGGTCGACCGATGCCGCACCCGCGAGGATGTCACCGATTTCCGTGCGCGGCAAATCCGGCGCCCACTGGCACTCGCCGATGCTGCGCGCCTGATCGTGATCGTCGACGACGATGCGCGCGCGTGCCAGCACGCCGGCCGGAAGTTCGCGCTTGCCGGCGGTATCGGCGCCCACGCACGTCAGGTGGGTGCCGGGTTGCACGGCATCCGCGTCGAACAACGCGCCGCCGCCCGGCGTGGCGGTGATCACCACGTCGCTATGGGCGACCGCGTCGTTGCGGTCGCGCGCCACGCCGATCGCGCACCGGTCGGCGAAGCGCGATTCGAACGCCGGGTCCGGCTCGCCGCTGACGGTCACGTACTGCACCGTGCATCGCCGCGGCAGCAGCGCGAGCGCGTAGTCGAGCTGCACGCGCGCCTGCACGCCGGTGCCGAACACGCAGAGCCGCGTGCTGTCGCGGCGCGCGAGCTGTTGCAGCCCGAGGCCGCCCGCGGCGCCGGTTCGCGCGGTGGTGATCGCGTTGCCGTCCATGATGCACAGCGGCCGGCCCGTCGCCGGATCGAACAATGCGACGGTGGCCTGATGCGGCTCGCCGCCGCGCGCCCGGTTGCCGGGCCAGAACCCGGCGGCCTTGAAGCCGAGCAAGTCCTGACCGGCGACGTCGCCCGACTTGATGCCGAACACGCCGCCGGTGTGCAGTTTCTCGCGCACGACCGGGAATACGCGTCCGGCCCTTTGACTGTGCAGCACGAAGGCTTCGCGGACAGCCGCCATCACTTGCCCGGCCTGCAGGGCGGGCTCGATGGCATCGCGGTCGAGGAGAAGGAGGCGGGCGTCGGTCGGCATGGTCGCGGGCGCCTGGTCGGCACGAGACGAAATCGGGTGTTTAAAGTTTGTCCAAATATGGACAAATAGTCAATGCGCAAAGGATGCAGGATGGAAGCGGGATCTCGCTCACCAACCGTAGAAGCGTGGCCACATTTGCGCGGCGCCGTCATCGCCGACGGCCTGGTATTCGGGATGTTGCGCGCCGGTCGCACACGCGTGATTCGGCAGGATGCGCAGCCGCGTGCCGATCGGAAACCGCTGCGCGATGTCCGTATCCGGCGTGCCTGCTCGCGACACGATCCCGTGTTCCTGGTTGGCGGCGCTCATCAGGTAGCCATCGAGTACGTCGCCGACGTCGGTACAGACCTGTCCGTAGCCGAAATCGCGCGCCTGGCGCTGCGTGCCGCGGTCGCGGCTCATCGCCATCCAGCCGGCGTCGACGATCGCCCAGCCTTTTTCTTCCTGATGGCCGATGACGGTGGTCAGCACCGACAGCGCGATGTCGGAGAGGTCGCACACGCCGATGTTGTGCATCACGAGGTCGAACATCACGTACACGCCGGCGCGCACTTCGGTCACGCCGTCGAGCCGTTCCGCCGCCAGCGCGGTGGGCGTCGACCCGATACTCACGACCGGGCAGGGCAACCCGGCGGCCCTGAGGCGCTCCGCGGCCCGCACGGTGCGGCTGCGCTCCTGTTCGGCGATCGCGACGAGTGCCGCGTGCGTGTCGTATTCGTAGCTGGAGCCCGCGTGAGCGAGCACGCCGCCGAGCAGCATGCCGCCGTCGGTCAGCGCGCGGCCGACGTCGATCAGCAGGTCGGCTTCGGGCGGGATGCCCGAGCGGTGGCCGTCGACGTCGACTTCGATCCACACGTCGAAACGTTCGCCGTGCTCGCGCCCGAAGGCCGCGATCGCGTGCGCGGCCGGCAGGCTGTCGGCGACGATCTTCAGGTCGCAGCCTTGCCGGCGCAGCGCGAGCGCCTGGCCGAGCTTCGCGGGCACCATGCCGACCGCGTAGACGATGTCGTGGATGCCGTCCGCGAAGAACTGCTCGGCTTCCTTGAGCGTCGATACCGTGATGCCCTGCGCGCCGGCCGCGATCTGCGCGTCGACGACGTGCCGGCATTTGGTGGTCTTGACGTGCGGCCGGAACCGCACGCCGAGCGCGTCCAGATGCGCTTGCATGCGCGCGATGTTGCGCTGCATGCGGCCGACATCGATCAAGGCGGCCGGGGTGTTGAGGGTGTGAAGGTCCACGATGCGTCCGATTGCGGGGTTGCCGATGCGGACACTGTAGGGCAGTCGGCGCGCAGCGTGTTTAATGCGGAACTAATTTGTCATTAAGCGAAATTTAATCGGCCGAGTCTCGCGGAGCGTGGCCTCGGCTCACGCGTTGGCGCGCCACGGCGGCGGATCGAGAAACTGCCGCGCGGCGTCGAGAAACACCCGCTGCCGCGCGGAGCGGCCGGTACGCGACGGCAACAGCGCCGTTACCGGCGCGGGCGGCAGGCTCCAGCCGGGCAGCAAGCGCACGAGCTTGCCGTTCGCGAGCAGCGGCGCGACGTCCCACTCGGAACGCTCGACGATGCCGAGCCCGGCCAGCGCCCATTCGGTGATGACGGTGCCGTCGTTGGACGACAGCGCGCCGGCGACGCGGATGACGGTAGCCCGCCGCGATTCGCCTTTGACGCCGCGACCGGGCGAGAAGCGCCAGCGCGGGATGTCTTCGTCGTTCTCACGCAGGCACAGGCAGTCGTAGCGCGTCAGGTCGGACGGATGGTTCAGGTCCTTGAGGCGGCGCGCGTAGCCGGGGCTCGCACACAGGAAGCGCTCGTTGGGCGCGAGCGGATAGCCGATCCACGAAGACGACCTGAGGCTGCCGACATGGACGACCACGTCGGCCCCCGATGCGCTGGTCAACGGGCTTTCCGACAGGTGGAGCGAGATTTCGAGCTTCGGATGCGCACGCTGCACGTCGCGCACGATCCGCGCGACGTACTTGCGGCCGAAGCCGAGCGGGGCGACGACGCGCAGCGTGCCCTGCACGTCGCCGTGGTCGCCCGCGATGCTGACCGGCAGCGCCTCGACGCGCTCGAGAATGCCGACGGCTTCCTGGTACAGCCGCTGCCCTTCGTCGGTCAGCGCAATGCCTTTCGGCTGCCGCACGGCGAGCCTCGCGTTCAGGCGCGCCTCCATCCGTTGCAGGCGGATCGTGACCGCGGGCGGCGTGAGGTCGAGCAGCCGGGCTGCCGCGGCCAGCGAGCGCGACGTGCCGATCGCGCGGACGAGTCGAAGGTCGTCGAGGTCGAGCATTTCATGGCTCTTAATGCGGAGGGTGTCGAGCATTAAACCGCAGATCGCGCGGCGAAGCCATCGACGTGGCGCGGGGCGGCCGCAACGCGCCCGGCGCCGTCGCCCGATGTGACGCGTCGCTTCCCGCCCGCCTACGCATCCAATCCGAAAATCAGCGATCGATGTGCGCCCACGCCAGCCGCCACCCCCGATGCCGATGCGAACGTCGCATTGGTCATCGGGCTCGACGCATCGCCGGCCGCATATACGCCCGCGACGCTCGTCTGCTTCCACGCATCGACGCGAATCGCGGCGCCGAGCGGCCCTTCGTCGAACGCGCAGCCGAGCTGCTGCGCGAGGTCGCTCGCCATGCCGGTGCGCGCGCCGACGAACAACGCGTCGATCGGCACGACCTGCCCGTCGGCGAGCCGCAGCGCGTCGATACGCGGCGCGTCGCCGAGAATCTCGACGACCGGCGAGCGTTCGATCCGCACGCCGCGGGCAGCGAGCAATGCGGCTTCCTCTTCGTTCGCTTCGACCACGCGCTGCGTGAACCACGTCGTCGGGCCCCAGTCCGGAATCAGGATCGCCTGATGGACCGACAGCGGATGCGTGGCGAGCACGCCGAGCCGCTGGCCGCTCACCTCATACCCATGGCAGTACGGACAATGCAGCACGCTGATGCCCCATCGTTCGGCGAGCCCCGGCAGCGCGGGCAGTTCGTCGCGGATGCCGGTCGCGAGAATCAGCCGGTCGGCGCTCGCGCGGCTGCCGTCGGCGAGCGTCACGTGAAAGCGTCCGTTCGCGTCGCGCTCTGCGCTGCGCGCGTCGCCGTCGATGCGCTGCACGGTCGGATATGCGGCAAGCTGCGCGCTCGCTTCGGCGACGATCTGGGCAGGCGGCTTGCCGTCCTGTCCGAAGAAGCCGTGCGCATGCTGGGCAAAGCGGTTGCGCGGCCGGCCGGCGTCGATCACGAGCACGCGGCGGCGTGCGCGTGCCAGCTGCATCGCGGCCGACAGCCCGGCAAAGCTGCCACCGATCACGATCACTTCATGATGGGCATTCATACATCCCCTCCTTTCCGAACCTGCATGACGGACAGACGTGCTCCGATGGCGGCCAACTCATGAAACACGAGAGGTTGCATGATAGGGCGATGGTATCATTCATGCAACTTCAGAAGTTTCGAGAGAGGGGAGTCCCGCCCGTGAGAACCGACAGTCGTTTGTCGCGCATGCTGCATGCGCTGATCCACATGGACCAGGCCGACGGCCCGCTGACGTCGGAGACGATCGCGACGATGCTGGGCACGAACCCGGTCGTCGTGCGGCGCCTGCTCGGCGGATTGCGCGATTGCGGCTACGTGCAGTCGGAAAAGGGGCACGGCGGCGGCTGGGCGCTGAGCGTCGCGCTCGACGACATCACGCTGCTCGACGTCTATCGCGCGGTGGGCGAGCCGCCGCTGTTTTCCGATCTGGTGTCCGAAGACGCGCCCGAATGCCTGGTCGAACAGGCGGTCAACGCGCATCTGTCGGCGGCGCTGAAGGACGCCGAAGCAGCGCTGCTCGCGCGTTTCGGCGAAGTCACGCTCGGCATGCTGTCGCACGATTTCGAGGCGAAGGCGGCGCGGCTGCGCAAGCCTCGCTGACGCAGCGCAGCACGCCCGCAGTACGCACATAACGCACGCTTCGGCGCGCGCCGGCGCGATCGAAACCGTCACGCCGCCACGTTCTGTCCCCCAACTTCTGCCCGGTTCGCCCGCCACAGGGCAAAATACGGGTTTTCCGCACCCGCGAGGGCGCGTTCGAATCACGCGCCGGGCGGCGGCAGTGCGCATGCCGCACGCCGCCACCCGGCGCCCAGGCAAGAAACGCTCGCCCTGCCGCGAGCCCACAGGAGTCCAGACCCCATGCCCGAATCCAACCTGTCCTTCTTCGGCCGGCTGTCGCTGGCCGTCGGCACGTTCTTCTCCGTGCTCGGCAACCGCGAGTTCGCGGCCGGCGTGCTGCGCGTGCGCGATGGCGCCCCGGCACCGGTCGCGCCGGTCCCGACGCCGGCTGCCGCGCCCGTCGCACCCGCGCCGGTGAAGGCGCCGGCGCCCGAGCTGCGCGAAGCGAGCCCGCAGGCGGCGCTGCAACTGCTCGGCCTGCTGCAACGCGATGCGCGCTTCATCGATTTCGTCGAGGAAGACATCGCTGGCTACGCGGACGCCGACATCGGCGCGGCCGCGCGCCTCGTGCACGACGGCTGCCGCGCCGCGCTGCGCGAACACTTCACGATCGTGCCGGTGCGCGACGAAGCCGAAGGCAGCCGCGTGACGTTGCCGGCCGGCTTCGACGCGACGGCCGTGCGCGTGACGGGCAACGTGGTCGGCTCCGCGCCGTTCACGGGCACCGTCAGCCATCGCGGCTGGCGTGTTTCCGACGTGCGCCTGCCGAAGCTGACGGGCAGCCACGACGCATCGGTCATCGCACCGGCGGAGGTGGAACTGTGAGCGATCCGCGCTATTCGATCGGTATCGATCTCGGGACGACTCATTGCGCGCTGTCGTACGTCGACAGCAGCACGAGCGACGGCGAAAAGATCGTGCAGCAGGTGCTGCCGATCGCGCAGCTGACCGCACCGGGCGCGCTGGAATCGCGCGACCTGCTGCCGTCGTTCCTCTACCTGCCGCATGAAAGCGAGCTGACGCAGGGCGACCTGACGCTGCCGTGGACGGCCTCGCGCGCGTTCGCGGTCGGCGAGATGGCGCGCACGCGCGGCGCCGGCACGCCGATCCGCCTCGTGTCGAGTGCGAAGAGCTGGCTGTGCCACCCGGGCGTCGATCGCCGCGCGGCGATCCTGCCGAGCGATGCGCCGCCGGAAGTGGCGCGCGTGTCGCCGCTGGAAAGCTCGATCCGCTATCTCACGCACCTGCGCGAAGCATGGGACCACGCGCATCCGGACGCGCCGTTCGCCGACCAGGACGTGACGGTCACGATCCCCGCGTCGTTCGATCCGGCCGCGCGCGAACTGACGGCCGAGGCCGCGCGCGCCGCCGGCTATTCGCGGATGACGCTGCTCGAGGAACCGCAAGCGGCGCTCTACAGCTGGATTCAGAAGAGCGAAGGCGGCTGGCGCAAGCAGGTGCAGGTCGGCGACCTGATCCTGTGCGTCGACGTCGGCGGCGGCACGACCGACCTGTCGCTGATCGCGGTGGTCGAGCGCGACGGCAATCTCGAACTGCATCGCGTGGCGGTGGGCGAGCACATCCTGCTCGGCGGCGACAACATGGACCTCGCGCTCGCGCACGTGGTCGCACGCAAGCTCGCGCAGCAGGGCACGCAGGCCGATCCGTGGCAACTGCGCGCGCTGACCTACGCGTGCCGCTCGGCGAAGGAAACGCTGCTGTCCGACCCGACGACCGACGCGGTGCCGCTCGTCGTGCCGAGCCGCGGCTCGAAGCTGATCGGTGGGTCGATCCGCACCGAACTCACGCGCGCGGAATTGACGCAGACGATCCTCGAAGGCTTCTTCCCGCAAGTCGATGCGGCCGCGCGCCCGGTGAGCCGCGCGCGCGTCGGCCTGACGCAGCTCGGCCTGCCGTATGCGCAGGACGCCGGCATCACACGCCATCTGGCGGCGTTTCTCGGCCGCCAGGTCGCGGCGCTCGACACGCTCGAAGGCGTGCAGCGCACGCTGCCGCCAGGCGCGACGTTCCTGCATCCGACCGCCGTGCTGTTCAACGGCGGCGTGTTCAAGTCGACGCTGCTCACGCAGCGCGTGCTCGACACGCTCAACGGCTGGCTCGCCGCCGAAGGCGCGCCGCCCGCGCGCCTGCTCGAAGGCGCGGATCTCGATCTCGCGGTCGCGCGCGGCGCGGCGTACTACGGCTACGTGAAGCGCGGCCGCGGCGTGCGCATTCGCGGCGGCACGGCACGTGCGTACTACGTCGCGATCGAATCGGCGATGCCCGCGGTGCCGGGGCTGGAGCCGCCGGTGCAGGCGCTGTGCGTCGCGCCGTTCGGGATGGAGGAAGGGGCGGACGCGGCGTTGCCGCCGCAGGAGTTCGGCCTCGTCGTCGGCGAACCGGTGCAGTTCCGCTTCTTCGGGTCGTCGGTGCGCCGTCAGGATCAGGTCGGCACGCTGCTCGACTACTGGTCGGCGGAAGAGCTGCAGGAGCTCGAGGAAATCCAGGCGACGCTGCCCGCCGAAGGGCGCACCGTCGGCGAAGTCGTGCCGGTGAAGCTGCATGCGCGCGTGACCGAAGCCGGCACGCTCGAACTCGAGGCGATCCCGAGCGGCACGAACGAGCGCTGGAAGGTCGAGTTCGACGTGCGCGGCGCCGCCTGAGCGCGATGAAGCGTTATACGGTCGGCATCGACCTCGGCACGAGCAATACGGTCGTCGCGTACGTCGAGGCCGGTTCCGACGCGATCCGCGTGTTCGACGTCGAGCAACTGGTCGGCCCCGGCGCGGTGGCCGCGCAGCCGCTGCTGCCGTCGGTGCGCTATCACCCGGCGGCGGGCGAGCTGCCGCCGGACGCGCTGCGGCTGCCGTGGGCGGCCGATCCGAAGGCCAACACGAAGGCGAATGCGCAATCGGCCAAGACCGATGCACCGCCGGCCGTGATCGGCCGCTACGCGCGCACGCTCGGCGCGCAGGTGCCGGGCCGGCTCGTGTCGAGCGCGAAGAGCTGGCTGTCGCACGCGTCGGTCGACCGGCTCGCGGCGATCCTGCCGTGGGGCGCGGCCGACGGCGTCGACAAGGTATCGCCGGTCGATGCGAGCGCGAGCTATCTCGCGCATGTGCGCGACGCGTGGGACGCGCGCTTTCCCGATGCGCCGCTCGCGCAGCAGGACGTGATCCTGACGGTGCCCGCGTCGTTCGACGACGGCGCGCGCGCGTTGACCGTCGAGGCCGCGCGACGCGCGAAACTGCCGGCGCTGCGGTTGCTCGAAGAACCGCAGGCCGCGTTCTACGACTGGCTGTACGGCCAGCGCGCGACGTTGCGCGACACGTTCGCCGCGCCGCGGCGCGTGTTGATCTGCGACGTCGGCGGCGGCACGACCGACCTCACGCTCGTCGACGTCGCGCCGGGCGACGACGGCGAGCCGACCTTTACGCGCGTCGGCGTCGGCAACCATCTGATGCTCGGCGGCGACAACATGGACCTCGCGCTCGCGCGCCTGGTCGAATCGCGGCTGACCGAGCCCGGCACGCGGCTGTCGGCCGCGAGCCTGTCGCAGCTCGTCGAGCGCTGCCGCGCGGCGAAGGAGCGGTTGCTCGGCGACGACGCGCCGGCGTCCGTCACCGTCACGCTGCTCGGCGCGGGCAGCAAGCTCGTCGGCGGCGCGCGCTCGGCCGAGCTGACGCGGCAGGAAGTCGAGCAGGTCGTCGTCGACGGGTTCTTTCCGCAGGTCGAGGCCGGCGAATTGCCACGCCGTGCGCGCGCGGCAATCGTCGAATTCGGCTTGCCGTATGCGAGCGACCCGGCCGTCACGCGCCACGTCGCCGCGTTCCTGAACCGTCATGCGCAAGGCCCGCTGCCCGACACGCTGCTGCTCAACGGCGGCGTGTTCCGCGCGGGCGCGCTCGCCGGCCGTCTCGCGCAGACGCTCGGTGCGTGGCGCGGCGCCCCGCTCGACGTGCTGCACAACGCGCATCCGGACGTGGCCGTCGCGCGCGGCGCGGTGGCCTATGGGCTCGCGCGTGCCGGCCATGCGCCGCGCATCGGCGGCGGCTCCGCGCGCAGCTATTTCCTCGTGCTCGACGATGGCGCCGAGGGGGCTGCCGCACGCGGCGTCTGTCTGCTGCCGCGCGGCGCGGAAGAAGGCCGCGAGATCCGGCTCGACGATCGCACGTTCGCGCTGCAGCTCGGGCAGCCGGTGCGTTTTCACCTCGTGTCGACGGTCGCTGACACGAAGTACCGGCCCGGCGATCTCGTCGATCTCGACGGCGGCGATTTCGTGCGGCTGCCGCCGATCGCGACGGTCGTCGACGCGAAGGCGGGCGGCGACGCGCGCGAAACGCCGGTGAAGCTCACTGCGTCGCTGACCGAGGTCGGCACGCTCGAAATGCATTGCATCGCGACCGACGATGCGGCGCGCCGCTGGCGGCTCGAGTTCCAGTTGCGCGGCGATGCGCCGGTTCACGGCGACAATGCCTCGCCCAGCCGGCATCCGCGGCTCGACCAGGCGATCGAGCTGATCGAGCGCTCGTTCGGCAGCAAGGCCGCGGGCGTCACGCCGAAGGAGACGCGCCGGTTGCGCGCGCAACTCGAACAGGTACTCGGCGCGCGCGAAGACTGGGACGTCGCGCTCGCGCGTGAACTGTTCGACGCATTGCTCGCGCGGGCGCGGCGGCGGCGCCGCTCGGCCGATCACGAGCGCGCGTGGCTGAATCTCGCCGGGTATTGCCTGCGTCCGGGCTTCGGCCATCCGCTCGACGCATGGCGGATCGAGCAGCTGTGGCCGCTGTTCGACGACGGCATTCAATACGTGACCGACGCGCAGGTGTGGTCCGAGTGGTGGACGCTGTGGCGGCGCGTGGCCGGCGGCCTCGACGACGATGCGCAGACGCAGGTGCGCGACGCGATCGCGTTCCTCGAACCGTCCGACGACAAGCGGCGCAAGCTGCCGTTCGATCCGGCCAAGGTCGGGCCGGCCGACATGACGCGGTTGTCCGCGTCGCTCGAGCGGCTGCCTGTCGAGCGCAAGGTCGAGCTGGCCGAGCGCCTGATCGCGCAATTGCAGAAGCCGGCCGAACGTGCGTTGTGCGCGTGGGCGCTCGGGCGGATCGGTGCGCGCCGGCCGTTCTATGGCAGCGCGCATAGTGTCGTGCCGGCGGAAATCGTCATCGGCTGGCTCGACGCGTTGTTCGCGCTCGACTGGAAACAGGTGGAGCCGGCTGCGTTCGCGGCTGCACAGATTGCGCGGATGACGGGTGATCGCTCACGCGATCTACCGGACGATACGCGGGAGGCCGTCATCAAGCGCCTGTCGGCCGCGAGCGCATCGGCGGCGTGGATCGACAGGGTCCGTGAAGCGGTCGCGTTCGACGAAGCCGATACGGTGCGCGTGTTCGGCGAAACGCTGCCGGCCGGGTTGAAGCTGTTGGGCGATTGAGAGCAGTCCGGGATGCTTCGATCTCGTTCGCGGATCGAAGCGTCCGGTTTCGGTCGCGGTCGCGCCGCTCATCGCACGACGTCGAAGCCGGTTTCATTCGGGCGTGCGACACCACGTCGCGACGCTTTTCCGCTGATCCGATTTCTGCGCCATCGCGCGCGGTTGCCGAACGGGGATCGCCAATACCGAGACGAGCATCTCGTTGTCGACGCACAAGGCGTGACGCGGGCAGGGCCGCGCCACGTTCCTGCGTGCGGTCAGGCGCTGGCCGCCGGCGCCGGAAACACCGGCTCGCCGAGCGTCAGCATCAGCCGGTTCGCCCACGCGAAGATCGCGATGGCGTGCGACAGGTCGAGGATTTCCTCGTGCGTGAGCCCTTCGGCTTCGAGCGCGGCGATGTCGCTTTCATCGATCGCGTCGGGGCGTTCGGTCAACGCGATCGCATAGCGGACGATCGCGCGTTCGCGCGCCGTCGTGCCGGCCGTCGCCGGATCGTCGAACACCTGCTCGATCGCATCGGTGCGTTTCGCGAGCTGCGTAAAGCGCTGCGCGTGCACCGACGCGCAGTACACGCAGCCGTTCACGCGCGACACCGCCGTGCTCGCCAGTTCGCGCTCGGCGCGCGACAGCCCGCCGGGGCCGTACATGATCGCGTTGAACACGCCCGAGCGCTGCAGCAGGATCTCGGGCAGATGGACGAGCAGCAGGTAATAGTCGGACGTCTTCGCCTGCGGGTGGCTCGCTTCGAGCACCGCGAGCTGATCGGGCGTCGCTGAGTCGAGCGCGACCGTGTCGAGCCACGCGCGCCAGCCGAGCGTGTCGAACGTGAAGCCGTGGGTGGCAGTCGTCATGCAGCCTCCTTGGCGGCACGTGCCTGAAGTGCGTGCGCGGCGGCGGCGACGCGCAACTGATACGCGACGAACGAGACGAGCTGCGACAGCGCGACGATCGCGGGCGTCGTGAGTCCGGCCGATTTCAATGCGTCGAGATCGGACGCGCGTGCGTCGACCGGGGCGTGCGTCAGGCGCTTCGCATGCAGCAGGATCGCGCCGAGGCGGCGAGGCAGCGCATCGAACGCGTCGGCATCGGCGCGTTCGATGTCGTCGAGCGTGCCGCCTGCGTCGAGCAGTCGCGTGCGATAGATGTCGGCCAGCGCGTGCGCATTCGACTGCCGTGCGACATACCGTGCCGCATGCAGCCGCTCGACCGGCGAAAGATCGGGCAGGGAGGGATCGAACAGCGCGGCTTCGCTCAGTTGCGTATGCAGCAGCACCTTGCCGCGTGCCCGGCGCAGCGTGGCGACGGCGTCGCCTTCCCTGAGGCCGGCCGCCGCATCGATCGTATCCGGCACGGCGGCCGGCGTGATGGAGTCAGTCATCGTTTCGGTTTTCCTTCGTCGTCAAAGTGACCGATGGCGCCGGCATCGCGCCATTCATCGCCTTGCAGTTCGGCATTCGCGTAGGCGACGAGCGCGTCGTAGTGGCGGTCGCGATCGGCGTCGAACAGCCGGCTCGCAATGCCGCGCGCGAGCCGCTGCGCGCCCGCGCTGATGGCCGGAATGTCGCCGGACAGCTTGCCGTGGCTCAGGCTCGCCGCATGATTGAAGCAATGGATGCGCGTGACGGCCGGGCACGCACCGCGCTCGCGCTCCTGAAACGCGAACGCGGGCCCGAGATCGGGCGACTCGGCGAGCTCGTCGAGCCCCAGCGCCGGGTCCGGTCGATAGCGATCCTTCCAGCGCCGCACGTGCGCGCCGAACGACGCGAATTCGTCGCGCGTCGTCCAGTCCGAATGAAAGCCCGTCGCGAAGATCAGGAAGTCGACCGTGTAGCGGCCGCGCGGCGTCGTCACGTCGAGGCCGTCCGCGTGGTCGGCGAGCGTCTCGATCGGGCTGCCCGCATGGAAATGCGCATGATCGTGACGCGAGACGCGCAGCACGCTGTCGCGCGGCGGCGGCGTCTGCGACGTCAGCGCGTAGTGCATGAAGCGCCACTTCGTCGCGTCGTCGAGATCGGCGTAGCCGTGCACGAGGCCCGGGCTGCCAATGCCGGTCAGCTTGTTGATGCGCGGAATATCCGCGCGGCGGAAGAACAGGTCGACGCGCGCGGCGCCCGCTTCGAGCGCGGTCCCCGCGTTGTCGAACGCGGACGCGCCCGCGCCGACCACGCCGACGCGCTTGCCCGCGAGCGCGGCGAAATCGATCGGCTCCGACGAATGGGCCCAGCGTGCGCGCGGCGCGCGTTGCGCGACGGGCGGCACGTACGGGCCGCCGAGGCCGTCGCGGCCGGTCGCGAGCACGACGTGCCGCGCGAGCAGCGTGTCTCCTTCGTCGTTTGCGCGGATATCGAGCGCGAGCAGGCCGTCCTCACGTGGACGCAGCGCGACGAGCGTCGTGTCGTTGCGCACCTGCAGGTCGAGCACGCGCCGATACCAGCGCAGGTAGTCCATCCATTGCGGGCGCGGGATCTTGTACAGCGCATCCCACGCGTCGCGGCCGTATTGCGCTTCGAACCACGCGCGGAACGTCAGCGCGGGCAGGCCGAGCGCGGGGCCCGCGAGCTGCTTCGGTGAACGCAGCGTCTCCATCCGCGCGAACGTGACCCACGGGCCTTCGTAGCCGGCCGGCGCGCGGTCGATCACGCACTGGTTGTCGATGCCGAGCAGGCGCAGTTCGGCGGATGCCGCGAGCCCGGCCATGCCGCCGCCGACGATCGCGACGTCGAGCACGCGCGCGCCGTCCACTTCACGTGGCGGCACCCACGACGGCGCGGGCAGGTCGAGCCAGCGCAGGTCCTGCGCGAGCCGTGCTTCGAGCGCGTCGAGCTGGGTCGTCATGCGACCTCCGGCCGTGTGCGGCGTGCACGGGTCGGTCGAGGCGGGCGCGCCGTGCGGGCGGTGCGCAGCCGGTCGCCGCGCAGCAGCGCATCGTGCGCGGCGGCGTCGTGAAAAATCACGTCGTGGAGCAGCGCGCGCGTCGTGCGGCGCAGCGCGTCGAGCAGTGCATCGACGGCCGCCGAGCGCGCCTTGCCGGCCGGCGTCGCGACGCCGAACGCGAACGGGATGTCGACGTCGAGCGGGCGTGCGACGACGCCGTCCACCGGCAGCGCGACGCCGGTAGCCGGATCGACGATGCCGATCCCGATGCCCGCGCGCGCGGCCATCACCGCATTCAGCGACGCATTGGTTTCGATAAACACGCGCGCCTCGACACGCGCGGCCGCGAATGCCGCGTCGATCCGCTGGCGCAGCCGGTGCCGGTTCGCGACCGTCACGATACGGCGCCGCGCGAGGTCGCGCAGCGCGATGTGCGATTTCGCGGCGAGCGGATCGCCGGCTGGCAGCACGGCGACGCACGGCGTCTGCGCGATCCAGTGCACGTCGAGCCCGGCATGCGCCATCGGCAGCGTGACGACGCCGACATCGGCCGTGCCGGCCAGCACCTCGTGCACGACATGCTCGGCCGATTCGCTGCGCAACTGGTAGTGCGGCGCATGCGCGTCGTCGGGCAGCGCGGCGAGCGCGGCCGGCACGAGCGTGGCCGCGAGCGACGGCGTGGCCGCGATGCGCACGGGTTCGGCGGTTTCGTCGCCGAGCGCGCGGGCCCGCGCCTCGATCGCGCGCAAGCCGACCAGCGAGCGTTCGACTTCCTCGTACAGCAGGAACGCGCGCCGCGTCGGCGTGACGCGCGGGCCGTGCCGGTCGAACAGCGCGTAGCCGAGATCAGCTTCGAGTTCCTGGATCTGCCGCGTGACGGCCGGCTGCGAGCGGCCGAGCAGTTCGCCCGCGCCGGTCACGCTGCCGGCCGACATGACCGCGGAAAAGGCTTCGAGTTGATGCAACTCCATGACGCGTTCCGATGATGCGATTTGCGCATTGTAGGGGCGTGAGCATGCACGATTCATATAATGATTTTTGCTATCGACAGCGGGAAAACTGCGAAGCAGGCGAGCGTCGCGGCGGCCGGCCATGCGCGCATGCGCGCCGGCTGCGCGGGGTGACGAGAACGAAACGCCAATCGAATCAACGCGATGCGATGCATGCCGGCATGTCGATCGAGGCAGCGGGCAGCCACGATCGATCATGAGCGTCATCCGCTTCGCGCCGCAGGCGATATCGATATGCGCAAAACTTCGTTGGATCGTCCCGAACCCGATGGTTACATGCCCTCACTCTTTTCGATTGACGGAAGCTGGGGGACGCATGAACGTTTCGGGGAACGACGCACGCGGCGCATGGCGGCGCGTGCTGGGCACGGTGGCGGCGCTCGCTGCCGCATGGGGCTTGTCGACGGGCGGCGCGCTCGCGGCCGGCGTGTCGGGCGAGCCGGTGGTGATCGGCGTGAGCGGGCCGCTCACGGGCCAGGACGCGCAATACGGCGAGCAGTGGAAGCGCGGCTTTGATCTCGCGCTCGACGAGATCAACGGCAGCGGCGGCATTCACGGCCGGCCGCTCGCGATCGACTTCCAGGACAGCCGCAGCGACCCGCGCCAGGCGGTGGCGATCGCGCAGAAGTTCGTCGCCGATCCGCGCATCGCGATCGAGCTCGGCGACTTCTCGAGCGCGACGTCGATGGCCGCGTCGCCGATCTACCAGCGCGGGCAACTGATCCAGTTCGGCTTCACGAATTCGCATCCGGATTTCACGAAGGGCGGCGACTATCTGTGGAGCACCGCGCTGAGCCAGGCGGAGGAACAGCCGCTGCTCGCGCGCTATGCGGTGAAGGAACTCGGCTTCAAGCGGATCGCGGTGCTGTACCTGAACACGGACTGGGGCCGCACCAGCAAGGACATCTTCGCGAAGGCGGTGACGGGGCTCGGCGCGCAGGTCGTCGCGGCCGAGGGCTACCAGCCGGCGGAGAAGGATTTCCGCTCGACGCTCGTGCGGATCGGCGAATCGAAGCCCGATTCGATCGTGCTGATCTCGTACTACGCGGACGGTGCGCAGATCGTGCGCCAGGCGCGCACGTCCGGCGTCGCGCTGCCGATCGCGGCGGTGGGCTCCGTGTATTCGCCGAAGTTCCTCGAACTGGGCGGTACGGCCGTCGAAGGCGTCTATACGGAATCGAACTTCTTCCCGGCCGAACCGCGCCCCGAGGTGCAGGCGTTCGTGCAGCGATATCGCGCGAAATTCCACGCCGATCCCGATTCATTCGTCGCGCGCGCGTACGACGCGCTGATCCTGTCGGCTGAAGTGCTGCGCCGCTACGGCACGACGCGCCAGGCCGCGCACGACGGCTTCGCGAAGATCAGCGACGTGCCGAGCGTGATCTTCGGCAAGGTGCGCTTCGATCCGCAGACGCGCCGCGTCGCGGGCGCGCGCACCGTGTATCTGGTCGTGAAGCACGGGCAGTGGGCGCTGTGGGACGGCGCGAAGCCGCAGCTCGCGGCGCGCTGACCCCGACATGAACCGCCTGCACCTGACGGACGCATCGTGATGGCTTCCTGGCTCGACTACACGCTCAACGGCCTCATCGTCGGCAACATCTACGCGCTGCTCGCGGTCGGGCTCGCGCTGATCTTCGGCGTGTCGCACCTGATCAACTTCGCGCACGGCTCGGTGTACATGGTCGGCGCGTTCATCGGCTGGCTGTGCCTGACGCGCTTCGGGCTGCCGCTGCCGATGGCGCTCGCGGCGGTCGTGGTCGGGTGCGGCGCACTCGGCATCGCGATCGAACGGATCGGGCTGCGGCCGCTGCGCCATGCCGCGCGCATCGCGCCGCTGCTCGCGACGATCGGCATCAGCTTCATCCTCGATCAGCTCGCGCAGCTCGCGTTCGGCGCGGACCCGCGCGCGGTGCCGACGCCGCTGCCCGACTGGCACGTGCGAATCGCCGGCGCGACGCTCGGCTCGCTCGACCTGCTGATCGCGGGCATCGGCATCGCGGCGGCCGCGCTGCTGTACGGCTTCCTGCGCTTCACGCGGCTCGGCTGGGCCGTGCGCGCGACCGCGCAGGATCGCGATGCCGCGTTGCAGATGGGTGTCGACGTCGATCGCGTGAACCAGACCGTGTTCGCGATCGCGTGCGCGCTCGGCGGCGTGAGCGGGCTGCTGGTCGGCATGTACTACAACAGCATCGATCCGGCGATGGGCTTCCAGGCGACGCTGAAGGGCGTGGTCGCGCTGCTGATCGGCGGGCTCGGCAACGTGCCGGGCGCGATCGCCGGCAGCCTGCTGCTCGGTCTCGTCGAAAGCTACGGCGTCGCGCTGTTCGGCACCAGCTATCGCGACCTGTTCGCGTTCGGGCTGCTGATCGTATTCCTCGTGTGGCGGCCGAACGGCTTGTTCAGCGCGAACCGCGCGCTGCCGCCCGAGCCGATGACGGGCACCTTCCTCGCCGCCGCGAAAGCCGTGCGCGTGCCGCGCCCGGCGCTCGTCGCGCTGATCGCGGCGGCGGCCGTGCTGCCGTGGTTCGGCGCATCGCCTTACGTGCTGCAGACGCTGACCAATGCGTGGCTGTACGGGCTGCTCGCATTGAGCCTCACGCTCGTTGCCGGCACGGTCGGGCAGATCTCGCTTGGTCATGCGGCGCTGCTCGTGATTGGCGCGTATGCGTCGGCGCTGCTGTCGTCGGATCTCGGCTGGTCGCCGGCCGTGACGATTCCGTGCGCGGGCGCGATCACCGCCGTGCTCGGCACGCTGCTCGTCTATCCGGCGTTCCGGCTGCGCGGACACTACGTGTCGATCGCGACGCTCGGCATCGGCGAAGTGGTGAGCCTCGTGATCCTGAACTGGGACGGCCTGACGCGCGGCCCGCTCGGCATCACCGGCATCGCGCCGCTGCCGTGGGCGACGACCGCGCGCGCCGCGTACTGGTTCACGTTCGCGGTGCTCGTCGTGTTCGCGCTCGTGCAGGTGAGGCTGCTGCGTTCGCATCTGGGCCGCACGCTGCGCGCGGTGCGCGAGGACGACGTCGCCGCGCGGGCGCACGGCATCGCGCCGAACCGCTACAAGGCGATCGCGTTCGCGGTCGGCGGCGTCGCGGCGGGCGTGAGCGGCGGGATCGCCGCGCATCTGTACAGCTACATCAATCACCAGACCTTCGATTCGCAGGTGTCGATCCTCGCGCTGACGATGGCGATCCTCGGCGGGCTCGGCAACGTGCTCGGCGGCATCGTCGGCGCGATCGCGCTGATCGGGCTGCCCGAGCTGTTCCGCTGGGCGGCCGACTACCGGATGCTGATCTACGGCCTCGTGCTGCTGCTGCTCGTCCGGTTCCGGCCGCAGGGCCTGCTCGGCACGGTGTGAGGAGGAATGCGATGACGACCACTCGACCCCTGCTCGACGTGCGGGGTTTGACGCGCCGCTTCGACGGCGTGACCGCGCTCGACGGCGCGAACCTGACGCTGGCGGACGGCGAACTGCTGAGCGTGATCGGCCCGAACGGCGCGGGCAAGTCGACGCTGTTCAACCTGATCGCGGGCGCCGACCGGCCCGACGCCGGCCGCGTGACGTTCGACGGCCGCGACATCACGGGCACCGCGCCCGAGCGGCTCGCGGCGCTTGGCATCGCGCGCACGTTTCAGCACGGCCGCGTGTTCGGCAACCTGAGCGTGCTCGACAACGTGCTGATCGGCGCGCACGCGCGGCTGCGTGCGGCGCGGCCCGGCTGGCCGGCGCTCGGCGCGGCCGCCGAAGTGCTGCGCGCGCTGGTGCGGCCCGCGTCGGTGCGGCGCGAGGAAGCGGCATTGCGTGAAGAGGCGCGCGCAATCGTCGCCGGGTTCGGCGAACGGCTCACGCCGCGCATCGATCATCCGGCGCACAGCTTGTCGTATGCGAACCGGCGGCGCGTGGAGATCGGCCGCGCGCTCGCGCTGCATCCGCGCCTGCTGCTGCTCGACGAGCCGACGGCCGGGATGAACGAGACGGAGACGGCCGAGATGCTGCAGCTGATCCAGTCGCTGAAAGCGCGCGGGCTGACGATCCTGCTGATCGAGCACAAGCTCGAACTCGTGATGCGCGTGTCGGACCGCGTGATGGTGCTCGACAACGGCGTGAAGATCGCCGAAGGCGCGCCGCGCGACGTGCGGCACGATCCGCGCGTGATCGAAGCCTATCTCGGCCGCCGCCACGCGGGCGGCACACCGGCCGAGCGCACCGCGCAGGCGGCCGCATGACCGTGCAATCTTCCGTGCCTGATACGACCATGACCGACGCGCTGCTGAAACTCGAACATCTCGACACGTTCTACGGACCGGTGCAGGTGCATTTCGACGTGAATTTCGAAGTCGGCCGCGGGCAGATCGTCAGCCTGCTCGGCGGCAACGCGAGCGGCAAGTCGACGACGATGAAGCTGATCCTCGGGCTGATGCATCCGCGTCGCGGCGTCGTGCGTTTCGACGGCGACGACGTGACCGCGCTCGCGACGCCGCAGCGCGTGCGGCGCGGGATCGCGGCGGTGCCGGAAGCGCGGCGGCTGTTCGGCGACATGAGCGTGCGCGAGAACCTGCTGATGGGCGCATACACGCGTGGCGATCGTGCGGCGGTGGCCGACGACTACGAGCGTGTGCTCGATCTGTTTCCGCGTGTACGTGAACGATTGACGCAACGCGCGGGCACGCTGTCGGGCGGCGAGCAGCAGATGCTCGCGATGGCGCGCGCGTTGATGGCGCGGCCGAAACTGATCTGCATGGACGAGCCGACGATGGGGCTGTCGCCGCTCTACGTCGACAAGGTGCTGGAGCTGATCGACGCGATCAACAAGCAAGGCGTGACGGTGTTCATGGTCGAGCAGAACGCGAGCCTCGCGCTGGAGATCGCGCACTACGGGTATGTGCTGCAGACGGGGCGCGTCGTGCTGGAAGGGCCCGCGAAAACGCTGCTCGACGACGAACGCGTGCGCGATGCGTATCTCGGTGGGGAGGCGGTGGCGACGTAGGCGGCGCAAGCAGGTGCTGCCAACCGTCGTCAAATGTGGAGTAGATTGGCGTTCTGTCGCGATCGACACCACGGAGAGCACCGCGCCATGTTGACCTATTCCATCCAGAAAGTCGGCTACGATTTCAATCAGCTCGATCAGCAGGGCGCGACCGACTACGCGTCGTTCGTTCATGCGATCGATGCGTTCCCTTGGGCGGCCCAGCACGTCGAATGGAACGAGACGCAGGACGGCCCGCTCCCGGCGCTCGTGCTGCAGCATGCCGACGATCAGCGCGAGCTGTGGGTGACTGCGTTGACGGATGCGCATTCGAACGGCTTCCAGCTGAATGCGGTGTCCATGCGGATGAAGAAAGGGCTCTTCGGCATCGGCAAGGGCAAGCTGGAGCAGCACGTCGACACGATCGACGTGAGAACGCGCGTCGACGTCGATGCGTTGTGCCGGTTGTTCTGCGACCGCCAGTATGACGAGCTGGATCAACGGGTTGCGCGACACGCGCAACGCCACGCCGACGACGATCGGAACAGCGACGACTGAACGCGCGCCACCCGGTGGCGTTCGATCGGGCGTGCCTGCGCTGGATCCGCGGTTGCCTAAGCGTCGCTTGCGGCGGGCGTCGTCGCCGCGCGCGGAAACGTCAGCACCACCGCGAACCCGCCCGCATCGGGAAACGCGAACCCGACGCGCCCGCCGTGCGCCTTCATCACTTCCTGCACGATCGCGAGCCCGAGCCCGGACCCCGTACGTCGCTCGCTGCCGTCCGGCGCGATCCGCACGAACGGCTGCAACGCCGCGTCCCAATGCTCGCGCGGTATCCCGCGCCCGTTGTCGGTGACGGTCAGCGTCACCGCTTGATCCGCGTTGCCCATGGTCGCAACCGACACGACGATGTCGTCCGCATGGCCGTGCAGCAGCGCGTTGTGCAGCACGTTCGACAGCGCTTCCTGCAGACTGATCGCATCGCCGTCGATCCATGCGTGCGGCGCGTCGCTCGCGAACGCGACGGCCACGTCGCGCTCGCCGGCGAGCGGAATCGTGCGGCCCAGGACCTCTTTCGCGAGCGCGACGAGTTCGACCGGTTGCAGCGGCACGGCCTCGGTGCGATGAATCACCATCGCATGATTGAGCAACTGGCCGGTGAGCCGGCCGACGTCCGACGACGTCGCGCGTAGCGCATCGAGCCGCGCCGCGTGACGCGCGGGATCGGATTCGCCGTCGAGCAGCTCGATCTGCGCGTCGAGCCGAGCGAGCGGCGTGCGCATCTGGTGCGCGGCGTCGGCGATGAAGCGCTGCATCGCGTTGATCCGCTCGGCGAGGCGGTGCATCAGGCCATTGATCGAGCCGATGATCGCGTCGATTTCGCTCGGCGTATCGACGGCCACCGGCCGCAGGTCGGCCGGGTCGCGCGCGGCGATGATCGTGCCGATCTGCGCGAGCGGGCGCAGCCCGCGCCGGATCGCGAGGCCGCTCGCGCCGATCGCGAGCACGCTCATCAACAGGATCAGCGTCCACACCTTGATGCTCATGTCGTTTGTCAGCTGCTGACGCGCGTTGGTTGTCTGCGCAACCGTCACGCGCGCCCAGCCCGGCGTGCTTTCCTCGGGCATGTAGCGCGCGATCGTCGCGGTGCGCACCCGGTGCCCCTGGTAGACGGCATTCGCGAACGCGGGCCCCTGTTTCGCGGCGGCGAGCGTCGCGGGGCTCGCGAGATCGTGATAGCCGGCCACGACCACGCCGCGCGAATCGACCACCTTGTAGTAGACGAGGTCGTAGCGCGACAGCGTCGACAACGCGGCCACCGGCGGATTCAGCGCGAGCACGCCGCCTTGCACGTACAGGTTTTCCGCGACCTGGATCGACGCGCCGGCGAGCAGCTGATCGTATGCGCGTTCGGCCGCGACGCCTGCGTAGTAGCGCGCGATCGCGGCCAGCGCGAGCGCGCCGGTCGCGACGACGAGCGCGATGAACAGCAGCGTGCGCCCGAACAGCGTCTTCGGGAACCAGTCAATGCGCGGCAATCTGATACCCCATCCCGCGCGCGGTGCGGATCTCGACCGAGCTGCCCTGCAGCTTCCGGCGCACGCGCGTCACGTATTGCTCGACCGCGTTCGCGGTCGGCTCGTTGCCGAAGCTGAACAATTGATTCAGCAGTTCTTCCTTCGAGAAGATGCGCTGCGGACGGCTCGCGAGGATTTCGAGCAGCGCGAATTCCTGGCGCGACAGCGACAGCGGCTGCCCGTCGAGTTCCGCGAGGCGGCTGCTGCGGTCGATCACGAGGCCGCCGAGCGTCAGCACGTCGTTCGCGTGGCCGCTGTTGCGGCGCAGGAGCGCCTGCACGCGTGCGTCGAGTTCGCGGTAGTCGAACGGCTTCACGAGGTAGTCGTCGGCGCCGAGGCCGAGGCCGCTCACGCGGTCGTCGATCGCCGAGCGCGCGGTGACGAGCAGCACGGGTGTCGTGCTGCCGGACGCGCGCAGGTTGCGCAGTACCGTGAAGCCGTCCATGCCGGGCAGGTTCGCATCGAGCACGACGAGATCGAAGCGCTCGACGCGCAGCAGCCCGTTCGCGGTCGCGCCGTCGGTTTCGAGATCGACGGCGTGGCCGAGCCGCGCCAGGCGGCTGCGGATCGCCGCGCCGATTTCGGCATCGTCCTCCACGACGAGAATGCGCATGGTGCCGTTCGCAGGTAGGTGAGTTAGGGGTTTTCCCGGGGCCGGGATGTCAGCATTTTCTCAGACTCGGCCGATAACCTGTGTCGAGCCGGAAGCGGGATGCAAGGACGGCATTAATACCAGAAATATTCATGGAGACGGCAACATGCAGCATGTCACGGGCACGACGAACGCGCCGCGGCGCCACGCCGGCTTGCGCGTGGCCGCCGGCCGTCCGCCGCACGGCGGCGCGTGCATGACCACGCTGCCGCGCCGCCGCGCGTTGATCGCAGCCGGTCTCGGCATGCTGGGCGTGCTCGGGGCGCCGGCGCTCGTGCGCGCGAAGCCGCGCACGGTGCGGATCTCGAAAGGCTATGGCGTGCTGTACCTGCCCCTGCTCGTGATGGAGAAGCAGCGGCTGTTCGAGCGGCATGCGGCGCGCCGCGGCGTGCGCGACGTCGCGGTCGAATGGGTGCTGCTCGACGGCGGCAATTCCGTCAACGACGCGATGATGGCCGGCACGCTCGATTTCGCGGCCGCCGGCGCGCCGGGTTTCATCGAGCTGTGGGCGCGGGCGCGCGGCATTCCGAACGTCGAGGTGATCGGCATCAGCGGGCTGTCGACCACGTCGCTGTCGCTGAACGCGAATCGCGCGGGCCTCGTGTCGCTGCGCGACTTCACGCCGTCCGACCGGATCGCGGTGCCGGGCATCCGCACGTCGCTGTCGGCGGTCGTGCTGCAGATGGTCGCAAGCCGGCAGCTCGGCCCGACGCACTTCGCGCAGCTCGATTCGATCACAGTGAACCTGCCGCATCCGCAGGCGATGCAGGCGCTGATCCGGCGCGAGAGCGGTGTGACCGCGCACTTCACGTCGCCGCCGTTCTCGACGCTCGAATTGCGGCAGCCGGGCATCCATCGCGTGGTGAATTCGGTCGACGTGCTCGGCCCGCTGACGCTCGACGTGGTGTTCGCACCGAAGCGGCTCGTCGATGCGGAGCCGGTGCTCGCAGCCGCGTTTCTCGGCGCGCTCGACGAAGCGAATCGCCTGATCGCGCAGGACCCGCGCGCGGCGGCCGCGCTCTATGCGGCGTCGTCGGGCGTCGGCGTGTCGCACGACGACGTGATGCGGATGCTCGCCGCGCCCGACACGCGTTTCTCGGTGCGGCCGAACCAACTGATGGACTACGTCGAATTCCTGTCCCTCGCCGGCACGATCAAGGCGAAGCCGCGCACGTGGCATGAGATGTTCGCGCCGATGCTCGACGACTACCGGTCGGGTTGAGCCGCCCGGTCGCGATCCGATGCCATTCATCGAACCACCTGACGCCTGCGCGTTCGTCAAGCGCGGCGCCGATTCAACCGATTCAACCGATTCAACCGATACGCAACCGAATCACCCAAGGAGCCTGAAGTGAACGCTACCGACACCCTGGACCCTGCGTCCGCCGAAGAACAGCGCATCATGTCGAAGATGGCGCGGCGCCTGCTGCCCATTCTCGTCGTGATGTTCCTGATCGCGTTCATCGACCGGCAGAACGTCGGTTTCGCGAAACTGCAGATGGTCCACAGCCTCGGGATGACGGAAGCTGCGTTCGGGCTCGCGTCGTCGCTGTTCTTCATCGGCTACCTGCTGTTCGAGGTGCCGAGCACGCTCGCGCTGCATCGTTACGGCGCCCGCGTGTGGCTCGCGCGGATCATGCTGACGTGGGGGCTCATCACGGTGCTGATGGGCTTCACGACGTCGATGCCCGCGTTCTGCTCGCTGCGCTTCCTGCTCGGCATCGCCGAGGCCGGCTTCTATCCGGGCGTGATCTATTACCTGACGCTGTGGTTTCCGCAGAGCTACCGCGCGAAGGTGCTCGGCATCTTCACGCTCGGCAGCGCGCTCGCGAACATGCTCGGCTCGCTGGTCGGCGGCCTGCTGCTGAGCCTGAACGGCGTGTGGGGGCTCGCGGGCTGGCAGTGGGTGTTCGTCGCGACGGGCATTCCGGCCGTGGTCGTCGCGATCGTCGTGTTTCGCGTGCTGCCTGCATCGTTCCGCGAAGCGCCGTTCCTCGACGAGCGCGAGAAGCAGATCGTCGCGGCCGCGCTGGAGCGCGAGAAGCCGGCGCAGGCCGAGCACGGTCAGCCTTGGAAGGCGCTGCTCGATCCGCGCGTGATGCTGTTCGCGGCCACCTACATGCTGATGTCGACGTCGCTGTACGGCGTCACGTACTGGCTGCCGACGCTCGTGAAATCGTTCGGCGTGTCGAGCACGACGAACGGCTTCCTGAGCATGCTGCCGTGGGCGCTTGCGGTGGTGCTGCTGGTATGGCTGCCGGCGAAGCTGCGCCGCGCGAAGAGCATCCTGCGTACGATCGCGATCGTCGCGGCGCTCGGCGCGCTCGGCTTCCTGCTGAGCCTCGTGCTGCCGTCGACGCCGCTGCGCTTCATCGCGCTCGTGCTGGGCGGCGCGTGCATCCCGCTGCTGTATCCGTGCTTCTGGTCGATGCCGCCGCGCTATTTCACCGGTGCGCGGGCGGCTGCGAGCGTCGCGGCGATCAACTCGATCGGCAACCTCGGCGGCTTCTTCAGCCAGAACCTGATGCCGTTCGCGGGCAAGGTGACGGGCACCGCGTTCGGGCCGATGATCGTGCCGATCGTGTGCCTCGCGCTGCTCGGCGTCGGCGCGCTGGTCGCGTGGACGCGCTCGGAGCGGGGAATGGTCGCGGCGCGGGCGTGATGGCGTGCGGCGCTATCGCAGCGTCGGCCGGTTTCGGATGATCCTGAAACCGGGCGCCGCGTGCGGGTTCGACGGCAAGTAATCGAGCGCGCTACCATGCGGTGTACATGCGACGAATGGAGCCGGCAATGAAGAAAGTGACGACGAGGAACATGTCCTGCGATGGCGTTGCGCACCCCGCGCAGCGCGAGTTTGTCGCACGCGGGTTGGCATCGCGTGACGAGGCACGGCAGACCGGCGAATACATCGATGCGGCAATCGTCCGCGCGGAACTCGGGCGCATGCTCAAAGCGGCGCGTTCGACGAAGGCGGTCGACTAAGTCGTCGTCGTGCGGCGGCTTCCGCCGCCCTCCATCTAGCCCCGCGAACTCCCGTGCCCGCCATGCGCGAGCGCCACGGGCACCGGCGCCCGCGGAATCTCGACCTCGACCGTCGTGCCTTCGCCGAGCGTCGTCGCGATCCGCAGCGTGCCGCCGACCAGATACGCGCGCTCGCGCAACCCCACCAACCCGAACGAAGCCGACTTGCGCGGCACCGCGGGATCGAAGCCCGCGCCGTCGTCGCGTATCGTCAGCGCGATCGCTTCGCTGCCGTACACGAGCTCGACGTCCGCGTGCGACGCGGCCGCGTGCCGGGCGACATTCGCGAGCGCTTCCTGCGCGATGCGGAACACGGCGGTCGCATACGGCTCGTCGAGTTGCAGCTCGGGCGGCTCGACGTGCAGCGAACAGTCAATCCCGTGACGGTGCCGGAAATCCTCCACGAGCCATTGCATCGCCGCCGCGAAGCCGAGATCGTCGAGCATCAGCGGGCGCAGGTCCGACGCGATGCGGCGCGTCGCGGCCACCGCGCCGCGCGCGAGCCCATGCATCGCCGCGATCTTGCGTGCGAGCGACGCGTCGTCCTGCGGCACGCGATCGATCAGCCATTCGAGATCGTTCTTCAGCGCCGCGAGCGACTGCGCCAGTTCGTCGTGCAGCTCGCGCGCGATGCGGCGCTGCTCGGCTTCGCGCGCGCTGGCGCTGATCGCGGCGATCTCGCGCAGCTCCTCGCGCGACGCCTGCAACGCCCGCTCCGCGCGCACGCGCTCCTCGACTTCGCGCCGCAGGTCGCGGTTCGACGCGCTCAACTGCGCGGTGCGCGCGGCGACGCGCTGTTCGAGCCGTTCGTTCGCATCGTTCAACTGCGCGCTTTTCTGCACGACGAGCAGATGCTGGAAGCGTGCGCCGGCCAGCGCCCGCACCGTCTGCGCGTGCAGCCGGCCGTTCTCGAACAGCATCGCGAACAGCACGACGCCCGACGCGACGAGGCCGTACGCGCGCCCTGCGTAGAAGCCGAGATCGAAGCGCCCGTGGTTCAGCATCGACGACAGCGCAATGTCGAACAGCCACGCGACGAGCACCGTCATCACCCACAGGTCGAGCACGGAATGGCGGCGCCGCTGCCGCCACATCAGCATCAGCGCGACCAGGTTCAGCCCCCAGACGACCGTGATCGCCTTCGTCATCGTCGCGGTCATCCGGTTGCCGCTCATGATGCGCGGCAGCAGGTCGTGGCCGGCGGTCGCGAACAGCGCGAGCGCGGCCGTCGCGCCGATCGCGGCGGCGATGCAGAGGCCGACGGGAATCGCCGCGCGGCGCGGCGGGGCCGGGGCCGGAGCCGGACGCCCGCGCGACGTCGCGCGCAGCAGCGCGTACGCGGCGACCGACAGCGGAAAGCCGCCATGCCAGAACAGGTACAGCCATGCGGTGGTCTGTTCGCCGGCGCCGAGCAGGCCGGTCGGCGCGAACAGGCCGGGGAAGGTCAGCATGTGCGTGCCTGCCATGAACGCCGTGAACAGATAGCCGCCCGCCAGCACGAGCAGCGGTTTCTCGCGCAGGATCGCGTACTGACCGAGCAGCAGGCCGGCCGTCACCATGTCGTTGACGACGATCGCCGACTGGTACACGGGAATGAATGCCCAGCCCGGCGCGAGCGGCATCGCCGCGAACGGCGCGAGCGCGGCGAAGATCACGGCCGATACGAGTACCGTCGCGAGCGCGAGCCGCCGTTCGCGCCGCCCCGGCGGCAGCGACGACATGAACAGGCGCGACGTATCCGGATCGTCGTTATCCGACGGCGGCGGCGCGGGCGGGAAGCGGAAGGCGGCCATCATGCGTCGTCGGCCCCGAGGTCGAGATCGTGGCGCACCGTGTAGCGGACCAGTGCGGCTTCGTGCGGCAGCCCCATCTTCTCGAGGATTCGCGTCTTGTACGTGCTGACCGTCTTCGCGCTCAACGCGAGTTCGGACGCGATCCGCGTGACGGTCTGACCGGCGACGATGCGGCGCATTACGTCGAACTCGCGCGCGGACAGTCGCTCGTGCGGCAGGGCGTGAGCCGGCGCGCGCAGCGTGTGCGCGAGGCTCTCCGCCGCGGACGGGCTCACGTAGACGCCGCCCGCCGCCACCTTGCCGACGGCCTCGACGAGCTCGGCGGTCGCACTGTCCTTCGTCAGGTAGCCGGTGGCGCCGGCCTTGAACGCGCGCGCCGCGTACTGCGCTTCCGCGTGCATCGTCAACACCAGCGTGCGCAGCGACGGCGCCTGGCGCTTGACCAGCCGGATCAGCTCGATGCCGGTCGGCGCGGGCATCGACAGGTCGAGCAGCAGCACGTCGGCGGCCGCGCGCTCGGCCAGCGCGAGCGTGCCCGCGCCGTCGCTCGCCTCGCCGACGATCTCGAAGCCGCCGGCCATCTCCAGAATGTGACGCAGTCCGTCCCGCATGACTGCGTGATCGTCAGCCAGAATTACCCTGATCATCTTCCAGCGGTCCTCTTCGGGATGACACCGCGCGTTGCCGTCGTTGCTGTCCGGTTGTCGCCGCGGCCGTTCTTCTGACCAATATATTCCGCCGAACCCGAAAACGGTACTCGTTCGCGAAATTTTCAGGAGCGTCGATCACGGAATGCATACTGCAACGAAATAATTCATTGGAAAGCGCATCATGCGCAGCCCGCGCGAATCAGGGTATTCCCGGATGATCGTTGCACCCGACGCGGGCCGGCGCGGCATCGGCGGGCCCGCTCCGCGAACCGTTCCGATTCGGGACTAAACTGGTGCCCGATGCCATTCGCGCGAACCGAGGAGCCCTGCAATGATCGACCTGGCCGATATCCTGCCGTCCGCCCTGCCTGCCGCGGTCGCCTGGGCCGAAGCGGAGGCGGCGCGCGGGCTCGCGCTAGGCGCGCCGCTGACGCCCGGGCAAGCCGACGATGCGCGCACGGTGGGCGTCGCGCAGCCGGACCGGATTCGCGTGATGGCGGTCGAGCGCATGCCG
Organism: Burkholderia sp. A2; assembly: GCF_001729305.1. Classification (NCBI taxonomy): domain Bacteria; kingdom Pseudomonadati; phylum Pseudomonadota; class Betaproteobacteria; order Burkholderiales; family Burkholderiaceae; genus Burkholderia; species Burkholderia sp. A2. Next base: position 52,037 of record NZ_LZXX01000092.1, on the reverse strand, counting down.
TTTCCCGACACGCCGACGCTTGCCGCGATCGCCCGCGACACGGGGCTGCTGTCACCCGCGACGATCGGTCTCACGCTCGGTCATGCGGTGTACGTGCTGCGCGGGCAGGACACGCGCCGGCTGCTGACCCACGAGTTCCGTCATGTGCATCAATACGAGGCCGCCGGCTCGATCGGCGCGTTTCTTGCGCGCTACCTGCACGAGATCGCGACGGTCGGCTACCACGACGCGCCGCTCGAGGCCGACGCGCGGCAACACGAGTTCGATTGACACTGGCCTGCGACGCCGGCGCGAGCGTGCGCATGCCGCGATGAACGTATCCAAGGCCGCTGCCGGCCCGATGTTCGTGCACCGGGCCGCACCTTTCGGGAGTGTGCGATGAGCGACACGATCCACGCGTGGATCGGCGCGATCGGCGCGCATCCGCTGCTCGTGCTGGCGATCGTGTTCGTGGCCGCGTGCGCCGAGGCGATCGCGCTGATCGGCACGGTCGTGCCGGCCGGCGCCGTGATGTTCGCGGCCGGCGCGCTGATCGGCGCGGGCGCGCTCGACGCATGGGCGACGATCGGCGTCGCGGCCGTCGGCGCGGTGATCGGCGATGGGATCAGCTACGAACTCGGACGACGTTACCGCGGGATGATCCGTAGTGCGTGGGCGCGCTTCGGCTCTGCGAACGCGTACGCACGCGGCGAGGAATTCGTGCTGCGTCACGGCATGAAGAGCATCGTGCTCGCGCGCTTTCTCGCGCCGGTGCGTGCGGTGGTGCCGGTCGTCGTTGGCTGCGCGACGCTGCCGCGCCGGTCGTTCTATCCGGTCAACGTGATCTCGGCGCTCGTGTGGGCGCCCGTGCACGTCGCGCCTGGCATCCTGTTCGGCGCGTCGGCCGCGCTGGCCGCGGCGATCAGCGTGCGGGTCGCCGCGATCCTGCTGGTCGTGGCCGCGCTGGTCGCGCTCGTGTGGATCGGCGTGCGCGTCGCGCTGCGGCGCGGCTGGCCGTTGTTGTGTCGTGGGCTCGCCGAAGCCGTGCAAGCGTGCGTGCACCGCTGGCCGCGGTTCGGCGCGCGGCTGCACGACGGGATCGTGTACCTGCGCGGGTTGCCGGGCGCGGTGCCCGTGCTCGCGCTGTTGTTCATCGGCTGCGTGTGGCTGTTCGCGGGGATCGTGCAGGACGTCGTCGCGAACGATCCGCTGATGCATGCGGACATCGCGCTGTACGCGTTCCTGCAGCGCCTGCGCACGCCACCCGCCGACGCCGCGATGAGCGCGTTCGCCGTGCTGCACGGACACGACACGGGGCTGATCGTCGCGGCCGCGTTTCTCGTCTGGTTGATGATCCATCGCTGCTGGCTGACGGCCGCATGGTGGCTCGCGACGATCGGCGTCGCCGTCGTGCTCGTGCCGGTGTTCGGTGCGGGCGCGCCCGGCGCGACGCCCGCGAGCCTGCCGCCCGGCGCGCTGCACGTGCCGCTGCCGGACGGCGACGCCGCCTTCGCGATCCTCGCGAGCAGCGGCCTTGGCTGGGTGCTGGCGCGCGACCGGCCCGCGCCGTGGCGCATTCCGGTCGTGACGGCGGTCGTGCTGTGGATCGTGCTCGGCGGCTTCGCGCGGCTGTACGTCGGCGATACCTGGTTGTCGGGGTTGCTGGGCGGGTGGAGCCTCGGTCTCGCATGGTTCGCGTTGCTCGCCGGCGCCTATGCATACTGGCGTGTGCGCGAGCATGTGCAGCCGCGCGGCGCGCTCGTCGCGGTCGTCGTCGTGCTCGCGACGGCCGGCGTATGGACGGTGCCCGCGCAGTGGCAGCTCGATCGCGCGGCGCGTCCGCATGTCGGCGATGTGGTCGCGATGACCGTCGACCAGTGGCTGCGCGGCGGGTGGCAGCGCGTGCCGGCGCGGCGCACCGAGATCGGCGGCGACCGCGAGGAATATCTGCCGCTGCAATGGAGCGCGACGTCGGACACGCTCGACCGCCATCTCGCGCAGGCCGGCTGGCAGCGCGCGACGCCGTGGTCGCCGGCCACCGCGCTGCGCTGGCTGCTGCCGCAGGCGCCCGCCGATACGCTGCCCGTGCTGCCGCGCTATACGCATGGCGAGAGCACGCGGCGCGTGTTCGTCCGCGTCGATCCGGCCCACCCGGAAAGCCGCTTCGTGCTGCGGCTGTGGCGTTATCCGTACGTGTTGCAGGATGCGCTCGGCATGCGGCCGCTGTGGTATGGCGCGCTGTATCGCGAAACGCTGCGCCGGCCGGCGCGGCTGATGACGATCGTGCACACGACGACGATCGATGATGCGGCGGCGATCGCGCACGCGTTGGCGGTCGAGCCGGCGATCGCGCATCCGCCGGCGGGGATGACGGCCGCGCCGGATGAGATGCTGCTGGTGTGGATGGTTCAGCCGTGAGGGGCGTTCAGGTTTGCGGGCGAGCAGCGGGAAGACGGGAAAGATTGCCTGCTTCGATGACCGCTTGCAGTGCGAGGAGGGCCGCGGCGTGATTGTCGGGATCGCCGAGCGATTCAGCCGCGACGTTCAAATAGGCGGCTGAAAGCTCTGGGTCGGTGCGTAGTTCGACGACTTCCGCGTCGTGATGCGATACAGCGCCGTTGGATGGGTTCATGGTCGCTTCGTTGATGTATGGGTTGGGACAGGGCTAGCGAATGGGCTGGGATGTCGGCGTCACGCGCGGATCGGCGCACAAGCGCTCGCACCCTCCGTCGCATATCGGGACCAGCGTCACGGCAATCTGATTGAGCGAAAGGCGTCCGTCGTTGTCGACGTCCGGGTGCTTGATGGTCCTTGTATCTACCCAGATGTTCTGTTCACCGATGCCCAGCTGAATAAGGTAGGTCTTCAGTGCAGCGGCTCGCCGGTGAGCGAGGGCGGCCGGATCCCGTTCCCGGATGTAACCTCCTGCGTAGACGATTCCACGAATACCGACGTTCGGCCAGTTGCGGGCCTCCAGAACCATTTCAGCGATCCGTATCCGTGCCTTGTTGGGGATGTCGGTGGAATTCAGCGGCAACGTATCCGCCATGTCCGTCGAAATCGTGCATGCGTATGCGAGCGGTGTTGCGACGAATATCGAAAGCGCGGACAGGTGCGCAAAGAGAATGGGGCGCATCACGCGAGTTCCTTATCCGTCGAAGCCGACGTAGCACGCAAGACTGTCCGCGTTGCGAATTGCTTTGTCGGGATTGGATTGTGCCCAGAAGGTCAAACCGATTGACACGCCATACATTTCGTCGGTGGAGTCGAACACATCCGCGAAGTGCGTGCATTCGTGAATGAGTGTGAGTAGTTGGCATCCTCGCCAGCGTTGCGCTGGCGGCGATGTGCAAAAACGCGAATAGATCGCGATGATACGCTTCTCGGAATCGGGCTTGCATACTGCGGCATCCGTGTGGCCGTTGTCCGGGAAGACGGTGCACGTGATGTTTCGTTGTTTCTGCTGATCCCACCTGATGACGTTCTCCGGTTTGAGCGATTGCATGACGTCCAACAGCTTCGGCATTCCGAGCCGCAGGGTATCGCGTGCGATGTCGTCGCTTCGGCCGAACCACTTCCGTGCGCGCGACTGCTCGGCGTCGTCCCATCGCGCCAGCCCGGCAACGCGATCCCGAATCAAAGGAATGGCCATGTCGCGAAGTCGGACGATCGATGACCGGAATGTTTTGTTCGACATGTTTTGGCATATCGGTGTCAGATCCAGTTCGATATCCCGGATCGAGTCCGCTGTCGTATTCGTGGCAACGGTGCCGACGGATTCCCATCCGTCGTCGTGCAGCGGATCCGTATTTCTATTGCACATTGGTTAGGTTCCCCGATATATCTCGATGTCGATTACGTCGTGACCGGATGTCTCGACCCGGCATGTCAGACCTTTTTCGTCGGTCCGTCCCTCGACGAGCCGACCTGAAGAATCCGTGATTCGATAACGGATGTCGGCGAGCGGCCATCCGGAAAATCGATCGATCAACCGGATCTGCTCGTCGTGAACTGCCGGTGCGGGCGCTGCGGGGCACCGGTGGAAGGAACTCGATTCCGCGAGCGGCGCGTTTCCCGACGACTTTAGAAATATCCCGGGGTTGCGGCCTACAATGACGCGATTTTTCATGCATGGGCAGGTTACCCGGTCACCGTCGACCACGACGTTTCGGCCGGTTTCTGACATGCCCTGTCCGGATCCGATAATTTCGAAGGTACCCTCGCAATTTCCGCATGTCGCTTTATCGCCGCTCAATGCGACACGTTTTCCTTTGTCGTAAATCGTCGAAGAAATTGCGATGACGAAGCCGCGTGTTGTCGTCGGATCGTTATCCCGGACAGCCGCCTTTCTCATTGGAGTTCCCCGCTTTGCTAGTGTTTGTTGTCGCATGTTCGACGCCGCCCCACGGTTGCCGAGAATTGACGGCAGCAAGCGCCGACCGACGTCGAACCAGGCAGATGGGAGAACCACTTCTACTTGGCCATTCCGCAGTTTTCTCCATCAATTTGGGGTGCTGATGATAAGGCAGGAAGGTAGCGAAATGCCGTATTATTGAGATGGAATGGCGGTAGATTGTTGCAGATTGTCAGAGTGGTCGGGGAGGCATGAATGGCGTGCGGTGGCGTGGACTCAGTCGGTTCAGATTGAGACGAAGTAGCGCTCGCGAATCGGCCAATGCAGACGTGTCTGCGTGGCCCGACCTACCCCTACGCAAACCGAGCGTGCGCAATGTATCTTGCGCCGAGCGTAGATAAAACGCCTGCAGATGAAACACATGACGGTGCACCGCACGTCGGAAAACAGCACTGCATGGCTGTCAGCGTGGATCAGAATCGGCGGCAGGCCGTGCGGCCCGGCTTCGTCAACCCGTCGAGTTTCCGTCAGGCGTCCAAGCGCTGATACGGCGCACCGCCGGTCGCGTATCGCAGCGCAGCGATAACGCGACCCGCGATGAATCGCGGTACGATCGCTCGTTCGCCCGTCTGGCCCTGCCGACATCACCCTCACGAGAGAGCCCCCGCATGATCACGATTCGCCCGATGACCGACGACGATTTCGCGCGCTTCTGGCCGACCTACCGCGCCATCGTCGCTGCTCAGGAAACCTATGCATTCGATCCCGAGCCGACCCGGGAAGCCGCACGCGCACAGTGGCTCGACGCGCCGCTCTGCACGTGGATCGCCGAAGAGGACGGCGTGGTGCTCGGCTCGTATTTCCTGAAGGCGAACGCGGCCGGGCCCGGCAAGCACGTGAGCAACTGCGGCTACATGGTGAGCGAGGCCGCGCGCGGACGCGGCGTCGCGCGCCTGATGTGCGAGCACTCGCAGCAGGTGGCGCGCGAGCGCGGTTTCCTCGCGATGCAGTTCAATTCGGTGGTCGCGACGAACGAGGTCGCGGTCGCGCTGTGGCAGAAGCTGGGATTCGAGATCGTCGGCCGGGTGCCGCGCGCATACCGTCACGCGCGGCTCGGCTTCGTCGACTGCTTCGTGATGTTCAAGTGGCTCGGCGACGCGGCGGCCGCCGAAGCCTGAGCAACCCGCTGCCGCGTCAGACGGCGAACGCGCCGTCGAACACGATCCGTTCGTCGAGCGCGAGCGTGCCGCGCGCGAAGATCAGGTCGAGATGGTGGCTGCCGTTTTCGCCGCCGCCGAGGCCGAGATGCAGGCCCGGATGGCGTTCCTCGAACCCCGCGTTGCGGCCGTACAGGCCGCGAATGCCGAGGTTCGTGCCGATGCCGAATTCCTCGATCCGCCGGTGATTCGCGTGCCGGTCGAGATAGGTCGTGAAATCGCGCCGGAAGCCTGCATCGTCGGTGTCGAAATCGACGATCGTGCTGTGCTCGACATGCAGCGTCGCGAGCCGCTCGGCCACCTTGTACTTGATCGCGAACGGGACCGTGCCGAGAAACGTGCCGCTGAACACGACGGTGCCGTTCAGGTCGGTCACGTGCGTCGCGATCTCGCCGGGCACGACGTCGAGGTTGCCCATGCCGTCCACGCTCGTCCATTTCTGGTCCGGCGCGAGCGAGCCCGTCAGCGTGTTGCCGGCTTCGTCGATGAAGCGGATCTGCGACGCGCGTGCGGCGGCCTCGATCAGCCGGCCGTTGCGCGCGGCGATGTCGTCGAGCGATTCGGCGAACGCCTCGTCGAGGTGCGGGCCGTAATCCTTGAATAAAACCGATTTGCTCCAGTGTTCGACGATCGCGGGGCGGATCGCGGCGAGAAATGGCGGCCCGCTCGGCGACGGCGTCGGCAGGCACGACGAGTCGTACAGCAGCACGAACAGGTCGGCGTCGTCGAGCGCGGCGGCGATGTCGGCGGGCGCGGTGCTTTCGAGGCAGAGGGTGGTCGCGTCGAGCGAATCGGGCAGGGCGGAAAAGGCGCGCAACGCGGTGTCGCGGTTGCGGGTGTCATAGCCGACCAGCAGTTTTCCCGATTCGCCGCGTGCCAGCTTGTCGCGCAGCGCCGGGTGAAAACCGAGCGCGCGGTGCAGGTTCAGCATGCGTATCTCCGGAAGCGGCGGAAGGGCCGAGGCCCCTCCGCGAGAACGGGTGGCCCGCTCAGACCGGCCAGAGCGCGGTGCCGAACGGCACCACGGCGTCCTCGACCATCATGTCGACGGCCTCGGGGTGCGTGTCTTCCTGCATCCAGTCAAGCAATTCGATTTGCTGGGTTTCCTGCATGTCAATTCTCCTGTGGTGAACATGAGTGATTCAACATGAAAGCGCGGCAAAAACATTGCCGCTCCTCGTTCGGAATTTTGTGAATGCCGGGCGAGTGGCGTCGATATTATTCTGATGAATTTACGAATGCAATGCGTCGCAATGTTTTTAGCCGAGACGTGCTAAACAAGGGAATCCCCGGCCCACATATTGGAAAAAATGGGTAAAACGAGCGACAGATCGCACGTCATTTTTTTAGAAAAATGGAATGGTGGCGGCGAAATTAATTCGGTTATTTCTAATTTGAATTTAATTGAGCGGATTGATGCGATTTATGTCGTTCACGAAAATCGTATGCACGACCGCCCGGTGCTCGAACCGGTGTGCCGATTTCACGCGTCGCTCGGTCGGTCCACCTCCGCACGTCATCCGAGCAGCGCCTTTCCGATCGCCTTCGTCGGTTCCGAGCGCAGCACCAGCGAAGTCGTGACCGCGCCGAAGCGCGCAATCGCGTCGATGAGGGTTTCGAGCTGGCCCGGGGTCGGCACCAGCACCTTCAGCAGAAAGCAGTCCTCGCCGGTCATGCGGTGGACCTCGATGACATGCGGCATCTCGGCAAACGTGCGCAGCGCCGGCTGGATGTGCTCGTGAGTGGTTTTGAGCCGGATGATGGCCATCATGCCCAGCCCCAGCGCCGCCGGATCGATCCGCGCGCCGTAACCGGCGATGATCCCGCGTTCTTCCAGCCGCTTGACGCGCTCCGACGTGGCGGGCTGCGACAGCCCGATGCGCCTGCCGACTTCCGACAGCGGCGTCCGCGCGTTGTCCTGCAGCGCTTCGAGGATCGCAAGATCCAGGCGATCGAGTGCTTCGTCCGGCATGACGGTCCTCCCGTACCGTTGATTCATCGGCATTTTGTCTCAATAACCGATGACTTGCCATTCCATGCCGACGGACGCGTAGTCACACTCTGGGCTTCAGTTGACGGAGGGAATGATGGATCGAGCGATCGTGATCGTGCCGGGTATCGGCAATTCGGGACCGGATCATTGGCAGAGTCACTGGGAGGCGGCGTTGCCCGGCGCCGCGCGCATCGCGCCGGCTTCATGGGACGCGCCCGACCTGGCCGACTGGATGGCCGCGCTGGACGAGGCCGTCGCGAACGCCGGGGCGCCGCCGCTCGTGGTGTGTCATTCGCTGGGCTGTCTGTTGTTCGCGCATTGGCATGCCGTGTCGGCGCGCGCGGTGCGCGGCGCGTTTCTCGTGGCCGTGCCCGACCCGGCAGGACCGTGCTTTCCGGTTGCCGCCGCGGCGTTCGCGAACCTGCCGAACGGCAGGTTCGGGCGCCTGCCGGTGCTGGCCATCGCGAGCGCGGACGATCCGTACGATCCGTCGGGGCGCGCGCTCCAATGGGCAACGGAACAGGGTGCGGCGCCGCTTCTGCTCGGCGCGCGCGGCCACCTGAACGCGGCGTCCGGGCTGGCCGGATGGCCCGAAGGGCGCGCGCTGCTGGCGGCGTTTGCGGCCGGACTCGGGCGGTAGCGCGTGCCAGCGCCGGCTGGCCTCCCGCATTTTCCGGCCGTCGTGTCGGGGAGCGGGAACCGGGCGCGGCGGCCGTCGCGGTTGTGCTGCTGCCGCGCGTGCCGATTTCGTGGCGGCTCCAGTATGATCGAGCGACGGCGGCGCAAGCCCCGGAATCGAACAACGAAGGAGACACCCCGATGCGTGCAGTGCCGCAACCGGAGCGTGCCGGCCGCTCGCGGCCGGACGCCGGCGCAACCGATCCCGGCCGCATGGCCGCGTGGCGGCTCGCGATCTGCCTGTCGCTCGGCAGCGCGATCGCGCTCGGCCTCGCGCGCTTTTCGTATGCGCTGCTGCTGCCGCCGATGAAGGCGGATCTCGGCTGGACGTTCGCGCAGGCCGGCGCGCTGAACACCGCGAACGCGGCCGGCTACCTGATCGGCGCGCTCGCATTCCCGCTGCTGTCGCGGCGCTGGCGCGCGGCCACGCTGCTCGCGGCCGGCTGCGCGCTGACCGCCGTGCTGATGGCCGCGGGCGGGCTCACGTCGGACATGCACGCGCTGCTCGCGCAGCGGCTGGCGACGGGAGGCGGCAGCGCGTTGATCTTCATCAGCGGCGGCGTGCTGGCCGCGCGGCTCGCTTCCGCGTCGCCGCGCGATGCGGGGCTGCTGCTCGGCCTTTACTACGGCGGCACCGGATGGGGCATCGTCGCGTCGTCGCTGCTCGTGCCGGCCACGCTCGTGTCACGCGTGCACGGCTGGCAGCCCGCATGGTTCGCACTCGCGACGGCGTGCGTGCTGTTCTCGGCGGTAGCCGTGTCGGCCGCGCGCCGCATCGAGCAGGCACATGCGGCACCCGCCGCGCGGGCCGACGGTGCGAAACAGGCGGCGACCGCGAGCCCGGCCCGCTTCGCACTCGCGCTGGCCGGCTATGCGCTGTTCGGCGTCGGCTATATCGGCTACATGACGTTCATCGTCGCGCTGCTGCGCGGCGCGGGGATGAGCGGCACGGTCGTCGCCGCGTTCTACGTGATGCTCGGCGTCGCGACCGTCGTGTCGGCGCGGCTGTGGTCGGGGCTGCTCGACCGGATGCGCGGCGGCCAGGCGCTCGCCGTGCTCAACGCACTGCTCGGGGTCGCGACGCTGATGCCCGCGCTGCTCGTGCACCCGGCTGCCGCATTCGCATCGGGCTTGCTGTTCGGCGCGACGTTCCTGTCGGCGGTCGCGTCGACGACGGCCTTCGTGCGGCACAACCTGCCGCCCGACGGCTGGGCGAAGGGGATCAGCGCATTCACGACGGTCTTCGCATTCGGGCAGATCGCGGGGCCGGTTGCGATCGGCTGGGTGTCGGACAGTGCGGGGCTCGCGCGCGGGCTCGTGTATTCGGCATTGACGCTGTTCGCGGGCGCGGCATTCGCGGCCGGGCAGCGCGCGCTGCGCAGCACGTCCGCGTAGTCAAGCGCCCGTCACCGCACGCAGGCGGTACGCGACACGCGATGGAACGCACGGCTGAAGTAGATGAGGCTGTCGCCGTCGTTTCGCACGCGAATCGACGTCGCCTCGATGAACATCACCGAATGCGAGCCGACTTCCTTCATCTCGGCGATCGTGCCCTGCAGGCTCGCGAGCGCATCGCGCAGCACCGGCACGTCCTGTTCGCCGCGATCCCACACGGGCAACGCGAAGCGCTGTTCCATCGGCAGGTCGGTGAGCCCCGCGAAGTGTCGCGCGAGCAGCTCGTGCTCGGCTGGCAGCACGTTGATGCAGACCTGCCGGTTGCGCTCGAAGGTCGCATGCATCGCGCTCGACCGGTTCAGGCACACGAGCAGCGTCGGCGGCGCGTCGGTGACGGAGCACACGGCGCTCGCGGTGATCCCGCAGCGGCCGTGCGGCCCCGCGGTGGTGATCACGTTGACGGCCGCGCCGAGATGGGCCATCGCCTGGCGGAAGGCCTTTTGCGCGTCGGTCGGCTCGACGCGCGCCGGTCGCTGGATATCGGTCGTGGAAGACATGGGCGCTCCTGGTTGGACGAAAGCGGCGATCGCGGGCGCTGCCGATGCAGCATCGCTTGGCCGACGATGATCCAAGCGTACGCCGCGAAAATGCAGCCGACCATTCGCACGATTGACGATCGGGATGGCGTTCCTGCCAACGTGTCTAAAGGTTCTACCTAGATGCGCGCCATCGCGCGCGAAAAAAACCGTGATGGCGCGTTCGTGCGGCAGATGAAGGGGTTTGCAGCGGGTTTTCGGCTCGTTATGATGTGCCGCACACCCCCAGCGAGCGGCGCTCGCGACACGCCGGCCAGCGGCGTTGCGCGCGGCGCGTGCGATACCGATACCGACATTCAGCGAGACCCCCGCGATGACGTCACCCGCACCGATCGTATACATCGTCGACGACGACGGCGGCATGCGGACGTCGCTCGCGTGGTTGCTCGAATCGGTCGGCATCGCATCCGAAGGGTTCGCGAACGCGGCCGACTTTCTCGCGCGCTTCGACGTGAACCTGCCCGCGTGCCTCGTGCTCGACGTGCGAATGCCGGAGAAAAGCGGCTTCGACGTGCAGGCCGAACTGAATGCGCGCGGCGCGACGCTGCCGGTGATCTTCGTCAGCGGACACGGCGACATTCCGATGTCGGTGCGCGCGCTGCAGAACGGCGCGATCGATTTCGTCGAGAAGCCGTACAACTCGCAGCAGATGCTCGAGCGCGTGCAGCGCGCGCTGCGGCTCGCGCAGCAGCGGCATGCGGTGAGCCAGCGCCACCGCGCGCTGCGCCAGCGGCTCGACGCGCTGACCGCGCGCGAGAAGGAAGTGCTGCGCGGCGTCGTGGACGGCAAGGGCAGCAAGCAGATCGCGTCGGATCTGTCGATCAGCGTGAAGACCGTCGACGTGCATCGCGCGAGCATCAAGGAGAAGCTCGGCGCGACGTCGATCGCCGCGCTCGTGCGCGACGTGATGGTCGTGTGGGGCGACGACGGGGCGTCGTCGCGCTGAGGTGCTGCGCGTTCAGCGCATGTACAGTCCGCCGTTGATGTCCCAGCATGCACCGTTCGCGAAATGCGCGTCGCCCGAGGCGAGCAGCACGGCCGCGTCCGCGACGAAGCCGGCCGACCCGAGCTTGCCGCCCGGCAGGCTCGCGAGCACCTGACGCAGCTTTTCCGGCGCGACGCTTTCGTACACGATCGGCAGATCGAGCGGGCCCGGCGAGATCGCGTTGACGGTCACGCCGTGCGCGGCGAGATCGCGGGCGAACACCTTGGTCAGCGTCAGCGCGCCGCCTTTCGCGGCCGCATAGTGCGCGCCCGTCGCCGAGCCGCCGTTCTGCCCGGCGAGCGACGCGATGTTGACGATGCGGCCCGCGCCGCGCTGCGCGAAATACTGGCCGAACACCTGGCAGCCGAACAGCACGCTGCGCAGGTTCACGTCGATCACCTGGTCGAACTGCTCGGCCGTGATCTCCATCGCCGGCACGACCTTCGATGCGCCCGCGTTGTTGACGAGCACGTCGATCGTGCCCCAGCGCACGACGAGCGCATCGCGCGCGGCTTCGAAATCGCGTTTCGACGTGACGTCGAGCGGCAGCGCGATCGCGCGTTCGCCGCTCGGGTCGAGCTCGCGCGCATGCGCGTGAACGGCGTCGGCGGCGATGTCGGCGAGCGCGACGCGATAGCCGGCCGCATGGAAGCGTTCGGCGATGACGGCGCCGAGCCCGCGCGCGGCGCCGGTGACGAGAACGACTCGGTCTGACATGGTGTGAAAGTTCCGTGGTTCGCGGGCGCACGCCTGTGGCGGCGGCGCCCGCATCGTGGTTCATGCGGCCAACGCCGCTTCGAAGTGTGCCGCGATCGCGCAGACCCGTTCGTCCGCGCCCTTGCGTCCGACGATCTGCAAGCCGGCCTTCAACCGCGAACCGGCGAGCGGCAGCGGCAGGCTGAGGGCCGGATGGCCGCTCAGGTTGAACGGCCGGATCAGCGACGACATCGCGATCACCGAGACGCCGTCGCGTGCCTGCTGCAGCGTGATCGGCAACGCGGGCAGCGTCGGCAGCACCAGCACGTCCGCGTGTTCGAGCGCGGCATCGACCTGCGCGGTGAAGCGTGCGCGCACGGCTTCGGCTTCCTTCAATGCCGCAGGCGCGGTCGTTGCGGCCGCACGCAATCGCGTATCGAGGTCGGCGCCGAGCTTGCCGGTCGCGACCAGATGGCCGAACGCGCGCGACGTTTCCGCGTTGATCACGGTGAGCCCCGCCGCGAACGCGGCCGGCATTTCATTGAGCACGACCGTATGCGAACGCAGGCCCGACGCGCGAACGGCCGCGTCGAGCGCGGCGGCGATCGCCGGATCGGCGTCGACGCCGAGTTGCGCGATCGTGCAGCCTGCCGCGGACGCTTCTGCTTGCGCGCGTTCGAAGCCCGGAGCGATCGCGGCCATCACCGCGACGAGCGTGCGGATCTCCCGTGCGAACGGCCCGACGCAATCGAGCGTGGTGTCCGCGGGCGCGACGCCGCGCCGCGACACGCGGCCGAACGTCGGTTTCAGCCCGGCCACGCCGCAGCACGCGGCCGGCCCGCGAATCGAGCCGCCGGTATCGGTGCCGAGCGCCGCGTCGACGGCGCCGAGTCCGACGAGCGACGCGGAACCGCTCGACGAGCCGCCCGGAATGCGCGTGGCGTCCTGCGGATTGACGGGTGTGCCCGTGTAGTCGTTGATGCCGGTCATGCCGAATGCGAGCTCGTGCATGTTCGCCTTGCCGGCGATCTGCCAGCCGGCGTCGAGCAGCAGGCGGACCACGTCCGCATGCTGCGCGGCAGGCGGCGCATCGGCGAGCGCGCGGCTCGCCGCGCGGGTCGGATGGCCCGCGATGTCGATCGTGTCCTTGATCGCGATCGTCGGGCCGGGGCCGCCTGGCGTGAAGGTGTCGATGAAGCCTGTCATGGTCGGTATCGTGCGAAAGCAGCGGGAAACATCAGGACCGTGGCGCGGCGGCGAGCGGCCACGGGCCGTCGAGCACGCGTTCGGTGCGGAAATGGCGGATCAGCCAGGTGGCGCCGTTGGCGGCCGGTGCGAAATCGATCGTCAGCCGCGCGGCGATCAGCTCGGCCGAGCCGTCCGCGTAGCGCGACGCCTGCAGCATGATCCAGCGGCCGCGCGCGCTTGCATGGCCGGCGCCGATCTCGATCGACTCCGACGTCAGGAAGTGCAGGTTCGCCGAGAAATGCGGGTCGGGCGGCAGATAGCGGCCGAGCATCGCGACGATCGCGGCCGGGCCTTCGAGGCGGCCGAATTTCCGCGCGTATTGCGGGCCGATGCCTTCCCACACGGCGTCGGCCGTGAACAGCTCGGCCAGCGACGGGCCTTCGCCTGCCGCTTCGGGTACGTCGCACAGCGCCATGTAGCGCGCGATCGTCGCGCGCACCGCGCGCTCGGCGTCGAGCGCCGCGACGCGCCGTGCGAGCACGTCGACCGCAGCGGGAGACAGATCGGTCATCGCGCGCCTCACGTCGCGGGCTTCGCGGCCGGCGGCACGGTCAGCGCGCGGCCGACACGTGCCTCGATCTTGCCGTAGCGCCACAGGTTGTATTCGCCGACGGGCGTCGTGCGGTACAGGTTGCACACGGCGACCGTCGTGTCGAAATCGGCGACGTCGGCCATGATGTAGAAGGTCCACGGCGCGCCGTCGGCCTGGCCGACCACGAGACGGTCGTCGTCCATCACGCCGAGCACGCGCACGCCGGGCATCGCTTCGACGGCCGCGAGCATCGCGCCGTACGCCTGCCACACTTCGCCGATCTTCTCGCGCGGCAGGTCGAAGAAATTCTGCGACACGCCGCAGCAGAACAGCACGCGCAGCGGCAGCGGATTCGAATCGGACATATCGGGTTCTCCAGAGGAATCGGTCGGGCGCATGAGCCGGCCGGCGACGGCGCGGCGGGTGCATGCGCGTTCAGCGAAAGTGTCGGGCGATGCCGGTTACAGATAGCCGGGAAACGGCGTGACGCCGGTGAAGACCGCGCCCGCGCCGTCGAAGTTGCCTTCGGCGAGGAACGCGTGCTGCGTGACGACCATCGCATCGCGCAGCAGCCGCTGCAGCGGATGCGACCGGTAGATCGCCGCCGTGCCGCCGAGGCGGTACGCGCGTTCGACGACGCTCGCGCCTTCGCGGGCGATCTGCGTGGCCGCGAGCCGCAGCAGGCTCACCTGGTCGGGCGTCACCGGGTTGCCGGCGAGGATCGATTGCCACACCGAATCGGTCGCGTCGTAGAAGAACGCGCGCGCCGAGCGCAGTTGCGCTTCGGCCTTCGCGAGCTCGATGCGGAAATACGCGCGATCGGCGAGACGCGGTGCGCCGGTCGTCGTCTGGCGGCCGCCCGACATCCGGTTCACGACGTCGAGCGCCGCACGCGCGAGGCCGAGGTTGACGACGGCCAGCACCTGCGCCGCATACGCGACGGTCGGGTAGCGGTACAGCGGCTCGTCGACGGTCGGTTCGCCGCCGCGCACGAAGGTCCACGCCTCGGGCACGAAGCGGTCGTTCACGCGCAGGTCGTGGCTGCCGGTGCCCTGCATGCCGACCACGCTCCAGTTCTCGACGATCTCGACGTCCGCGGCACGGAACACGGCCGTGCGCGGCTTGTTCGGCGCGGCGTCCTGCGCGCCCGGCACGGCGATGCCGACGCCGAGCCAGTCGGCGCCCTTGCAGCCGCTCGCGAATTTCCATGTGCCGTTCACGCGCCAGCCGCCGGGCGCGGCCTGCGCGGGCTGCACCGGGAACAGGCCGCCCGCGAACACCTGGTCGGGGCCGCTCGCGTACAGCTCGGCCTGCGTGTCGAGCGGCAGCGCGGCGAGGTAGACGTTCGCGGAGCCGAAGCTCGCGACCCACGCGGCCGAGCCGTCGGCGGTCGCGATCCGTTCGATCATGTCGAGGAACGCGGTCGGCGCGAGCGCATCGCCGCCGAAGCGGCGCGGCGTGCCCGCGCGATAGATGCCGGCCTGCTTGAACAGCGCGATCACGTCGCGCGGCACGTGCGACAGCCGGTCGAATTCGTCGCGGCGCGCGGCGACGGTTTCGATCACCGCGTCGAGCGGCGACAACGGCGCGGCCGCGGGACTGGCCGCGCGCGGCGAGGTCGGCGCGGATTCGATGGCGAGGGCGGCTTGCGGCATGAAAGTCTCCTGGGGATGGGGCGATTCCGGTGTCGGTTGCGGGGGCAAGACTGTGCAGCCAGTCTAGAAACGCCGAAAACACGCAGCAATTGGTGCGTTGGGCCGCGCGACTGGTGACGCTCCGTGCCGGCCTAAAGAAATCTTCAGATGCGATCGGCGCGCGCCGGTGCTATGTTGGGTTTCCGGCCGCGCGATGCCGCGCGCCTTCCTCCGAATCCGATCATGAGTTTTCCCGACGAAGACGATTTCCACCGGCTGCTCGACGCGCTGACCACCTGCGTGCTGCTGCACGACGCGCGCACCCGGGCGATCGTATGGGCGAATCGCGCCGCGTGCATCGCGCTCGGCTTTTCCGTCGAGGAATTGCTGCCGCTGAAGGCGCCGGACATGACGCGCCCCGAGCCGAAGTACCGGCGCGAGATCGCGGTGAGCGCATGGGATCGCGCGCTCGTCGACGGCCCGCAGGTGTACGAATGGTGCTATCGCTCGCGTACGGGCGTCGACATGCTGTCCGAGGCCACCGCGACCTACGTGCCGCTGCGCGGGCGCGACGTCGTGATGGTGCAGTTCCGCGACATCAGCGCGGAAGAGGCGGTCCGCCAGCAGTTGCGCCGCTACGAGGCGCGGCTGCGCGAGTTCATGCAGGATCTCGACGAAGGCATCGCGGTCGTGACGCCGCACGGCGGCGTGCAGTTCATCAGCGAGTCGGGCCGCCGCGTGCTCGGGCTCGCGCCCGACGAGCCGCTCGGCGAGGTACTCGACTATTGCTCCGCGGCCGATCGAGACCGGCTCGTCGCGCAGTTGCGCGACGCGCCGTCCGCGTGCCCGTCCGCGCCGCAGCGCTACCGGATCGTGCGGCGCGACGGCTCCGCCTGCTGGCTGCGCATCCTGTGCCGGCAGGTCGAGATCGAAGGCGATCTCGACGGGCTGCTCGTGCAGTTTCGCGACGTGAGCGACGAAGTCGCGATCGAGGACGCGCGGCGCGCCGAGGCGCGGATGCTCGAATACGCGGGCCGCTACAACGCGATGGGCGAGATGGCGACCGTGATCGCGCACGAACTGAGCCAGCCGCTCGCGGCCGTGCGCAATTTCATCGAAGGCGCGGTGCGGCGGCTGAACGGCAACGGCGCCGTCGACGACGCGATCTGGGGGCTGCGCAGCGCGGACCGGCAGGCCGAGCATGCGGCGCTGATCATCAAGAGCGTGCGCGAATTCATCGTGAAGCGCGAGCCGGTCGTCGCGCGGGCCGACCTGCGCGACATCCTCGCGGACGTCGCGTACTTCATCGAGCTGCGCGCGAAGGAGGCCGGCGTGACGGTGGCGATCGTGCAGGCTGACGCGCCGCTGCCGATCCGCTGCGAGCGCGTGCTGATCGGGCAGGTGATCCTGAATCTCGCGTTCAATGCGATCGAGGCGTTCGCCGGTTGCGAGCGCGTGCCGCGCACGCTGACGCTCGGC
The DNA here is from genome assembly GCF_001729305.1 of Burkholderia sp. A2. Lineage (NCBI taxonomy): Bacteria > Pseudomonadati > Pseudomonadota > Betaproteobacteria > Burkholderiales > Burkholderiaceae > Burkholderia > Burkholderia sp. A2. Next base: position 35,251 of record NZ_LZXX01000092.1, on the reverse strand, counting down.
ACCGCGAACGTGGCCGGCCATGCGGAGTTGCATGCGATCGACAATGGGCCGGGCATCGACGCCGGCGCGCACGACCGGCTGTTCGACGGTTTCTCGTCGTCGAAGGCGGGCGGCAACGGAATCGGGTTGTCGTTGTGCAAGAGCATCGTCACGCGCCACGGCGGGCGGATCGCCGCGAGCCCGGCCGCGGGCGGCGGGCTCGACTGCCGCGTGACGCTGCCGCTCGCCGACGGGTAAGCGCAACCGCTTGGGCGCAGTGCGGCGGGGCGGCGACGCGCGACGCATGGTCACCGCCCCAGCGCCCGCGCGGTCTGGCCGCCGATGCCGAAGTCGGTGTTCGGAATGTCCTTGATGATCACGCGCGTCGCCTGCAGCGGCGCGTCGAGCACGTCCGCGCCCGCATCGGACAGCGCGGCGATCAGCGCGCGCTTCTGTGCGTCGGTGCGGCCGGCGATCAGGATCGCGACGATCACCGGCAGCGACGGCGGCGCGCCGTCCGCGGCGCTGCGGCCGCCGAGGCCGATATGCGTCGCGGGCAGCTCGGTGAGCAGCACGCGCACGGATTCGATCGGTGCGCCGATCGCGTCGACGGTCGCGTTGCTGAGCCTTGCGATCAGTTGGGCCTTGCGTGCGTCGTCGTGGCCGGCCGGCAGGAAAACTTCGAGTGTGGGCATGAGGGTCCGGAAAGGTGAAGGTGACCGGTTCACCTTTGCGCGGGAGACGGCGAACCGGCAGCCGCTCACAGGTGAAGGTGCCCGGTTCACCGTTGCGTTGGCGACGGTGAACCGGCCGCGGCTTACAGCAGGAAGCCGATCGCGCTGAGCGCTTCGGTCGAGTCGATCAGGCGCACGACCTTTTCGGCGATCCGCATCTCGCCTTCGGCATCGACGTGCAGCTTGTGCGTGACGTCGGCCGCGAACAGCGTCGCGACGCCGCGCTTGTACGCGACCACGACCTGCGCCGATTTCAGCTCGACGGTATCGGCGCTGCCGCTTTCCCGCGTGAAGCGCGACACGGTGCGCACCGTGCGCGCCGCGTCGGTGGCCGACGCCGAATAGCCGGACACCATCCGCTGCACGCGCTTCTCGCGCATGTCCCGGTCGTCGAACACGTAGTTCAGCGTCGCCGCGAAATCGGTCGCGTCGGGATCGATCGGCACCACGTAGTGGCCGGCCGGGTCCCACAGGTCGAGCCACGCGCGGTAGTCGCGGCGGTCGAGCATCTCGGCTTCGCGCCACACGAATTCGACCGCGCGGGCGAAGGTCTGCTCGGAAAAGAGGGCGTTGCGGTCGTCCATCATTGCTGCTCCATCATGTTGCGCCATTGCCGGTAGGCTTCGCGCATGCCGGTCTCGTCGGTCGCATGCGCGGTCTTTTCGCCGTTCGCGGCGGTCGTCTCGCGGTTCAGCCCGCGATTCACGAGGATCGGCACGTCGGGCCCCGCCTGCGCGCCGCGCTGCACGCGCTCCCACGCTTCCGCATCGTCGGGGCTGCCGAAGCCGAACGGGCCCTGGAAGTGCTCGTGGATGCGCAGCCGCTCGCGGTTCGCTTCGTCGGGGCCGCCATCCATTGCGAGCGCGACGTGGCGGATCTCGGTTTCGTTCGCGGAGATCGGCCGCAGCACGCGGAAGAACGCCATCGACAGCGCGAGGTTCGGGAACAGGTTCAGGTTGAAGCCGACGCCCATCAGCGAGCGCACGATACGGCGCACCTCCTCGGGCGTGTGACGTTCGGCGAGTTTCGCCGCGAGCGGCGCGAAGCGTTCGGGCAGCGGTGCGCCGTCGTCGTCGTCGAGATCGATCAGTTCGGGCATCAGCACCGCGAGGCTGTGGCCGTTGCCGAGCGCGCGGCAGAACGCGTCCTCGCTCGTCATGAAGCTCGTGATCGCGGCGGCCGTCTCGTCGTCGATCGACTTCATCCACGACTTGTGCACGACCGGGAAGTGATAGAGGTCGGTGGTGTTCTCGAGCTGGATCTTCCAGTTGCCCTTGAACTTGAACTTGTGCTCGCCGTTCGCCTTGATCGGGTAGCCGGCGCCCTGTTTCATGAACAGGTCGATCCACGGCTTCGCGCCGCCGAGAAAATCCTCGAGCGGCTCGATCGCGTCGTTGAAGCTCGCGAACACGAGCCCCTGGTACACACCGACGCGCAGCTTCACGAGCGGCAGGTCGCCCTTGTCGCACACGCCTTCGTAGCCGTCGCCGTACGGCAGCGCGCGCAGCGTGCCGTCGAGCGCGTACGACCAGCTGTGATACGGGCACGTGAAGCCCTTCGCGTTGCCCTTGTGCGATTCGCACACGGTCGCGCCGCGATGGCGGCAGCGGTTTTGCAGCACGTTGATCTCGCCGGTCTTGTCGCGCACGACGATCACCGGCTGGCGGCCGATCGTCGTCGTGATGAAGTCGCCCGGGTTCGGCAGTTCGCTTTCGTGCGCGACCCAGATCCAGGTGCGGTAGAAGATGCGGTCGAGCTCGGCTTCGAACAGCGCGGGATCGTGATACATCGCGGGCGCGATGCGGTCGGGCTGCGCGAGACCCTGCAAGGCGCGGGTGTCGATCGTCTGGTAGGCAATGTCGCTCATCGTCGTCGTGGGGAAAGAGTCGCGAAAATCGGGCCGCGCCGTGCGCAGCGTCCGGAGACGAGTCTCGTCTTCTGTCGCATATCGGTCAAATTGATCTAAAATTGATAATCAAATAAATGCGGCAAATGATGGAGGTCACGATGACATCGGTCGATCATCTCGATCTGAACCTGTTGCGCGTATTCCAGGCGATCGTCGACGAACGCAGCCTGACGAAGGCCGGCGAGCGGCTCGCGCTGTCGCAGCCGGCCGTCAGCTATTCGCTCGGCCGGCTGCGCACGCTGTTCGACGATCCGCTGTTCGTGCGCACGCGTTCGGGCATGCAGCCGACGCCGGTCGCGCTCGAACTCGCGGGCATCGTCGGCAAGGCGCTCGACATGGTGCGCGTCGCGCTGCGCTATGCGGAGCGCTTCGATCCGGCCACCAGCACGCGCACGTTCCGGCTGTCGCTGTCGGATGCCGGCGAGATGGCGTACCTGCCGGCGATCTGCCAGGCGCTGCGCGAGCGCGCGCCGCGCGTGACGTTGAGCGTGCAGCCGCTGCCGGTGGAGGAGATCGAGGAGGCGCTGCGCGCGAGCCGGCTCGATTTCGCGATCGGCAACCTGCCGGAGCTGATGCCGCGTACGCGCCACCAGGTGCTGTTCGAGGAAACCTACGTGTGCATGACGGGGCGCCGGCGCGGGCTGCCGGCGGCGGCCGCGTTGAGCCTCGAGCAGTTCGTGCGCGCCGCGCACGTCAACGTGAAATCGGTCGAGCATAGCCACCACGCACTCGACGACGCGTTGCGCGCGCAGGGCGTGGGGCGCAACATCGCGCTCGAGGTGCCGCACTTCGTCGCGCTGCCGAGTGTGCTGTCGGTCACCGATCTGTATGCGACGCTGCCGAGGCGGCTCGCGCAGATCCTGAACCGCGACAACGCATTCCGCCTGTACGACCTGCCGGTCACGCTGCCGCCCGCGCCGGTGACGATGCACTGGCACGAGCATTTCCACGAGGACGAAGGCAATGCGTGGATGCGCGCGCTGCTCGCCGAAATCGTCGAGCGTTTCGACGAATGACGATCGGCGGTGTGCGGCAGGCGGCTCGCGCGTGATGCTACCGTCGTGGCTGAATGTTCATCGCCCGGGCGCCTTCCGTCAGTCAATCAGTGGATCCGTGCGGCAGCACGTCGGCGTGCTCGGCGCATCAGAGATCGAGCACGAGCACCGCCGAGCGCGCGCGCGACACGCAGCAGCAGATCACGGTGTTGCTCGCGCGCTCGGCCTTGCTCAGGCAGTGATCGCGATGATCGGGTTCGCCGTCGATGACGGGCACCATGCAGGTGCCGCATACGCCTTCGCCGCATGACGTATCGACTTCGACGCCGATCTTTGCAAGTGCGTCGACGATCGACGTACCGGGCGCGACGCGCACCGATTGGCCGCTGCGTTGCAGGCGCACTTCGAAGCCCTCTGCCGGCGCGGCGTCCGCGGTGGTGACGGATGTGGACGGCTCCGCCGCGAAGCGTTCGAGATGAATCGCGTTTTCCGGGATTCGCCTGGCCGCGGCTGCGACAACGGCATCCATGAACGGCCCGGGGCCGCACGTATAGACATGCGCTTCCAGGTCGATCGACTCGATGCAGCGGCCGAGTTCGGCCGCGAGTGCATCGGGCTCGACGCCGTAATGGAACGTCACGTGCGATTCGAACGGTTCGGCGGACAGTTCGTCGACGAAGGCGGCATGGTCGCGGCTGCGCGCGAAATAGTGCAGTCGATAACGCGCGCCGCGCTGGCGCAGCGCATACGCCATCGACAGCAGCGGCGTGATGCCGATGCCGGCCGCAACCAGCACGTGCTCGCTCGCGTCATCGGCCAGACGAAACAGGTTGCGCGGCGTGCCGATCGACAATTCGGCGCCGACGCTCACGTCATCGTGCAGCGAACGCGAGCCGCCGCGCGACTGCGCTTCCTTCTTCACCGCGAACAGATAGCTGCCGCGCTCGTCGGGGTTGCCGCACAGCGAGTATTGCCGCGTGATGCCGGACGGCGCGGTGACATCGATATGGGCGCCCGGTTCGTACGCGTCGAACGGCTGGCCGTCGACGCGCGAGACCCGGAAACAGCGGATGTCCTGCGCCGCGTCGATCAGCGCGTCGATCCGGACCTGGTGGCGGTTCGCTTGCATGGGGAAATTCCGTGGGGTAGAAGAACGCGGCGCGGCAGAGCCCCGCGCCGTCATGCAGTCGAGAATAGGGACGGGCGTCGCATAAATCAAATCGATTAAAAAGTGATGTTGGGATAAGTGATATGGATGATGGTAGGCGTGCCGATCGTCGCCGCTCAGCGGGGCGGCAATCGCGCGGCCGGTGCGCCGACCACGCAATTGGTGAACCGCGCGACTTCAGCGAGCGGCAATGGCGTTGCCGCCGTCGACGGCAGCATCAGCCGAAGCCGATGCCGATGCATGACCGCGTTCACGCTCGAGGCTGCGGCGATAGTGGCGGCAGCCGACGGCGAGCAGCAGCGCGGCGAGCGTCGCCGCCGCGACGTTGACGATCGACATCGAATGACCGACCGCGGCCGGCGCGCCGAACACGCGATCGGTGAACAGCGCGACGACGGTCGTGCCGATCCCGAGCGCGATCAGGTTCGACACGAGCAGGAACAGCGCGGAGATCTGCGCACGCATCTGGTTCGGCGCGAGCGTCTGCATCGCGGCGGTCGACGTCGGCATCGGGAACGACGCGAAGAACATCGCGACGACCAGCATCGCGAGCGACGCCGGCAGGCTGTCGAGCTGCGTGAACAGCGTCGCGGGAATCACCATGCAGGCGGCGCCGATCGCGCCGGCACGCATCGGCGCATCGCCGCGGCCGCGCCGCAGCAGCCAGTCGTTGAGCCAGCCGCCGCAGAACACGCCGGCCGTGTTCGCGACCAGCAGCACGATGCCGAGCGTGTAGCCGGCTTCGACGGCCGTCATCCCGAAGCGGCGGATATAGAACGCGGGCGTCCAGCTCAGCAGGCAGTACAGCGTCATCGCGTAGAACGAGAAGCCGAGGTAGTGGCACGCGAAGGTCGCGCGGTGCATGCCGACGAAGCGCAGCGAATCGCGCATCGACACGCGCCGCACGGCGCCCGAGCGATCCTGCGCGAGCCCCTTGCGCTGCGGGTCGCGCACGGTCGCGGCGAACAGCAGCGCGACGAGGATGCCCGGCAGCCCGACGATCAGGAACGTGACCTGCCACGCATGCACCTGCCCGACCACCGGCAGCGTGAACGCGCTCGCGTGCTTGAGCAGCGCGATCACGTAGCCGCCGATCAGGAACGCGATGCCGCCGCCGATGAACGAGCCGAGCGAATACACGGCGATCGCGCGCCCGAGCTTCTCCTTCGGGAAGTAGTCGGCGAGCATCGAATACGCGCCGGGCGACAGCGCGGCCTCGCCGACGCCGACGCCCATCCGCGCGACGAACATCTGCACGAAGTGCTGGCTCATCCCGCACGCGGCGGTCGCGACGCTCCACAGCGCGATGCCGAGCGAGATGATGCGCGGGCGCGCATAGCGGTCGGCGAGATACGCGACGGGCAGCCCCATCACCGCATAAAACAGCGAAAACGCGAAGCCGTTCAGCAAGCTGAACTGCGTATCGGACAGGTGCAGGTCGCGTTTGATCGGTTCGATCATCAGCACGAGGACCTGGCGGTCGACGAACGAAAAGATGTACGCGAGCATGCAGATGACGACGACATACCATTCGTACGTATAGCGCTTGCCGTCGGCAGCGCGGGCCGTGGATGCGGACATGCGGGTTCTCCAGGAGCGGGCGGTGGAAAAGCGCGGCATCGGCCTCGCGGGCCGGGCGCCGTCGCGGGCGCGAAAGCGTGCGGATGACACGATCGGTGACGCAGCGTAGTCGGCCAAATTCGGCCGCCATAGCCGGAGTGACAGCCGCGCCACACGGACATCTACCGACCCGGATAAAGAAAACACCGAGGCCGTGCGCGCGGCCCGCCGCGCAGCGCGCGTGCGGCGGGGCCCGTGCGCGTCATGCGGCGCGTCTATAAGCGTTATAGAGCGCATTGCGTCGACGTCCGAAATTGTCGTTCCTAGACTCGGGCCGGTTTTGATCGGCAGCGTTCGTATCTGAAAGCGAACGCGCTTCACATCAAGCGGCGCGATGCCGACAGGCGCCGCAACTTCTACGGGACGACGCAGATGAACCATTCGAACGGGCGGGCCTTCCGGCTTGCCGTACCGCTCGCCGCGCTGCTCGCGTGCAACGCGCTGCCTGCCGTCGCGCAATCGAGCGTGACGCTCTACGGCCGCATCGACACCGCGATCGAATACGCGAACGCCGGGCCGAACCACGTGACGCGCATGGGCAGCGGCAACCTGTGGGCGTCGCAGTGGGGCTTGAAGGGTGTCGAGGATCTCGGCGGCGGCTACGCGACGATCTTCAAGCTCGAGGACGGCTTCAACGCGGCGAGCGGCGCGCTGTCGAACAGCAGCGCGCTGTTCGGCCGCGAAGCGTGGGTCGGCATCACGGGGCCGTTCGGCGGCGTGCAGTTCGGCGAGCTGTACACGATCCTGCATACGACGCTCGTCACGTACAGCCTGCCAGGCCTCGGCGCGGGGCTCGCATGGGGCAACGCGACCAACAACTTCGTCGGGCCCGCGTTCCTGCGCGTGCGCAACTCGATGCGCTACACGTCGCCGCGCTACGCGGGCTTCCTGTTGCGTGCGATGGCCGCGCGCGGCGCCAACGGCGCGGCCGGGCAGCCGGCGACGCTCGGCGATACGTACGGCGCCGGCATCAACTACGTGCGCGGCGGGTTGTCGGTCGACGTCGACACCATGCAGCAGAAGTTCAGCCCGGTCGCCGCATCGACGCTCGGCGCCACGAGCACGGCCGCGAACGGCAACTACACGCTCGGTGCGATTTCGTACGACTTCAACGTCGTGAAGATCGCCGCGCTGTATATGCGCCATCGCGGCGGCCCCGACGTCGCGACCGCGATCGACAGCCAGAGCGCGTATCCGCACAGCGACATCGTCGAACTCAGCGCGACGGTGCCGATCGGCCGCGCATCGCTGCTGCTGAGCGTCGGCCATTACCGGAAGGTGGCCGATAGCGACGGCAATGCCGATTCGTACGGCATCCGCTTCGACTACCCGCTGTCGAAGCGCACGGTGCTGTACACGGGCGCCGCGATGGTGCGCAACGGCGCGCATGCGCGCTTCGTCGTCAACGGCGCGGCGGGCGGCGGTGTCGCGGTGGCGAAGCCGGGCGCGACCGCGAGCTCGCTCGTCGCGGGCATTCTCACGTCGTTCTGAGCGTGTCGGCGGGCCCGCCCGCGCCGCTACGCGCAGGCGGGCGGCTGCGGCGCGAGCCACGCATCGAACGGCGCCTGCTCGCCGATGTTGAACAGCTCGAGCAGCAGCGCCCGCAGCCAGCGATGGCCGGGGTCCGCGTCGAAGCGGCGATGCCAGTACGCGTTGACGGCCCATTCGCCGGCGCCGGCGATCTCGTACAGCACGCACGGCTGGCGCGCCGCGAACGTGATCGCGATCGTTTCCGGCAGGATCAGCGCGTAATCGCCGTCCTGCAGCAGCGCCGGCACCACCATGAAGTCGGGCAGCGCCGCCCGCACGCGCGGCATCAGTTCGTGCCGTTCGAGCAGCTGCATCGACTGCGGATGCGACGTGACCGCGACGAAGCGCAGCGCATCGGGCGCCGTGCCGTCGAGCACGAAACCGTCGGGCAACCCTGCGCGCTGCGCGGTACGGCGCGGCATCAGCAGCACGCAGCGCTCGTGCAGCAGCGCGGTGCGCTGGAAGTGGCTCGACGCATCGGCGAAATGGCCGAGCGCGAAGTCGATGCGCCCCGATTCGAGCGCGACGTTGAGCTGGCATTCGTCGACGTGCAGCGTCTCGATCACCGCGCCCGGCGCGCGCCGGTCGAGCGCGCCGAGCAGCGTCGGCAGGAACGCGCTCGCCGCGAAATCGCTCATGTGCAGGCGGAACACGCGCTGCGTGCTGTCGGGCGTGAAGCGCGAGCCTTCGTCGAGCACGTCCTGCAGGATCGCGAGCGCCTTGTCGACCGAGATCGCGAGCCGTTGCGCGCGCGGGGTCGGCTCGACGCCGGTGCCGGTGCGCACGAACAGCGCGTCGCGGAACATCAGCCGCAGCCGGCCGAGCGCGTAGCTGACCGACGGCTGCGTGACGCCGAGCCGCAGCGCCGCGCGGCCGACGTGCCGCTCTTCATACACCGCGCGAAACGTCTTCAACAGGTTGAGATCGAGATCCTGCACGCGCAGGCCGTCGGCGGAGTCGCTGTCGTGCGGCGCGGGTTCGGGGCGGGCCGGGGCCGCCGGGCGGCCGGAAGCGGAGAGCGTCATCGTGTCTGCCTCGCGGTGACGGAAGGCGCGTGGCCGTAACGCCGCGCATACGCCTTCGCGAAATGGCCGAAGCCATGGATGCCGTGCGCGATCAGCACGTCGGTCACGCTGCGCGCGTTGCCGCGTTGCAGCGCCGCATGCACGGCGGCGAGCCGGCGTTCGCGCACGTACGCGGCCGGCGTGGTGTGCAGGAACGCGCGGAACGCATGCTGCAGCGTGCGCGGCGCGACGCCCGCGACGGCCGCCAGCGTGGCGAGCGCGAGCGGTTCGCCGAGGTGTGCATCGACATGCGCGCACGCGCGCCGCACATGGGCCGGCAGCGGCGGCGTGCCGCGCAGCAGCGCGTCGCTGTAAGCGTGCGGCAGGTGCGTGAGCAGCAGCGACATCAGCCACGCGGTGAGGTCGGCGCCGAACACCGGCGACGCGGTGCCGATGCCCGGCTGCGCGCCCAGCCGGCACAGGTATTCGAAGGTCGGCAGCACGAGCGCGCCGCCCGCGCCGGCGCCACCGGCTGCCACGTCGAACTGCAGCGGTCGCGCGAGCGGCGCGTGAAGCATGTCCTGCAGCTTGCGTTCGAGCGCGCCGCGCTCGAGCCGCAGCACGAGGTTGCGGCAATCGGGGCTCGTACGCAGGCGGCTCGCGAGCGCGGGCGACGACACGGTCAACTCGCCGGGGCCGGCGCGCGCGACGACGCTGCCGGCCTGCAGCTCGCACGCACCGGCGAGCGTCAGCCGGAACAGGAAGTGATCGGCGTCGTCGCCGAATTCGATGCGCGTTTCGCGTCCGTAGCTGAGTTCGAGCAGCGCACCGTGACGCAGCGGCACTTCGTACAGCTCCGCGCGAAACGGATCGCGGCCGCACGCGGCCATCCGGTGCGGCCCGAGCCGGTGCGCGACCGCGCGTTCGACTTCGTCGGGGGCGTGCAGTGTGCCGAGCCGGTTCGGCGCATGGCGGGAAAGGGCGATGTCCATTGATAGACCTCGTAGCGGATGCAGGGGCGCGTCGGCTTGCGCGGCCTCGCGATTGCGTTGCGCGAACGGGCGCGTCGTTGCGTGTTTTGAAGCGACGCGGCGCAGGCGGCCGCGTAGTCTCGGACGTACTCGATCACCAGGAGAAGACGATGAAGGTATGTGTTCTGGGCGGCGGCCACGGCTGCCATGCGGCGGCCATCGACCTGCTCGAAAAAGGCCACGACGTGACGTGGTGGCGGCGCGATCGCGAGCCGCACGCGCGGCTGCGCGCGCTTGGCGTGCTGAACGTCACCGACTATCGCGGCAAGCGCGCGGTGCCGCTCGGCGATGCGCCGGGCGCGATCCGCCTGACCGACGATCTGCCCGCCGCGCTGCACGGCGCGCGGCTCGTCGTGGTGCCGTTGCCGGCCACGTCGCACGACGCGCTCGCCGCGCAGGTCGCGCCGCTGCTGGAGGACGGCCAGGTCGTGTTCCTGCCGCCCGGCACGTTCGGCAGCGTCGTGTTCGCCCGCGCGGCGGCCGACGCCGGTAACCGTTCGCGCGTTGCGTTCGCCGAAACAGGCACGCTGCCGTACCTGGTGCGCAAGCATCGCGACAACGATGTCGTGATCAGCGCGTACGCGACGCGCCTGCCGACCGGCGTGTGGCCGGCGAACGCAGCCGGCTGGGCGTTCGACGTGTTGCGCGCCGGCTATCCGTCGGTCGAGCCGGTCGAGGATGCATTGTCCGGCGCGCTGATGAATGCGGGCCCGGTGATCCATCCGCCGCTGATCCTGATGAACGCCGGGCCGCTCGAACATTTCGACGCGTGGGACATCCACAACGAAGGCACGCAGCCGTCGATCCGCCGCGTGACGAACGCGCTCGACGCCGAACGCATCGCGGTGCGCGAAGCGCTCGGCTACCGTGCGCCGCATTTCCCGCTCGCCGATCACTACGCGACCGACGGCGACGAATGGATGTACGGGCGCGGCGCGCACGGCAAGCTGACCGATAGCGGCGACTGGCGCGAGAAGATCGATCTGCGCACGCATCGCTACATGCTCGAGGACACCCGGATCGGGCTGTCGTTCATCGTGTCGTGCGGGCGCTGGGCCGGCGTGCCGACGCCCGTCGCGCAGGGGCTGCTGAGCGTCGCGAGCGTGGTCGCGGTGCGCGACCTGTATGCGGAAGGCCGCACGCTTGAGCGGCTCGGGCTCGCGGCGCTGTCGAAGGACGCGCTGCGCGCGCTGCTCGACGTGGGGTACGCGGCATGAAGGCCGCCGCCGATGTGACGCGCATCCACGTGCTCGGCGCGGGACGCATGGGGCAGGGCATCGCGCTCGTGTTCGCGTTCGCGGGCCTCGACGTGACGCTGATCGATTTCAAGCCGCGCGATGCGGCCGGCCGTCGCGCGTTCGACGATCGCACGCGCGACGAGATCGCCCGGCCGCTGCATGCGCAGCTCGCGCTGGGCCGCATCGATGCCGTGCAGGCCGACGCCGTCGTCGCGCGTATCGCACTGGTGGCGCGGGACGGCGCGGCCGATGCGGTGCGCGATGCCGATATCGTGTTCGAAGCGCTGCCCGAAGTGCTCGATGCAAAAGCCGACGCGCTGCGCTGGCTCGGCGAACACGTCGATGCGCACGCAACGATCGCGTCGACCACGTCGACGTTCGTCGTCACCGAATTGCAGCGCCACGTTGCGCACCCGGCGCGAATGCTGAACGCACACTGGCTGAATCCCGCGCTGCTGATGCCGCTCGTCGAGGTCAGCCGCGGCGATGCGACCGATCAGGCCGTCGTCGACGCGCTCGCGGCGCTGCTGGAACGCGTCGGCAAGAAGCCGGTGATCTGCGGGCCGGCGCCCGGCTACATCGTGCCGCGCATCCAGGCGCTCGCGATGAACGAGGCCGCGCGGATGGTCGAGGAGGGCGTGGCCAGCGCCGAGGACATCGACACCGCGATCCGCACCGGTTTCGGCCCGCGCTTCGCGGTGCTCGGGCTGCTCGAATTCATCGACTGGGGCGGCTGCGACATCCTGTACTACGCGTCGCAGTACCTGGCGGGCGAGATCGGCCCGCGTTTCGCGCCGGCCGCGAGCGTCGTGCGCAACATGGAAGCCGGGCGCGACGGCGTGCGCACGGGCGCCGGCTTTCACGACTATGCGGCGGTCGACGTGCCTGCGTACATGCGCCAGCGGCTCGGCGAATTCGCGCGGCTGCTCGACCATCTCGGGCTGGCGCCGGCGTTCGACAGCGCGCGGCGCGACGCCGGGCGCTGAGCGTCGCGTGGTCATGCCTCGTTGCCGCGCGAACCGTCGGGGGGCGTGGTGCGCGTCTCGCGCATCACGCACAGCGTCGCGACCGTGACGAGGCCGAGCGCAATGAGGAACAGCGACACCGGCCACGACGCGTGATAGCGCGCAAGCAGCGCGGTCGCGATCAGCGGCGACATCCCGCCCGCGAAGATCGACGCGACTTCATGGCCCAGCGCGACGCCCGAGTAGCGTACCTCGGTGCTGAACAGCTCGCCGACGAGCGCGGGCAGCGTACCGATCATCGCGCCGTGGCTCACCGCCGTGCCGACCGTCAGCGCGAGCCACACGAGCGGCGTCACGCGCGTGTCGAGCAGCCAGAAGAACGGAAACGCGCATGCGACGAGGCTCAGCGCGCCGATCAGGTATACGGGCTTGCGGCCGATCCGGTCGGACAAACGGCCCCAGGCGAGCATCGCGCCCATCTCGACGATCATCGCGATCATCACGCCGGTCAGCATCGTGCCGTTCGGAATCCCGACGTACTTGCCGTAGACGAGCGAGAACGCGAGGAAGATGTAGGCGCCCCCGTTCTCGGCCACGCGCAGCCCCATCGCCAGCAGGATTTCCTTCGGATGGCGGCGGATGCACTCGACGATCGGCAAATGCGTATGCGCGCCGCGCTTGCCGGCCTGCTCGAAGTCGCGGCTTTCCGGCAGATGGCGGCGGATATAGATGCCGATCGCGAAGATCGCGATGCTTGCGAGGAACGGCAGCCGCCAGCCCCACGTGCGGAACATGTCGTCCGGCAGCGCCTGCGCGGCAAGAAACGCGGCCGACGACAGCACGAAGCCGCCGCCCACGCCGAGCTGGCTCCACGCCGCGTAATAGCCGCGCTGCTCGGGCGGCGCGTTCTCGCTGATCATCAGCACGCCACCGCCCCATTCGCCGCCGGACGCGATGCCCTGCAGCAGGCGCAGCACGACGAGCGCGGCCGGCGCCCACAGGCCGATCTGTGCATAGGTCGGCAGCAGGCCGATCGCGAACGTCGACGCACCCATGATCAGCAGCGTCCACACGAGCGACGCCTTGCGGCCGTAGCGATCGCCGACGTGGCCGAACACGATCCCGCCGAGCGGCCGCGCGACGAAGCCGAGCGCGAACGCCGCGAATGCGGCGAGGCTGCCGGCGAGCGGCGAGGCGCCGGGCGGAAAGAACACGTGGCCGAACACGAGCGCCGCGGCCGTGCCGTAGACGAAAAAGTCATACCATTCCATCGCGTTGCCGGCGACGGAGGCGATGACGATCCGGCGTAGCTGCCGGTCGGCGAGCGGCCGGGCGGCGCTCGGGGATTGCACGGTGTCGGTCGGGTACATGGCGGACTCTGAAGGGGGAGGCGGGCGCGTGCCGTCTTGTGCGGCACTGCGGGCTAGTGTTGTCGGCCCACCGCTCCCCGGTCAAATCCGCAGAAAAAGGGGAGTGTCATCACTCCCGCAAATGATGGTCGTGGTGCGCGGGCTCCGTGCCGGCGCGCGCCTGCGCCCCTTACCGCTCGATCTGCCGGTTCCAGCGCGTATCCCACTGCGCGCGACGCGCGTTGATCGCGGTCCAGTCGACCACCGTCACCTTGCGTACCAGATCATCGACGTTACCGAGGCTCTGCTGCATCGCGGCCGGCATCTTCGCGAGGCGGTTGGTCGGAATCTGCTTGCCGGCCTCGGCCGCCTTCGTCTGCGCGGGCGCGGACAGCAGGAACTGCGCGAGCTTCTGCGCGAGTTGCGGATCGGGATTGTTCGCGACCACGCACAGGTCGACGAGCAGCAGCACCGGGCCTTCCTTCGGGTTCGCATACGCGACGGGGATGCCCTTGTCCTGCAGGTCGCCGACGCCGGTCGGCGTCAGCGGGAACAGGCCGGCCTCGCCGGTCTGCACCATCTCGGAGATCTTCGCCGAGTTCGGGATGTACTCGACGACGTTCGGGCCGACCGTGCTCGCCCACTTGCCGAAGCCGGGCTCGACGTTCTGCTCGTTGCCGCCGAGCAGCCGGTTGATCGCGAGGAAGCCGTGCAGCCCGAACGTGCTGCTCGACGCCGACTGGAACACGACCTTGCCCTTGTATTTCGGATCGGCGAAATCCATCCACGACGTCGGCGGCGCCCAGCCTTTCTCGGCGAACAGCTTCCTGTTGTACGCGATGCCGGTCATTCCGAGCTGCACGCCCGCGCCGACGTCGTCCTTCATCCGCGCGAACGGGTACAGCTCCTTCAGCACCGGCGAATCGTCGAGCTTCTGGCACACGCCGAGGCTCACCGCGCGCGCCATCACGCCGTCGTCGAGGAACGCGACGTGGATCTGCGGCTTGTTGCGGTTCGCGAGCAGCTTCGCGAGCACGTCCGACGACGTGCCGGGCACGATCACCACTTTCACGTTGTTCGCCTTCTCGAAGTCGGGCAGCACCTGGCTCGTATAGGCCTTTTCCATCGGCCCGCCGTTCATGCCGACGTAGATCGTCTTCGTTTGCGCGATCGCGGGCGCGGCGGCGCCTGCCACGCAGAGTGCGGCGGCCGCCGCGATCGTTCCGAGCAGTTTCATCAAAATTTACTCCTGGAAACCCCGGCCTTTCTCCCAAGGGGACTTCCTTTGGGGGTGTGGCGAGGAGTGAAAGGATTGCTGTTGACAGGCAGCTTCTTCCACGGGTTAAGATCACCGGTATGGTTCTTGTCTACAGCTACCGGGTGAAGTCGCTCGACGGTTTGCTGAACGAGCCGCGTAGAGAACTACGTCTGGAACCTCTGCAACGACACGCGGAAGCATGCGCTCAAGTGGAACAAGAGGTGATCGACGGATTCGACTTGAATGGGCTCGTGTCGGCCACGAAACTCGCCAATACCAGGATGGCGAAAAGCGTCTACGACGCGTTCTGGTCGTCTTTCCGGGACAAGCTCTGCTACAAGGCGATTACGCACGGAGCCACGTTCAAGAAAGTCGAAGGAAGCGGTTCTACCCAGTCTTGCTCGGCGTGCGAATCGAAAGACAGCACGACGCGGCTGAAAGGTATCGCAGGACTGCGAATAAGAGAGTGAGCTTGCTGTAGATGTGGTGTCGCACATTATCGTGATACCAATGCTGCGCTGATCATTCTCCGATGCGGACGTGCATCGCCAGCTGTGGGAATCCTTCGCCTTTAGGCGCAGGGGGACGTCAATTTTGGATCTCCTCTTGACGGAAAGGGGCGGTCGGCGCGGCTTGCGGGAAGAAGCGGCCGATCGAGAATGCATCGAGTGGCGTGACGGTTTCGCCGGTGGTGACGAGATCGGCGAGCACGTCGCCGACGCCCGGCGCGAGCAGGAAGCCGCCGCCGGAAAAGCCGAACGCATGCAGCAGATTCGGCGTCGTCCGGCTCGCGCCGATGATCGGGTTGTGGTCGGGTGTGCAGCCTTCGACGCCGCTCCACGTGCGGATCAGCAGTGCGTCGCGCAGCGCGGGCAACAGCGCGCACGCATCGCGCATCACCGCGCGCGTCGTGTCGACCGACGGCTGGCCGAACTCGCCGTCGCCGCGGCCTCGGCCGCCGCCGATCACGCAGTTGCCGCGCGCGACCTGGCGCGCATAGACACCGCCGCCGTACACGCCGAGGTTGTGCGTGATGAATGGCGGCAGCGGTTCGGTCACCCACATGTTCGGGTAGATCGGCTCCATCGGTACGGCCTCGCCGAAGCGTTCGGCGATCGTGTTCGCCCACGCGCCGGCCGAATTGATCAGCCACGTCGCGGTGTGCGCGCGGCCGCCCGCCTGCAAGTGAAAACGTGTGCCGTCGTGATGAACCGTGTCGACAGCAGTGTGCTCGAACACGTCCGCGCCCGCCGCGCGGGCCGCGCGCGCGAACGCGGGCGACACAAGGCGCGGGTTCGCATGGCCGTCGGTCTCGCACAGCGAGCCGCCGAGCGCCGCGCGGCCGAGCCACGGGTAGCGGCGGCGGAACGCGCCGCCGCGCATCAGCCGCAGCGGCAAGCCGTGTTCGCCGGCGAGCACGGCGTATGCGTCGAGCGCGTCGAGATCGGCGTCGCTGCGTGCGAGCCGCAAGTGGCCGGACACGACGAATTCGCCGTCGATGCCGATCAGCTCGGGCAGGCGATCCCAGATGCGCCGTGCACGCAGCGCGAGCGGCAATTGCTCGACCGGGCGGCCCTGGCAGCGCACGCCGCCGTAGTTCACGCCGCTCGCCTGCGCGCCGCAGTCGCGCCGCTCGAACAGCCCGGTGCGCAGTCCGCGGCGCGTGAGCGCGAGCGCGGCCGACGCGCCGACGAGGCCGCCACCGACGATCGCGACGTCGTAATGCCGGATCTCACTCATCGCGCGCCTCGTCGGGAATCGCCGCGACGTCGTCGCCCGCGAGCGCCGCCGAGATCGGAAACGGCTTCACGGGTGGTTGCGCACGCAACCGGCCGACGTCGGCGAGCGGCCGGCCGGTTTCGACGGCCAGCACGAGCGCGGCCGCGTCGCCGCACATGCGGCCCTGGCAGCGGCCCATGCCGACGCGGGTCAGCGCCTTCAGCCGGTTCAATTCGGTCGCCGCGCCGTCGCGCACGCAGCGGCGCAGCGTGCCCGCGTCGATCTCCTCGCAGCGGCACACGATCGTGTCGTCGGGGCAGCGGGCAACCTGTTCGGCCGGCGGCGCGAACGCCGCCTCGAGGCCCGCGCGGAATGCGCCGATGCGGGCGAGCGTGCGGTCGAGCGCCGCCGCGCCGGGCTGGCCGGACGGCGAGCGCGATGCGATGCCGGCATCGTCGAGCAGCGCGAGCGCCGCACGCCGGCCCGACGCTTCGGCCGCGTCCGCGCCCGCGATGCCCGCGCCGTCGCCGGCGACGTAGATGCCACGTACCGACGTGCGACCGGCCGCGTCGCGTTCGGGCAGCCACGCGCGATTGCGCGGGTCGAATTCGAACCGGCAGCCGGCGAGATCGGCGAGCTGCGTTTCGGCGCGCAGGCCGAAGCTGAGGCCGAGCGCATCGCAATCGAGCAGGCGCGGCGACGCGGGCTGTGC
Source organism: Burkholderia sp. A2 (assembly GCF_001729305.1). Classification (NCBI taxonomy): domain Bacteria; kingdom Pseudomonadati; phylum Pseudomonadota; class Betaproteobacteria; order Burkholderiales; family Burkholderiaceae; genus Burkholderia; species Burkholderia sp. A2. The sequence continues at coordinate 18,040 of NZ_LZXX01000092.1, read as the reverse complement.
GTCGTTGCCGGCGGTGCGCCATGCGAGCCCCGTCACGTGCTGGTCGCCGAGCACGCGCTCGAGCGTGACGCCCGTTTCGATCGCGACGCCATGCGCGCGCAGCCAGCCGTTGTAGTAGAGCCCTTTCGCGAAGATCGACGGCATGCGCAGCAGCGCGGGCGCGGCGGCGGCCTGGCGGCGCAGCGGGCTCGTGTCGAGGACGGCCGCGACGTGTGCACCGGCCTTCGCATACTGGTAAGCGACGAGGTAAAGCAGCGGCCCCGTGCCCGCGAACACGATGCGTCGGCCGATCGCGCAGCCCTGCGCCTTCAGCGCGACCTGCGCGCCGCCGAGCGTATAGACGCCCGCGAGCGTCCAGCCCGGCACGGGCAGCGTGCGATCGGTCGCGCCGCTCGCGACGATCAGGTGCGAGTACGGCACCGTCACTTCGCGGCCGTCCTGCAGCGTGTCGACGCGGCCCATGCCGCATGACCACGCAAGCGTGTTCGGCCGATAGTCGACGTGCGGCAGCAGCGCGGCCATCGTCCGGTGCACCGCGTCGGCCTTCGCGGCCTCGAAGCCGTACAGTGTGCGCTTGCCGCGCACGAACGCGGCGTCGGCCGGCGGTTGACGATAGATCTGTCCGCCCCAGCGCGCGTTCTCGTCGATCACGACCGGGCGCAGCCCGGCGTCGACGAGTGCCTCGGCCGCGCGCACGCCGGCCGGCCCCGCGCCGACGATCACCGGTTGCAGTGCGGCGCTCACGATGCGTCTCCGGTCGCGGCCGGTCGGGCGGTCGTGAGAATCCGCATGCCTTCGGCGATCGGCGTCGAGCACGCGCGCACGCGCGCGCCGGCTTCGGTGCGCACCCAGCAGTCCTGGCACGCGCCGATCAGGCAGAACCCCGCGCGCGGCTGCCCGCTGAATTCGCTGACGCGCACGCGACGCTGCGCGACGAGGATCGCGGTGAGCACGGTGTCGCCGGCAAGCGCGTGCGCGGGGCGGCCGTCGAGCGTGAACGTGACGGCGGCGCGCTCGCGTTCGGCAATGCGCACGAACTGCGCGCCGTCGTCGGCGATGCCGGTGGAACGGGAAACGGGAGTCGTCATCAATGTTGGCCGATCAGGATGCGGTTCAGGCCGTACACGCGATCGAGCAGCAGCATCGCGCCGGCGGTGATGAAGATGACGAGCGCCGACACCGACGCCATCATCGGGTCGATCGATTCGGTCGCGTACATGTACATGCGCACGGGCAGCGTGACCGTCTGCGGCGACGTGACGAAGATCGACATCGTCAGCTCGTCGAAGCTGTTGATGAACGCGAGCAGCCAGCCGCCGGTGATGCCGGGCACGATCATCGGCAGCGTGATGCGGCGGAAGATTGTCCACGGGTCCGCGCCGAGCGAACACGCGGCCTGCTCGATGCTGCGGTCGAGGCCCGCGACGGACGCGAGCACGAGCCGCATCACGAACGGCGTGATGACGATCATGTGCGCGAGCACCAGCCACGCGAACGAGCCGGTCGCGCCGATCAGCGCGAAGAAGCGCAGCAGCGCGATGCCGAGCACGAGGCCGGGGATCACGAGCGGCGACAGCAGCAGCCCGTTCAGGAATGCGCGGCCGGGAAACGTCGCGCGGCCGATCGCGAGGCCGGCCGGCAACGCGATCGCGAGCGACAGCGTCGCCGACGCGAATGCGAGTTTCACGCTGTTGACGAACGCGGTGACGAAGTCGGGATAGTCGAGGATCGCGCGGAACCAGCGCAGCGACACGCCGCGGGTCGGCAGCGTCAGCGTTTCGTCGGGCGTAAACGCGACCAGCACGACGATCGCGAGCGGCGCGAGCACGAACAGGATCACGAGCGTGTGGAAGGCAAGGGCGAAGGGGCCGTTCTTTCTCATCGCGATGCGCCTCCGAGGCTGCGCGCGTAGCGGCGTTCGAGCACGCGGTAGTAGGTGAGCATCACGACGAGGTTCGCGGCGAGCAGCAGCACCGCGATCGTCGCGCCGAGCGGCCAGTTCAGCGAGCCGAGGAATTCGTCGTAGACGGCCGTGGCCGCGACCTTCAGCCGACGGCCGCCGAGCAGGCCCGGAATCGCGAACGCGCTCGCCGACAGCCCGAACACCATCAGGCTGCCCGACAGCACGCCCGGCATCAGTTGCGGCACGACGATGCGGCGCAGCGTCGTGAACGGCGACGCGCCGAGCGACAGCGCCGCGTGTTCGGTCTGCGGATCGAGCCGCTGCAGCGCGGTCCACACCGGAATCACCATGAACGGCAGCATCACGTGCACCAGCGCGATCACGATCGCGAACGTCGTGTATTCGAGCTTGTACGGCCCGAGGCCGACGAGCGCGAGCGCCTGGTTCACGAGGCCGCTGGTGTTCAGCAGCATGCTCCAGCCGAACGCGCGCACGACCACCGACACGAGCAGCGGCGCGAGAATCGCGAGCAGGAACAGCGAACGCCACGGGTCGCGCATCTTCGACAGCACGTACGCCTCCGGCGTGCCGATCGCGACGCAGATCGCGGTCGTCAGCGCGGCGATCCCGAACGTGCGTGCGAAGATCGTGTGGAAGTACGACGAGCCGAGCACTTCCGCGTAGTTGCCGAACTGGAACGCGGCGATCGGGCCGGTGGCCGGGTCGAAGCGGTAGAACGTCAGCACGAACGTCATCGCGAGCGGCACGAGCACGAGCGCGGCGAACAGCGCGAAGGCGGGCGTGCACATCAGCCACAGCGGCGCGTGGGCGCGCCAGCTCGCGCGCGGCGCGTGGCCGCCGACGGCGCGCGGCGACATTGCGTCGGCGGCTGCCGGGGCGGCCGCGAGCCCGGCCGGCGCGCCGTCGGTCGAGAGCGGGCGGGAAGGCTGTCCCATTCAGGCCTCCCGGCGCATCACGCGCACGGCGTCGCTGTGCCAGTCGATGCCGACCGGCGCGCCTTCCGCGAGCGGCTCCGCGCCTTCGTTCTGGCAGCACACGAGCACTTCGCCGAGCGCGCTGTCGACGCGGTACAGCCACTGGCTGCCGAGGAAGAAACGGCTCGTGACGGTCGCGGCGAAGCGGCCGGCGTCGGGCGCGCACAGTCGCAGCTTCTCGGGGCGGATGCAGACCGACACCGCATCGCCGACGCGCATGTCGCGCTCGCGCGGCGGCAGGTGCGCGGTGCGGCCGGTCTCGGCGAGATCGTGCCCGAGGTCGATGCGGATCGCGTGGCCGTCGTGCGCGACGATGGTGCCGGGCAGCAGGTTCGCCTTGCCGATGAACTGCGACACGAAATGATTCTCCGGGCGCTCGTACGCGCGGTACGGCGTATCGGTCTGCGTGATGCGGCCGGCTTCCATCACGACCACGCGGTCGCTGATCGACAGCGCTTCCGACTGATCGTGCGTGACCATGATCGTCGTCGTGCCGATCTTGCGCTGGATTGCGCGCAGCTCGAACTGCATGTCCTCGCGCAGTTTCGCGTCGAGGTTCGACATCGGTTCGTCGAGCAGCAGCACCGGCGGCTCGATCACGACCGCGCGCGCGATCGCCACGCGCTGCCGCTGGCCGCCCGACAGTTCGCGCGGAAAGCGGTGCGCGAGCGCGTCGAGCCGCACGAGCGCCAGCGCCGCGCGGATGCGCTCCGCGCGTTCGGCCTTGTCGACGCCGCGCATGTCGAGACCGAAGCCGACGTTCTCCGCGACGCTCATGTGCGGAAACAGCGCATAGCTCTGGAACACGATACCGAGCCCGCGGCGGTTCGGTTTCAGGTGCGTGATGTCCTGCCCGTCGAGCGCGATGCGCCCGCGCGTGACGTCGACGAAGCCGGCGATCATCTGCAGCGTGGTGGTCTTGCCGCAGCCGGACGGCCCGAGCAGCGACACGAATTCGCCTTGCTCGACCGACAGGTTGACGTCCGCGACGGCGGTGAGCTCGCCGAACGTTTTCGTCAGATCCGTAAGCGTGAGAAACGACATGGGGAGCTCCGGGTTCGCACACCGCATGGCCGGTGCGCCGATGACGCGGACTCTAGCCAGCCATATTTCGGAGCGTCAATTTCGAATTCTGCTGAACGGGATGAATTTCTGAAAAATTCCATTCAATGGAATGAACGCGAAAATCGCCCGCGAATCGTTCCGATGGATGAAGGGCGGCCGACCGGTGAAACGCGCGCGTCAATCCCGTGCACACCCGGATGCCCGCGGATTTTCGGCCGGACGACAATCGGGTCTATCGTATTCCGTTCAATGAAATCGTCGAGGAGAGCCGGCATGCAGGAACCCCATTCGACCGGAACGTCGCCGGCTGCACGGACGCCGCGCCCGGACGAGGACGCCGTCGACCCGGCCGATGCGGCCGGTGCGCCGGGCACCGGCATGCTGCAGCGTGCGTTCGCGATCCTGCGCGCGCTGGCCGGCATGCAGCAGGACGGCGTGCGCGTCACGCATCTGGCGAAAGCCGTCGGCCTCACGCAGGGCACCGCGCACCGGATCCTGCAATCGCTGATCGCCGAAGGGATGGTCGAACAGGACGAGCAGTCGAAGCTGTACCGGCTGAGCGTCGACTTCTTCGCGCTCGCCGCGCTGGCCGGCAACCCGAGCAGCATGCGCACGCTGTGCCGGCCCGCGCTGCTGCGGCTGTGCGCGAGCCTCGGCGAAACCATCTTCCTGCTCGTGAAGAGCGGCTTCGACGCCGTATGTCTCGACCTGTGCGAAGGGCCGTTTCCGATCCGCTCGTTTACCGGCGACATCGGCGGGCGCATCGCGCTCGGCGTCGGGCAGGGCAGCCTCGCGATCCTCGCGTTCCTGCCCGAGGCCGAACGCGAGGAAGTGATCCGTTTCAACGTGCCGCGCATCCGCGGCTACGGCGTGCTCGACGAGGTGTATCTGCGCACGGAGATCGAACGCGTGCGGCAGCTCGGCTACGCGGGCCGCAACAGCGGCGTGCTCGACGGGATGGCCGGCGTCGCGGTGCCGATCCTCGATCGCACCGGTTATCCGGTCGGCGCGCTGAGCGTCGGCACGCTCGCGTCGCGGCTCGGCGACGACCGGATGCCGATGGTCGTCGAACTGCTGCGGCGGCAGGCCGATGCGATCGGACCGCGCACCAATCCGTTCGACGCCGCGTTGCGGCGGCCGATGCACGGGTTATCGGGGAAAACCGTGTAGCCGCGTCGCGCGCTGCCGTTTCATTGGTTCGCGTGCGCAAGCCATTCCCGTCCGGTCAAGGCGCGCAGGGTCCAGTGGCCCTGCGCGCTTTTGTTTTCTTAGCGGCGCTGGCTTGCGCACCTCGAATGACGCTTTTCGAGGGTTATACGACCTTTGAGACATCCGCCTCCCGTTCCATACTGCACGTGAACGATCAGGCCGGAACAAGCATGCGACCACCATCGCGTGTCGCGTATCAGGCCTGCTCACTCACCTCATGAAAAGGAACGGAAGATGCGACTCAAGGGTAAATCGGCGTTGATCACGGGCGGCACCAGCGGTATCGGTCTGGCCACCGCGAAGCTGTTCATTGCGCAAGGCGCGCGCGTCGCGGTGACGGGGCGCGACGAAGCCGTATTCGAGCGCGTGAAGGCGGAGCTCGGCGCGCATGCGGTCGTGCTCAAGGGCGACGTACGGTCACTCGACGACATGCGCGCGATTGCCGCCGCGGTCGACGAGACGTTCGGCGGCCTGGACGTCGTGTTCGCCAACGCGGGCTGGGCTTTCCCGTCCGCCGTCGACGACATCGACGACACGCTCTACAACGACATCATGGACGTCAACGTCAAGGGCGTGGTGTTCACGCTTCAGGCAGCGTTGCCGTACTTGCGCGAAGGTTCGTCGGTGATCCTCAATACCTCGTTCGTCGATCAGACGGGCAAGCATGGCATCTCGTTGACCGCGGCGGCGAAGGCCGCCGTGCGATCGCTGGCCCGCAGCTGGTCGTATGAATTTCTCGACCGGAAAATCCGTTTCAACGCAATCGCGCCCGGCCCGATCGATACGCCGCTGCTTTCGAGGTGGGGCAAGCCCGACGAATGGGTGCGCGACCGCAAGGCCGAATTCGCGGAAGCGAATCCGGCGGGCCGCATGGGCACGGCCGACGATATCGCGTACGCGGCGCTTTATCTGGCCAGCGACGAATCCTCGTACGTCATCGGCACCGAGCTGGTCGTCGACGGCGGTGCGTCGCAGCTTTAAGCCGGCGCGTCACGCTTCCCGAGCCCGGCACGTCGTCCCGGCTCCTCCTCATTCCGATTTCACGTCCGCCACGCCGTTCGCGGTGGCGGTTATTCGATCCGGCCCGGCGGGGTTGCGCTCGCCCATGGGCCGAAGTGCAAGGAGCAATCATCTTGACCGACAGTAGCGATAACCATGCCTCTGCCAGGCAACTCACGCGGGCAGGCCGGTCGCGCCGCGATGTCCTGAAGTTCGGCAGCGCCGCCACGCTCGGCGCCGTATTGGGCGGCGGCGCGTTGCTCGCGCACGCCACGCCTGCGCCGGCGCAGGCGGGCAGCGCCGGGCTGCTCGCGCCGAACGCGCCGCTCGACATCCTGATCGTCAATTACGACGGCGGCACGCTGCTCGACTTCGCGGGCCCCAGCGAGATTTTCCACCGGCTGCCGAATACGAACGTTCGCTATGCGAGCCTCGATGGCGGCAACGTGACGCTCGAATTCGGCGTCGTGTATGGCAAGACCGAACGGCTGGCCGACATCGACAAGACGGACGTGATCCTCGTGCCCGGCGGCTCCGATTTGTCGGCGCCGATGCGACCGGCGTATCAGGCGCAGATCCGGCGTCTGGCGGAAAGCGCGAAACACGTGACGTCGGTGTGCAACGGCTCGCTCGTGCTCGCCGCGACGGGCGTGCTCAACGGCAAGCGCAGCGCGTGCCATTGGGCGTTCGTCAACAAGCTGGCCGAATACGGCGCGATTCCCGTTCCCGATCGCTTCGTCGAAGACGACGACGGCCGCTTCATGAGCGGCGGCGGGGTGACGGCAGGCATCGACTTCGCGCTGCGCGTGGCGGCGAAGCTGCGCGGCCGGCAGGCTGCCGAATACACGCAACTCGTCGTCGAATACGATCCCGACCCGCCGTTCCACTCCGGTCATCCGAGAGATGCTCGGCCCGAACTCGTCGCGATGGTCGACAAGAAGCTGCCCGGCGCATCAAAGGGACTCGCACGCGTTCCCGGCGTCCGCTGACGCGCTTGCCGGCGACGCGTGCAGCGTCGCCGCCTCTTCAATTCAAACCCGATTCGGAATTCATTCGATGCGACAGATTCATCTTTGTACGGCTGCGCTCGCAGCGTGCGTGTCCTTTTTTGCATTCACGGCGCCGGCTGTCGCCGGCGGTGCGCAACGCCTGCCGGAAGCGGCCATCAAGGCCGAAAACGCGCGATGGGCGGATGCGTTCGCGCGAGGCGACTACGACGCGATAGGTCGCCTCTATACCGACGACGGCGCGCTCCTGCCGCCGGGAGGCGACAAGGTCATCGGCCGCCGCGCGATCACCGACTACTTCACGAACGGATATGCGGGATCGAAGCCCGGCACCGTATCGTTCGGCAACTACGAGTTCTACGGTGATGACCGGGTCGTGACGGAGGTATCGGATGCGGAAGTTCGCGACGGTGACGGCAAGCTCAAGGTCCGCGCGAAGCAGACGCTCGTCTTCCTGAAGCAGGGCGGCACGTGGAAGCTGCATCGCGACATGTGGAACGCTTACCCGAGCGTCAAGGATTGACGACGATTATCGACGTCCGGCGAAATGGCGCGTGGCGTAGCCGCGCGCCAATCACCCGTTGGCGAGACGTCGACCCGGCAGCGCGCTGATCGGCCGGCGGTCGGTCAGCGCGCTGCGTTCGATCTGCTCTCGCGTCGAATCGCTTGCGGCGGATGCCCGAGCAGCTTGATGAAGGCGCGGCGCATCCGTTCCGGATCGGTGAAGCCGACCGCCAGCGCAATCTGCTCGATCGGTTCGCTGCCGCCCTGCAGGCGCAGCCTCGCGGCTTCGACGCGCAGGCGCTCGACGGCCCTCGCGGGCGTTTCACCGGTTTCCCGGCGAAAGGCGCGCCCGAACTGCCGCACACTCAGGCTTGCCGCATCGGCGAGCCGCTCGACCGGCAACGTCTCGGCCAGATGTTCCCGCGCGAAATTCAGCGCGATGCGGATGCGATCCGATTCCGGCTCCATCTGCGACATCGCGGAGAACTGCGACTGCCCGCCGGGCCGCCGATACGGAACCACCAGCAGCCGCGAGACCTCGCGCGCAATCTCCGTGCTCATGTCTCGTTCGATCATGCCGAGCGCGAGATCGATGCCGGACGCGATGCCCGCCGACGTCCAGACGCGGCCGTCGACGACATAGATGCTGTCGCCGTCGACCCGCGTGCGAGGGAAGCGCGACTGCAATTGCGCGGCGTAGCGCCAGTGCGTTGCCGCTCTCAAACCGTCGAGCGCGCCGGTTTCAGCAAGCAGAAATGCGCCCGTACACACGCTTGCGACGCGCGACGCCTTGGCGGCCAGTTTGCTCGCGGCGGCGATATTGTCCGATGTCTGCATCCGTGCGATATTGCCGCCGACGAACACGACGGTGTCGAACGCACGCCTTCCGATCGGCTTCGTGTCGATCGAAAGGCCGGTATTGCCGGGAATCGGGCCGCCGGATGGCGAGACGACGTGAAGATCGTAAGGTGTGTGGCCGGCGGCCGTGGCGACTTGATTGAAGGCCGACAATGGTCCCCCGAGATCGAGCGCATCGTAGCCGCGGCAAACGAAGAATCCAATTCGATGCATGACGAAGCGATTGATCGATAACCCCGGAATGGCGGATTTTACCGGGGGACCGTCGAATTGTGTCGTTTGACTCGAAACGAGGGAAAAACGTCGTTTACGCCGTCGTCGATCAACTGTATTCGTGGGTGTCGCACCGATGCGGTGTCGACAGGAAGCGACGATCAGCGACGGTAGATGAACTCCAGATCGGTCGATTCGCCGACCTTGAAATCGTACGTACCGACACGTTTGAAACCCGCCTTCTCGTAGAACGCGATGGCTTTCGCGTTGCCCGACCACACGCCCAGCCATACCGGGCCGGGGCGCGTCGCGGCGAGATACGCGAGCGCGGTGTCGAACAACGCGCGTCCGGCGCCGGTTCCCTGCGTGCCGCGTCGCAGGTAGATCTGATGGATCTCGCCCGAGCCGTCCGCCACTTCCGGGTGCGGCAGCTTGCACGGCCCCGCGTGCGCATACCCGACCAGCGTGCCGCCGTCGCCTTCCGCGACCCACGTGCGGCACTGCGGGTCGCCCAGCTGCTTCGTGATCGCTGCCACCGAGTAGGTGCGGGCTTCGTACTCGGCCAGATCGTCCGGCGGGTAGTCGATGCCGAATCCGTCCTGCAGAAAGGTTTCGCGAAACGTATCGCGCTTCAATTCGGCAAGCGGGACGGCATCGGCCAGGGTTGCAACGCGGATCAACATTGAGCTTTTCTCGGTTCGGTGTCGGGCCGACAGTTTATCGCGGGCGATGTCGAGCAGACGCGTCGGCGCGATCCGGCGGGAAAGCGCCGATTTTGCAGCGCAGCGAAACGCGGCGCGCTTACCCTGCCGCGCACGTAACCAACCGAAACCTCCGGTGCGGCAATCATGCGGACGCCGATGGTTGACCGCCGTCGGACATGCTAGGATTTCCGTCAAACAACTCCGGAGACTGCGATGCCGTTCATCTGCGAAAACGTCGAATGTCGTGCCGTGCTGGCTCGCGGGCAGGTCAGGCCCCATCAGGAGGGGGCGGGCTGGTGCTTCTACTGCCCGGACTGCAACACCCGAAACGAGTTGATGAATGTCGGCACGGTCAGCGGCCCTGTCGAGCTGGTTCAGCCGGAGCGGGCCAGTCCGCCGCACAAGGTCGTCGCGACGGCCCGGCCGCTGGATGACGGTCGATACGCGGCGCAGTTGAGCGTCCAGCGGGCGCTCGCCGTGAAAGGCACCTACGCGGCCGAAGAGCACTGGGATCAGCTCGGCGTATTCGGCGACGCGCAAGAAGCCGTCGCGCATGCGAAGTCTTTCGCCACGGATTTGCTGCAGCGCGCGGCATAGTCGGCACTTTCCGTGAGCGAACCAGGGGCGTCGCGCATTCGTGCGCGACGCCCCTTTGCGTTTTTCGCGCACGTTCGTCAGGGGGCGATATCGAATCGGAAGGATTCCTGCCTGATCCGCTGATACGTGCCGCTCTGAATCAGGCGCGCGAGAAAGCCGTGCGCGGTTACACAGCCGGCGCCTGCGCCGCGCGGGCCTGTTCGCGGGCCCCGACGAGTTCCCGGATCCGCGCGCGGTCGGCCGGCGTGACCGGCGTGAAGATCACGAGGCTCAGGTCCGGGCTGCCGGTGACCGAGAATGCCGAGTATTCAAGCGCGATCCGGCCGGCTTGCGGATGGCGAATCTCCTTCGTGCCTTCGTCGTGCGTACGGATATCGTGGTCGCGCCACATCGCGTCGAATTCGGCGCTGGTCGCGCGCATTTCGTCGACGAACGCCTGCACGCTCCGGGTCGCGCCGCTGCGCGCGACGTCCGCACGAAACGCGCCGACCGCGAACCGCGCGACGCGCTCCCAGTTCGGCTGTGCATGGCGCACACCCGCGTCGACGAAGATCAGCCGCAGGATGTTGCGCGCGGCCGGCGGCAGCGTCGCATAGTCGGTGAGCGTCGCGGCCGCCGCGTCGTTCCACGCGGCGACGTCCCACGTCGCGGTGCGGATGATCGCGGGGCTCGCGTCGAGCGAATCGAGCACGTGCTGCAGGCGCGGCGTCACGCTGGCCGGCGCGTGATAACGCACTTCGGGCGGATGGCCGACGCCGAGCAGGAACAGGTGCTCGCGTTCGGCGTCGTTGAGCATCAGCGCGCGGGCGAGCCGGTCGAGCACGTCGGCCGACGGTGCGCCGCCGCGGCCCTGTTCGAGCCACGTGTACCACGCGGCGCTCACGTGCGCGCGCTGCGCGACTTCCTCGCGCCGCAGGCCCGGCGTGCGGCGGCGCGTGGCCGGCAGCCCGAGCGCGGCCGGGTCGAGTTTCTCGCGGCGGTCCCGCAGGTACGCGCCGAGCAGATTGTCGGGAGCGTCAGCCATATCCTGTTAGTTCGTTTACTAGTAAACCGTCACGACTTCACCGCGAGCGGCCATCGACAGATAGTAAGCCTCCATTTCATCCGGAGGTGCTGAACATGCGTGTCTTTGTTACGGGAGCGTCGGGATTCATCGGCTCGGCCGTCGTCGCCGAACTCGTGGCCGCCGGGCACTCGGTGCTCGGGCTCGCGCGGTCCGATGCGGCCGCGGCGGCGGTCGCCGCGGTCGGGGCCGACGTCCATCGCGGGTCGCTGGAGGATCTCGACAGCCTGACGCGCGGCGCCGACGCCGCCGACGCGGTGATCCACACGGGATTCAATCACGATTTCTCGCGCTTCGCGCAGAACTGCGAACTCGACCGCCGCGCGATCGAGACGATCGGCGCGGTACTCGCCGGCTCGGCGCGGCCGCTCGTCGTCACGTCCGGCCTTGCGCTCGTCGCGCCCGGTCGCGCGGCGACGGAGGACGATCCGCACGTGCCGGTGTCGGCGCACTATCCGCGCGCATCCGAAGCGACCGCGGTCGCGCTCGAGGCGCGCGGCGTGCATGCGTCGGTCGTGCGCCTGCCGCCGTCCGTGCACGGCGACGGCGATCACGGCTTCGTGCCGCGCCTGATTGCGTTCGCGAGGGAGAAGGGCGCATCGGCGTTCGTCGGCGACGGCGCGAACCGCTGGCCGGCCGTGCACCGGCTCGACGCGGCGCGCGTGTACCGGCTCGCGATCGAACGCGGCGCGGCCGGCGCGCGCTATCACGCAGTCGACGATACGGGCGTGCCGTTCCGGGAGATCGCCGAGGTGATCGGCCGGCGGCTGAACGTGCCGGTCGTCGCGAAGTCGGCGGCGGAGGCCGGCGAGCACTTCGGCTGGTTCGCGATATTTGCGGGGATGGATGCGCCCGCAACCAGCGAGCGCACGCGGGCATCGCTCGGCTGGGCGCCGACGCAGCCGCGGCTGCTGGCCGATATCGACCGGCCGCGGTATTTCGAAAGCTGACGGGCGGCGCGCGCCGTGGCGAACACCCCTCCACGTCGCGGCCGCCCGCCTGCCGTGCGTCACTCGACCGGATGCAGGTCCTGCAGCAGCGTCGGCAGCAGCTCGGACACGGTCGGGTGGATATGCATCGCGCGGCTGATCGTCGTGTACGGCGCGCCGGCGGCCATCACGTCGAGGATCCCGTGCACGACCTCGTCGCCGGTCACGCCGAGGATCGACGCGCCGAGGATCGCATGGTTGTCCGCGTCGACGATCACCTTCATGAAGCCCTGGCTCTCGCCTTTCTCGACCGCCCGGCCGACGCGCGTCATCGGGCGCGTGCCGACCAGCAGCCGGCGGCCCGTCTGCTTCGCTTCCGCGAGCGTCATGCCGACGCGGCCGAGCGGCGGATCGATGTACATCGCATAGGCCGTGATGCGGTCGGACACCTTGCGCGGATCGTCGTCGAGCAGGTTCGCCGCGACGATCTCGTAGTCGTTGTACGCGGTGTGCGTGAACGCGCCGCGCCCGTTGCAGTCGCCGAGCGCCCAGACGCCCGGCACGTTGGTGCGCAACTGTTCATCGACGGTGATGTAGCCGCGCGCGTCGGTGTCGATACCCGCGCGGTCGAGCCCCAGATCGTCGGTGTTCGGCACGCGCCCGACCGCGAGCAGCAGGTGCGAGCCCGCGACTTCGCGGCCGCCGCCCGCGCAGTCGAGGCCGACGACGATGCCGTCGCCGTCGCGGCGCGCGCTCAGGCAGTTCGCGTCGAGTTGCACGTCGATCCCTTCCTTTTCGAGGATCTCGCGCACGGCCTGCGATACGTCTTCGTCCTCGCGGCGAATCAGGCGTGTGCCCTTCTCGACGATCGTGACCTTCGAGCCGAAGCGGCGGTACATCTGGCCGAATTCGAGCCCCACGTAGCTGCCGCCGACGATCACGAGATGGTCGGGCAGGAAGTCGACGTCCATCATCGTCGAGTTGGTCAGGTACGGCACCGAGTCGAGGCCGGGCATCGCGGGCACCTGCGCGCGTCCGCCGACGTTGATGAAGATGCGTTCGGCTTCGAGCACGTCATCGCCCACGCGCACCGCGTTCGCGCGTTCGAAGCGGGCATGACCCTGAAAGACGGTCGTGTTGTCGAGGCCGCGCACCCATTGCTCGACGCCGTGGTTCGAGCGGCCCGAGATCTGGTCCTTGCGCGCCTTCACCGCTTTCATGTCGACGGTGACGGGGCCGCCGACCGACACGCCGTATTCGCCGGCGCGTCGTGCAAGCTGCGCGGCGTACGCGCTCGCGATCAGCGTCTTGGTCGGGATGCAGCCGGTGTTCACGCAGGTGCCGCCGAAGCGGCCGCGCTCGACGATCGCGACTTTCATGCCGGCGCCGGCGAGCCGCGCGGCGAGCGGCGGCCCGGCCTGGCCGGTGCCGATGACGATCGCATCGAAGTGTTGCGTCATGACGTCCTCCTGTGCGGGGGCAACGAGGAAAGGGGTAGGCGCAAGCCGCATGCCGTGCCGGCGGTCGCGCGGGCGACGAGCGCCTATGGTAGACCTGTTGGCCGGACGCCGCGAGCGGCGGGCGGACCGCGCGTCGCGTTGAAAACCGGCACCGCCGCGGGCGTGGATGCGTACCGGGCGGCTAGTCGTTGCGTTTCCACTGCCCGAACGACACCGGCCGGTGCGCGTCGGCCCGCGTGACGGTGACGTGGTCGGGCTTGTCGTCGAGCGGAAACGATTCGGTGACGATCCGGTTCGAAAAGAGCCAGCCGCGCGTGCGCGGGTCGTAGCGGAACGTGATGTAGTCGGTCCAGTGCTGCCCGCACGCGACGAAGTTCTGCACGGTGAAATAGCGGCCCTTCACCGACAAGCCGTTGTCGGCCGCGTCTTCAGGATCGAACGGATCGCACTGGCCGCCTTCGTTCGCGCGCAGTACGACCTGGTCGTTGCGGGCGGCGAGCCGGTAGGTGCGGTCGGCCTGTTCTTCATAGATCAGCAGCGGGCGCGGCGACGGCTGATCGCGCGTGTCGACCGCGCGATGCACGACGACGAGAAAGCTGTGCCGTCCGTTGTCGAGATCGGGGCCGGCTTGCGCGAGCAGCGGCTGGTAGCCGGGCGGCAGTTGCGCGGCGATCGACTTCGGCAGGGTGTCGGCGCGGGCGCCGAACGAGAGGGCCGCGAGCAGTGGGAGCAGCAGGATGGAAAGGCGAAGAGCGCGCATGGCGGGCGGTCCGGTCGAAAAGATGAATGACGATCAGCCGCGCGGCGTTACAGATCGCGCCCGGGAAATTCAGCGCCAGACGCCGGATTTCGGAGCGCATAGTCCTGGAATTCGACGCTGGCGGTCGGGCCCGCGACGTACTCGCGAAAGATCGCTGCGACGGCGGCGGCAGCGTCGGGATGGCGGGCGGCGCGGATCTCGATCATGGGGCGGCGCGGAATGACGGGAAAGAGGGCCAGCATAGCAGCGCACGGCCGCTTTCGGCCATGCGCGAAGCGTGCCAGAATCGGCGCTCCGACCGTCGGAAACGACACGCAGGCGCCGGCGCAGCGGCGTCGCTGATCAAGGAGACTTCGATGACCGCATCGGCTGCCGTACTTGCCATCCTGGCTGCGCTGTTTCTCGGCGCGATGATTCCGGGGCCGAGCTTCGTGCTGGTGGCCCGCAATTCGATCGGGCTGTCGCGCCGCGACGGACTCGCCACCGCGCTCGGCATGGGGATCGGCGGCATCGTGTTCGGCGGCGTCGCGCTGGCCGGGCTCTACACGCTGCTGCAGGCCGTCGAATGGCTGTATGTGGGCCTCAAGGTCGCGGGCGGCGTGTACCTGATCTACATGGCGTCGAAGATCTGGCGCGGCGCCGACCGGCCGATCGCGATGGACGATCCGCAGGCGATGGCCGGCGGCAGCGCGCGCAAGTCGTTCTGGACCGGCCTCACGACCCAGCTCAGCAACCCGAAGACGGCTATCTGGTACGGCAGCATTTTTGCGGCGCTGCTCCCGCAGCATCCGCCGCTGTGGTGCTACCTCGTGCTGCCGCCGCTCGTGTTCGCGGTCGAATTCGGCTGGTACACGCTCGTCGCACTGTGCTTTTCGACGCGCCGGCCGCGCGAACTCTACCTGCGCGCGAAGAAATGGGTCGACCGCATCGCGGCCGGCGCGATCACGCTGCTCGGGCTGCGGCTGATCCTGAATGCGCCGAAAGCGGGGATCTGAGCGCTTCTTTATCGGCACGTGGCGGCGGCCGGCCATGGCCGTCGCCGGTTAGCGGCGGAAACCGCCCCGGCCGCTCGCCCGAGCGCCCGCCGGCGTCCCGAATTCCATGATTACCGGTTCATCGTTCGGCCATGGTCGGGCGCGTCTTGCGGAATGCCCGCACCCGTCGCGGCGGCTCGGCCCCTTCGTCGTTCATGCCGGGTCGGCACTGCACACACACGACGCATGACTTCCCGATGGCGCGGCCGCTCGCCGGCCGCCGCCGACCGTGTTTCCCGCCCCTCCCACCGCCCGCCGAGCCTTGCGTGACGGGCGTTCCCGTCTGTCGCGCGGCACGCCGGACCGCGCCGCTTCCCCGATTCTGGCGGTCCAGCGCCCGACGACGTGTAAACTGCTGCCTTTTTTGACGGTTTGCAGCATGGTGCAAGCATCTCCGCGCCCGGCGTTGAGCGGTCCGACGCTCGTCCGGCTGCTCGCGCGCCTGGCCGATGCCGACGTCGCGGAATCCCGGCAGACGCTGTCCGACCGGCTGAGCCAGTGGCTCGGCTGGACCGACGCGATCACGCTGTCGTCCGCGCTGAATGCGAGCCCGCCGGGCGTCGCGGCCGGCGTGCGCGGCTACGACGCCGAGCGCGACTGCGCGCGGGTGCGCCACGACCTCGCGCAGGCGATCACGGCCACCAACCGGCAGCGGGCGCGGCGCCGGCCCGGCGATCTGCCGCCGCCGGCCGCCGATACGGCCGATTTCGCGGACTTTCGCCAACGTTATCTGACCCTCCAGCAGGACATGGAAACGGCGATCGGCCAGTTGCGCGGCCGCCTGCGCGTCGCGCTCGCCGCGCGCTCGTCCGGGATGGCGCGGCTCGCGACGCTCGACACGATCATGGAGCGCGTGCTCGGCGCGCGCGAGCGCAGCCTGCTGTCGGCCGTGCCCGCGCTGCTCGGCACGCGCTTCGCGCGGCTGCGCGAAGCGGAGCGGCAGGCGCTGGCCGAGGCCGAAGCTGCGGTCGCTGCTGCGCCCGACGCCGCCGACGCATCGGCTCCGGCCGATGAAGGCCCGGTGGCCGATACCCCGACCGTCGCGGCGATCGTGCCCGGCGCATGGCTCGATACGTTTCGCGACGAGATGCAAAGCATCCTGCTTGCCGAACTCGAAGTCCGGTTTCAAACGGTAGACGGGCTGCTCGCGGCCCTTCGCACCTGCTAATCAACACGCTATGTCCAGAATTCGCCTTGATCTCGTTGTCTTCGTCGCCGGGCTGCTCGCTGTGGGCTGGATCGGTGCCGGCTATGTCGCGTCGAACCCGCTGGCGGCGGCCGTCACGCTGCTGATCGGCGCGTGCTACGTCGCCGGCGCATGGGAGCTACTGCGCTACCGGCAGGCGACCGCCACGCTGTCGCGCGCGGTCGCCGGCCTGACCGAGCCGCCCGCGAAGCTCGACACGTGGCTCGACACGCTGCATCCGGGCCTGCGCGGCGCGGTGCGCGCCCGCGTCGAAGGCGCGCGCGTCGCGCTGCCGGGCCCGGCGCTCACGCCTTACCTCGTCGGCCTGCTGGTGCTGCTCGGCATGCTCGGCACGCTGCTCGGGATGGTCGTCACGCTGAAGGGCACGGGCGCCGCGCTCGAAAGCGCGACCGATCTCGATGCGATCCGCGCGTCGCTGATCGCGCCGGTGAAGGGGCTCGGGTTCGCGTTCGGCACGTCGATCGCCGGCGTCGCGACGTCCGCGATGCTCGGGCTGTTGTCCGCGCTCGTGCGCCGCGAGCGGATCGACGCGGCCCAGCAGCTCGACGCGAAGATCGCGACGACGCTGCGCGTGCATTCGTCCGCGCACCAGCGCGACGAATCGTTCCGGCTGCTGCAGCGGCAGGCCGACGTGATGCCGGCGCTGGTCGACCGGTTGCAGACGATGATGACGACGCTCGAGGCGCGCAGCGTCGCGTTGCACGATCGTCAGCTCGAAAGCCAGCAGGCGTTTTTCGACCGGACCGAGCGGGCGTATGCGGGCCTGGCGTCGAACGTCGGCGACGCGCTGAAGGAAAGCGCCGCCGAAAGCGCGCGCGTGGCCGGTGCCGCGTTGCAGCCGGTCGTCGCCGCGACGATGGCGGGGCTCGCGCAGGAGATGGCCGCGCTGCGCGATACCGTGACGGGCGCGGTGCAGCGTCAGCTCGACGGTCTGACGGACGGCTTCGAGAAGACCACCGGCAACGTGACGGCTGTCTGGAACCGCGCGATCGACGAACAACGTCAGGCGGGCAACGCCGTCGCGCAGCAGTTGCAGACGACGCTCGGCCAGTTCACCGACACGTTCGCGCAGCGTTCGTCGGCTCTGCTCGACGGCGTCGCGGCGCGTCTCGAATCGACGGAAGGCCGCCTGTCGGACGCATGGCGCGACGCGCTGGCGCGCCAGGAGCAGGTTGGCGAGACGCTGGCCGGCCAGCATGCGCGCGCGCTGGGTGAGGCCGCCGCGACGTTCGAACGCCATTCGGCCGCGACGCTCGCCGCGATGCAGGAGTCGCATGCCGGTCTGCAATCGCAACTCGCCGCACGCGACGAAGAGCGTCTGTCGGCGTGGAACGATTCGTTGGCCGCGATGGCCGCGAAGCTGGGCGACGAATGGCAGCGTGCGGGCGCGCATAGTGCGGGCCGTCAGCAGGAAATCTGCGACGCGCTGGCGCAAACGACGCGTGACCTTGCTGCACAGGCGTCGACGTTCGAACAACGCTCGAACGACCTGCTGTCGACGATTCGCGATTCGCACACCGGTCTGCAATCGCA
>NZ_LZXX01000091.1:0-240330 GCF_001729305.1 Burkholderia sp. A2 | reverse complement strand
CAGCAGAGAAGCGAGATTATCAACCGTTTTTTGAGACTCGTCAACAACTTTTTTAACTACTTCGTTGCGACGACTGCGGTTTAATTTCGCGTGCACTGGAATCGATTAAACCGACTTCAACAGCACCGCTTCCCTCTTCTTCCCCCGCGCTGCGTTTCCGTTAGCGCGAAAGAGGCGTGATTCTATGCATCCGCCCCGGTCTCCGCAACCCCTTTTGTGAAATATTTTTGACGTGCTATGGCGGGGACCGTTGAGCACTTCCTGTCGCCCATATATAGGCGACACGGCAGGCGCAGCCTCGGTCGCCCGTGAACTGCCCCGCCGTATCGAACACAACCGTCCGTCGATTACCGCCCCACCATCGCCCTCACCACGCCGTCCCGCCGAATCAGCCCGTGATACAGCGCCGCGGCAAAGTGCGCGAGGAACGTCAGGAAGAAGAGATAGGCCAGCACGCGATGCGCAACCCGAAGCCAGGCGAACGTCACCGGATCAGCCGCCACCAGCGCCGGCAGTTGTACGCCGCCGCCCAGCGTCACCGGATACCCGCCCGCCGACAGCATCGCCCAGCCGATCAGCGGCATCGCCACCATCAGCGCATACAGCACCAGATGCGACCCGTGCGCGGCCACCTTCTGCCACCACGGCAGATCGTCGGGCAACGCCGGCGGCTTCGACAGCATCCGCACCACGATCCGCACACACACCAGCACAAGTACGGCCACGCCCAGCGGCTTGTGAATCGCCACCAGGATCTCGTGCCGCCCGGAAACCGACGCCACCATCCCCACCCCGATGAACAGCATCGCGAGAATCATCGCGGCCATCACCCAGTGCAGCACCCGCGCCGGCAAACTAAACGTCGTCGAAGCCTTCATCACCGTCCCTCCCCACTCACTCGCGCCACGCCTGCCACGCCGGCCTCTTCACTCGTGCGCCGCAGATACGAATCCGCATACGCGGCCGAACGCGCGGCCAGCAACGGATCGCCCGACACCTGAATCCCCTGCGGCAGCACCGTCGGGTCGTAGTTCACGTCGCGGCACGGGCCGCTGTCCTGCGCCTCCACGCGATCGAGCACGAGCGTGCCCGCATCGATCGTCGTGCGCTGCGCGGGCCAGACCTTCGTCGCGTCGTCCACCGGGTCGCCGGGCTCCGCCAGCGTGACCAGCAGCTTCCACTTCTGCGGGCCGGCCGCGATGCGCTGCGTCACGTCCTGCTGCAGCACGTTCGGATCCGCGGCCGTCGCGACGTCGCCGGCGCCCGCCGTCTGCTCCGGCACGACGCGCCACCGCACCGCCTGACGCTTGCCGGCCGCGTCGACGAAGTAGAACGCGTTCAGCCCGTAATAGCTTTCGGTGACGTAGCTCGCGCTCGGCTTCGCACCCTTCACCCATTGCAGGAACGCGCCCGCTTCCGGATGTGCGCCGAAAAACGCCTTCACCTTCGCCGGATCGGGCTTGCCCGTCTTCGGATCGGGCCGGGTCGCGAGCGTCTGTTCGTAGAACGCCTGCGGCGTCGCGACCGGAAACACCGGCATCGCGTTCATCCCGGTCCGCCATTGCTCGCCGTCCGGCGCGGTGAGCTTCAACGCGAGGCTGCGGATCGGTACGCTGCTGTCCGGCGCATAAGGATTCCCGCCCGGCAACGCGAAACGCCCGACCACCGGCGTACGCACCGCCTTGAAGAACGGCGCGACCGAATACGCGCTCGCGGCGCCGTTGCCTTCGAAGTAGCCGGTCACACACACACCCTTCGCGTGATTGCGCCGGTAGCCGGGATGGATGCCGCTGTTGGTCTGCAGCGCGTCGACGAGCCGGTGCGGGGTCAGACGCGCCGGCGCGAGCCACCCGCCGGCATATCCGAACGCCGCGGCCATGCCGGCCACCGCGCCGCCGATCACGGCCCAGCGCCACCCGCCCCGCCCGGGCTCGCGCTGCGGCGAAGAAGAAGATTGCTTCATGAATGCACTCCCGATCGTCAGATCATTGTCGAACGCGTGTAGGACGCCGCCCACGCCGCTTTATTCCATGGAGAATTTTTTCGTATGCTGGAGGGAATAACCGATGCCGGCCGGCGTCCTACGCGGCATCTACAACCCTTTCGGCAACCGGCCCGGCCATGCCCTCCACCGCCCTCGACGACGAAGCATTGCGCGAACTCATCCCCCGGCTGCGACGCTTCGCGCTCTGGCTGGCGCGCGACGTCCACGCGGCCGACGATCTCGTCCAGTCGACGCTCGAGCGCGCGCTGTCGCGCTGGACGAGCCGTCGCGACGACGCGTCGCTGCGCAGCTGGCTCTTCACGATCCTGTACCGGCAATTTCTCGATGGCAAACGCAGCGCGAAGCGCTACGCGTGGCTGCTCGGCCGCATCCGCGACGACGACGAAGCGCACTGGCCGTCCGCCGAACGCGAATTCGCGGCGCGCGCGACGCTCGAAGCGTTCGGCCGGCTCTCGGACGAGCAGCGCAGCCTGCTGCTGCTCGTCGCGGTCGAGGGCTTCACCTATCAGGAAGTCGCCGACCTGCTCGAGGTGCCGATCGGCACCGTGATGTCTCGGCTCTCCCGTGCGCGCCAGGCGCTGCGCCAGCTCAGCGACGGCGAACTTCCTGCTCCTTCTCTCCGATTGATGAAGAAATGAACACGCCTCCGAATGAACATGACCTTCAGGCCTATGTCGACGGCCAGCTCGACGACGATGCGCGTGCCGCGGTCGAGCGCTATCTCGCGCTGCATCCGGCGCGCGCCGAACAGGTGAAGCAATGGCAGCAAGACGCGCAGCGGCTGCGGGCCGCGCTGGAAAGCGTGCGGATGCCGGCGGACAACCCCGCGCTGGATCCGGCCGCGATTCGTGGCCGACGGGCGGAGCGCGCGCGGATGCGGTTCGCGATGGCGGCTTCGTTCGTGTTCTGCGTCGGGCTCGGGACGTTCGGCGGATGGCAGGCGCGCGGGTGGAACGCGGCGCCGCCCATCGCGCCGATGAGCGATGCGGTCAAGGCTTATCAGATGATGGTGGTCGATCGGACGGCCAAGGTCGATTACCGGCCGACCGGTGCGGGCGATTTGCAAGGGTGGCTCACCAAAGGCGTGGGCGCATCGGCGAAGCTGCCGGATTTGAGCGCGGCGGGGTTCAGGCCGGTCGGTGGGCGGCTGTTCACGACGGACAGCGGGGCGACTGCTGCAATGGTGCTCTATGAGGATGATGCGGGACGGACGCTGAGCTTCTATCTCCGGCCGGCGGAATCGGGACATCGGCTGCTACCGAACGGGCAACGCGTGGATGGCGCGCTGCTCGCGCGGTATGGGTCGGTAAATGGGCTCAACTATGCGGTGGTCGGGCCGGCCGGGAGTCTTGGCGAGAAGGCAGTCGTGCAGGCGCTCGATCAGCAGACTTGAAGCGGTAGGATGCGCGCCCGGTTGGCGGTTGGTGGCAGCTGCCAGCGGCTTTTGTGGGGCGGCCCGACGGGCTTGAACGGGGCCCGCTCACCATTCGCATGCACAGCGTTTCGACTGACTTTCCCCGGCTGTTATGCACATCGGGCCGCGCCGACGCCCTCACCTTTGGAATCACAGGGTTTCGAGTCGTCGCTGAACGGGATTTCCACATCGATCACGGGTAAGCGATCTGGCTTCCAAGGCGAACTACGATCCTGTCCGTCCGGGTAGAGTCGCCACGGAGACCCGGCTGCCGGCAAGCATCTTGTTCGTTCGGCGCACAAACACCCAGTGCCAAACCCAGAGGAAAACCGCGACGCCGCCGGCGATGGAGCCAATGATATTGGGTATCAACGAAAGAACCTGGGCAGCACACCACCCGATGCCGCTGATCCGGCCGAACGAGCGCAAACCCGACAGCGCCGGATTGATACGAGACTCCGCTTCCAGGGACTTCGCGACGTTGGAAATAATGAAGAAGTCCTCGATGAAGTTGTAGGGCAAGAGGAACATCAGCCAGACGCTGTTGGGTTCGGCCACACGCGATCCCCGGCTGACCGATTTCAGGATAGTCCTGAGGTCGCTCGCGTAGGCATAGACCAGAGCCAGGAAAACCGCGATGACGACGATGCTTCCGATTGGCCCAAGCACCGCTATTTCACCGAGAACGCCGCCGTCTTCGGAGGGATAGACAAGGGGATAGGTGAGCCCAAAGGCAATGGGGATGCTCAGAATGGCTTTGAGAATGGTCCGTGCTGTTGTGCCCATGTGTATCGAATGATGGAATCGATGCGTTGTCACCGGCAGCATAGCGAACGATCATCCTCGCCGGGCGACTTTGTCCTGCCCTATGCCGCCTTCTCTCGCGACGCCAGCCGAGTCGGTGTCTGCACAGCACCGGGAAATCGTGGCGTCGAGTTGTATGGAAGCGCGATATCCACGCCCCGTGAGGTCATGCGAACGCCCTCACCGAATTCCCGTACCCTCACCCGTTGAATGCACAGGATTTCGAGTGCCTTGGCTGGTCGATATCCACACGGCGTTCGAGTTGATTCGCATGGTCGAATGCATGGCGCTCACCTGTCCAACGCACAGCGATTCGACTGGTTGGGCGTGCGGGTTGTCCACATACGCGATGTCGGCAAGCGCACGAACCCCGATGTACGTTTCGCATGCACCCAGTTCTCAAGGCGTGCTTCTCTCCGTCCAGTCGCGTGCCCAAACATTCTGAGCGGCTTATCGAGGTCATGATTCGCCGAGATCCGGGCCCAGCTTGTCATCCGTGCAAACGCTCACCTTTTGCCGGCACAGCGTTTCGCATCGTTTTGTGCCGCGGTTATCCACATATGAAGGCCGCGCGTTCCTTCATCGCTTCCGAAGTCACCTGGTCAGACAGACCCTGAGAATCTCGCCGGTTTCCGGAAAGACGACATCCTTCATCGACGTCCCGAGCGGATTCGCGTCATCGAAGCCGTGTCGATGGCAAACGAGCGGTTCCATTAGCGCCTCCGGTTGCGGGTAGCGCTTGTGGCGCCCTCGTCCTGCTTCGATTTCATCGTGTCCCTCGATCGCCCGATTGATCGCCTTGCCGGATGACATGCCGTCGAGCGTGGCGATCTCGATGCCGTGCACGTGTTCCCACACGCCATCGCAGTGAGATTCGTACCAGCGCTGCAGCGCAGTCAAGGAATCGGTCATGTCCCTGTGCCTGTCAGTTCATCCGGCTCACCGTGGCGAGCCATCCGACGATCGCGTCGATGTCTTCGTCGGAGAGTTGCCCGACACGTTCGACACCCCCCGTAGCCGAAATCGAACTTCACGTTGAATCGCTCGCCCGTGTAGCGGCAACACAGTGCCGGCGATTCTACAGACACGAAGGCTCACGTATCGCTCGAGCGCTTCACAGCATCCCGCTTCCGTTGTCCGCGCGCTGCTCGCAGTGCATATCCCGCACGGATCACAGTCGACGGACTGTGCTTATCCAAAGGTGTTAACAGGGTTCGTATATATACGTAGTGATAGTTAACAAACCCTGTGCCCCACAGTGGATAACCTCCGTAACGCACTGAATTTTCAACGCGAACCGAAATGCATAACCCTGGGTGTGCGACGTGAACAGCGTCCGGCAGCACAGAACAACTTTTCGTCGATTCACAGCCGCGCGGACATATCCTCAATCGTTCCACTGTGAATCCAGAGCGTTCCCGAACGGTTATCCAGAGGGCAATGTGGATAACACCACAGCACATCGACGCGTTTTCCTGTGATGCGAACAGCTGAAGCTTCAGCGTGCCCGCATCGCCAGGCCACGTCGATCGCGAGCCACCGCGCACGCCGATTCGAAAAATTTTGACGAAGGGGCTTGTGCTCCCCCAAAACCCTCTCTATAATTCGCGGCTTCTTAGGCTCGTAGCTCAGTTGGTTAGAGCACCACCTTGACATGGTGGGGGTCGTTGGTTCGAATCCAATCGAGCCTACCAACGAACAAAATGAAGGGGTCCGGCAGCACAACTTGCCTACAGGCAACGCGGCTCGCCAACATACAAACGCCACGCGGCAACCTCGCGTGGCGTTTTTCTTTTTCGGTCCGAAACAACGCATGAAGCCCCGATGCGTTGCGCGAGTCACGGCCCGGCATCGCATCGTCATCAACCTCCGATTCGCCACACAGCTGCCGCTGCGCGGCGCGTAGAATCGTGTGCGCATCGACGCGGCGGCATCGCCCGTCACCCGACTTCCACCGCATCAAAACAACGACGCGCAATCCGCGCAACTGAGAGCACACGATCATGTCCGAGGCCACGACCGCCGCTTCATCCGCGAGCAACGACGAAATTGCCGCTTACGTCGGCACGAAGGCCGCCTGGTACGAACGAAAATGGGCGATCGCCGACTCGCGCAAGAGCCGGCAATCGTGGAACTGGGCCGCGTGCTTCCTGGGCCCGGCCTGGATGGCGTATCGATGCATGTACTGGCAGGCGGCCGTCGTGCTCGCCGTCACGCTGGGCATCACGCTGGTCGAGTTGCTGTACTTCCCGACATACTTCGAATCGAGCACGCTCGACCCGATTACCATCGGGATCGCGGTCTCGCTCGGCTGGTGCGGGAACAGCCTCTACAAGCGATACGTCGAACGCCAGATCGAAAAACTGCGCCCGCACGCGACGTCTCGCGAATCGTTTCTCGCGCTGCTCGAGGCGCAAGGCGGCACGAACTGGCTGGCGGCGGCCGGTTTCGCCGTCGCGACACCGCTGCTCGGCGTACTGCTGTACATGATCGGCAACGTCGGAGGCGCGACGTCCTGATCGCGATAGCCGGCGATCGGCCACGCAGGGAAGAACGAAGAGGGCGGACGGCGCCGCCGCCATGCATCCACATCGCATACGGCGCATGCTCGCGCCGCCCTCAATGCAGATGCTTCAATTTGTCAGGATTCCGCACGACATAGATCGCGACGATCTTCCCGTCGTCGATCTCGAGCGCAGTCGTCTGCAGCTCACCGTCGGCTTCCAGCGTGACGAAACCGGGCAACCCGTTGATGAACCCGGCCCGCACGAGCTTCGACACATGCGTGCCGAACAACTCGGCCAGGTATGCGTGCACCCGCATCACCAGCTCGAAGCCGAACACCGGCTTGCCGGCCGCCGTGCGCTTGCCGCCGCCGTCCGAATGCAGGCTCACGTCCTCGGCGAGCATCGCGCCGAGCGCGCGCATGTCGCCGCTGCGTGACGCCGCGAAGAACGCTTCGGCGAGTTCGATCCCGCGCTGCTTCTCGACATGAAAACGCGGTCGCGCCTCGCGCACGTGCGTGCGGGCCCGCGCGGCGAGCTGCCGGCATGCGGCCGGGTCGCGCTGGATCGTCGTGGCCACTTCGTCGAATTCGACGCCGAACACGTCGTGCAGCAGGAACGCCGCGCGTTCGAGCGGCGACAGCCGTTCGAGCGCGAGCAGCAGCGGCAGCGTGACATCGTCCTGTTCGTCTTCCTCGACGACCGGCTCGGGCAACCACGGGCCGATATAGGTTTCGCGCTGGTGTCGCGCGGACTTCAGTTGATCGACGCACATGCGCATCACCATGCGGCGCAGGAACGCCTCGGGCACGCGCACCTCGGTGCGGTCGACGTTCATCCAGCGGATGAACGCCTCCTGCACCATGTCCTCGGCATCCGCGACGGAGCCGAGCATCCGGTACGCGACGCGGATCAGCGTGCGACGCAGCGGATCGAAGCTCGCCGCCGCGTCGGCCCGTTCGTCGGCGCGGCCGCTGGCCGGGTCGAGGCTCGGCATCAAGCCACCATCTTCGCGGCGGCGGCCTTCGCGTCGGCCGGGTCGACCCATAGCCCGAAGCCGACGGCGAGCCGGTTCCAGCCGTTGATCACGTTGATCATCACCGTGAGTTTCACCTGTTCCTCTTCGCTGAAATGGTCGTTCAGCGCCGCATAGGCCGCTTCGTGCGCCGCGTGGCCCTCCGACAGCCGCGTGAGCGCCTCGGTCCAGCCCAGCGCCGCGCGCTCGCGGTCGGTGTAGCAGGGCGCTTCGCGCCACGCGGACAGCAGGTAGATGCGCTGCTCGGTCTCGCCTTGCTCGCGCGCCTCGACGGTGTGCATGTTAAGGCAGTTCGCGCACGCGTTGATCTGCGACGCGCGGATCTTGACCAGCTTGATCAGCGTCGGCTCGAGGCTCCCGGCCGCGGCCACCGACACGGTCATCCACTGCTTCATCAGCGTGGGAGCGGCGGCAAACGGATTGAGTTTCGCAGTCATGTTGCTTCTCCTTTCGTGTGGGTTCCGCCGATATGACGAGCGAGCACCCCGCGCGTGTGACATCGACGCAGAAAATTTTTTACGGCTGGAGAAGAAAGCGACGGCAAGCGAAGGACGGAGCCGTTGAGCGGCGCACCAAGAAGGTCGCGATATCGACTGACGAATCGGCCGCCTGACGCCGCTCCTGCGGCGCATGCGCGCCATCGACCTTTCACGCATGCCGAGCGGCTGTCACCGGACGTCAGTAGCGCGCGGCCGCGGGCACGCGTATTGCGTTTGTCGGCCAGCCCCGCTACGAAGGGCGCCGACGGTTCATTACTTACGCGTGCCGACGTCATGAATTCTTTCATTTTTCTTTCGTCTTCGTTTCATCCGAAATCCGATTCGCGACGTTCACATTTCTGGACCATACTGTTCTGCACGGGCAGATGAAGTGAAGCCGCATGAGCGGCCCGGCGCGCGCGCCGGCTGCCCGACGACGCAGCAGCAAATCGCCCGTCAGCCGCGCGCATCCCAGCGCAAGGCTTTCCCTTTTCCGGCAACGCAACGCAGCGAATCGCGACGTGAACGGTAAACCGATGAGCCTTCTTGCATCACAGCTTCAGCGCCGTTACCAGGACGTGCGCGCCCATAGCGTCGCGTTGACCGCGACGCTGTCCGCCGAAGACCAGGCCGTGCAGTCGATGCC
Source organism: Burkholderia sp. A2 (assembly GCF_001729305.1). Lineage (NCBI taxonomy): Bacteria > Pseudomonadati > Pseudomonadota > Betaproteobacteria > Burkholderiales > Burkholderiaceae > Burkholderia > Burkholderia sp. A2. The sequence goes on along the minus strand of NZ_LZXX01000091.1, from coordinate 231,442 downwards.
CGACGCGAGTCCGACGAAATGGCATCTCGCGCATACGACCTGGTTCTTCGAAACCGTCGTGCTGATGCGCCGCGTGCCCGGCTACGCGCCGTTCGACGACGCGTTCCAGTTCCTCTTCAATTCCTATTACGAAGCGCTCGGCCCGCGCCATCCGCGGCCGCAGCGCGGGCTGCTTACACGTCCGTCGCTGGGCGACGTGCATGCGTACCGGCAATACGTCGACGACGCGATGCTGCGCACGCTGGCCGGCGCCGATGCGGCGCTGCTCGACGCGATCGCGCCCGAGCTCGTGCTCGGCCTGCATCACGAGCAGCAGCATCAGGAGCTGATCGTCACCGACATGCTGCATGCGTTCTCGTGCAACCCGTTGAAGCCGGCGTTCCGGCCGCATAACGCGACGGACGGCGACGCGCTCGCCGCGGGCGACGCCGGCCCGCTGCGCTGGCTGCCTCAACCCGGCGGCCTCGTCGAGATCGGCCACGACGGCGACGCGTTCTCGTTCGACAACGAACGGCCGCGCCACACCGCGCTCGTGCGGCCGTACGAGATCGCGAACCGCCTCGTGACGAATGCGGAATTCGCGGCGTTCGTCGCCGACGGCGGCTATACGCGCCCCGAGTTCTGGCTGTCCGACGGCTGGGCCACCGTGCAGCGGGAAGGGTGGCAAGGCCCCGCGTACTGGATGCCGGACGACGACGATGCGGCCGCCACGCGCGTGCGGCGCACGTTCGGCCTGCACGGCGTCGAACCGCTGGCGCCCGACGCACCGGTGTGTCACGTGAGCTTCTACGAGGCGGCCGCGTATGCGGAATGGGCCGGCGCGCGGCTGCCGACCGAATTCGAATGGGAAACCGCGTTTGCGGCCGACGGGATCCGGCAGATGCTCGGGCACGTGTGGCAGTGGACGCGTTCGTCCTACGAGCCGTATCCGGGCTTTCGGCCGCTGGCCGGGGTAGCCGCCGAATACAACGGCAAGTTCATGGTCGGCCAGCAGGTCCTGCGCGGCAGCAGCATCGCGACGCCGCCCGGGCACGAACGGCCGACGTACCGCAATTTCTTTCCGCCGGCGGCACGCTGGCAATTCACGGGGGTGCGACTTGCGCGAGACGTCTGACCTGACGGCCACGAGCGGTGGCCTGCAACCCGCCCGCGATTCGCGGCCGAGCGCGTTCGAGCGCGACCTGATCGACGGACTGTCGCGCACGCCGCGCAGCATCCCGCCGAAATACTTCTACGATGCGGCCGGCTCCGCGCTGTTCGACCGCATCTGCGAACTGCCCGAGTACTACCCGACACGCACCGAGCTCGGCATCCTGCGCGATCGCGCGGCCGAGATCGTGCGGCGCGTCGGCCCGCATGCGGACATCGTCGAATTCGGCGCCGGTTCGCTCGAAAAGATCCGCGTGCTGCTCGACGCGTTCGCGGACAATTACGCGAACGCGCCGGCGCGCTACGTGCCGGTCGACATCTCCGCCGATTACCTGCACGGCGCCGCCGCGCGGCTGCGTGCGGCCTATCCGTGGCTGGACGTCGCGCCGCTCGCGGCCGATTACACGAAGGCCGAGCAACTGGCCGAGCTGACCGAAACGCCGCGGCGACGCATCGGCTTCTTTCCCGGCTCGACGATCGGCAACTTCTCGCCGGAAGAGGCCGACACGTTCCTGCGTGACGCCGCACGGCTGCTGCGCGGCGGCGGCCTGCTGGTGGGTGTCGATCTCGTGAAGGACGAGCGCACGCTGCATCTCGCATACAACGACGCGCAGGGCGTGACCGCGCAGTTCAACCTGAACCTGCTGGTGCGCGCGAACGCGGAGCTCGGCGCGGATTTCGACGTCGACGCGTTCTCGCACTGCGCGTTCTACGACCGCGAGCGGCAGCGCATCGAGATGCATCTCGTCAGCGACGTCGCGCAGACCGTGCACGTGCGCGGCCACGCGTTCCGCTTCGAAGCCGGCGAGCGGATCCACACGGAGAACTCGCACAAGTTCACGATCGACGGCTTCCACGCGATGGCACGCCGCGCGGGGTTCGCACCCGATACCGTGTGGACCGACGCGGACAACCTGTTCAGCGTGCACTGGCTGCGCAGCGTCGACGATATCCGCGCGTAATGCGCACTGTTGCGAGCCGCCCGCGCCGCAGGGCGAGGGCGGTTCGCTCCCCGTGCACACCGGCGAGTTCGATCCGATCGCCGGTTTCGTGCCGAAAATTCCCTTTTACCGACCCTGTGCATCGCTGCAACGGTGTGTGGAACGTCGCCTTTCCCTTGCTCCATCAGGCTTTGCGGGCACCCGTAAACGTCCGTTACCTGTCTCGCATACCCGTTTCACCTGTGTCAGCGTCCGGTGCCTAGACTCCGAACCGTAGTCACATGACGCACGACACGTGCAGGGAGTCGCGAAATGAGCAAGAAACTTATTCTCGGTGCAGTTCTCGGTGTAGCGGCGCTGGCAGCCTCGGGCGTCGCGTCGGCCCACGTCGACCTGTCGGTCGGCATCGGCGTGCCGGGCGTCTACACGGCGCCGGCGCCCGTCTACGTGGCGCCGCCTCCGCCGGTGATGTACGCGCCGGTCGGCTATCGCGACTACGGTTGGCGCGGCGACGGCTGGCGTCAGCGCGAATGGCGCGAACGCGAATGGCGCCGCCATGAATGGCGCGAGCACGAGTGGCGCGATCGCGGTGGCTGGCGTGGCGGCCGCTGGGATTAAGCGGTCCATCTGATCGTCGCAAGAGGAGAGTGAAAACATGATGCCCGTGCGATACATCAGGCTGTGTGCCGCCGCCACTGTCGTTGCGCTCGCAACGATCGGCAGCGCGCACGCGGCGGGCTGCATGAAGGGCGCGGTGGCCGGCGGTGTGGCCGGCCACTATGCGGGGCACCACGCGGTGGTCGGCGCGGTCGGCGGCTGTATCGTGGGCCATCACATGGCAAAGAAGCACGCGCAAGAACAGGCCGCGCAGCACAAGGCCGCCGCGCAGGGCATGCAGCCGGCGCAGTAAGCGACCTCGTCACCGGGGCGATGCCGTGGCGTCGCTCCGGTGCTTCGTTCCCACCGTTCCTGCGTGCGCGTACACCGCGGATTGATCCGACGAATGCGTGGCGCGCGCGCGTCGTTACGATCATTTACAACGTCGTGCGGCGCGAATGTCGCGCCTTCATACAATGCAGTCACATCAACGCGCTCCGGGGAGTACAAGATGAAACAGCAACGATATCTGTCCGTCCTGACGGCCGCGCTGCTCGCGCTCGGCTCGGTGTCCGCCCATGCGGCGGCCGGCGGCAATGGCGGGGGCAACGGGGGCGGCCATGGCGCAGGAGGCTCGGGCGGCAACGCGGGCGGCATGTCCGCCGGCCACATGAGCGGTCAGGCGCTGAGCAACTCGAACGGCATGCACGCGGGCGACCGCGACAAAGGCCTCGCGCGCGCGGCCGACCGTTCCGACACGATCGCCGATCGCGCCGGCACGCAGCCGGGCCGTGGTCACACGCACGCGCATGGCCATACCGCGCATGCGTCGACGTCCACGCATCATTCGCATCGCAACGCATTCGGCCGCACGCTGTAAGCCCGGCCAGGGAATGCAGAAGAAGGGCGCTTCGGCGCCCTTCTTTCATGGAGAAAACGCAACGTGACGGGGCGGGTAAAAACATCGTGCCGACCCGATTTGCAACCAGCCGTAACCGCGGCGCCCGCCCGCGAGAATACGGATCGCTTTCACGCGGATGACAAGATGAGAACCGGCGGGAGCAACAGGCGCTGCCGGCACTCGGCACGATCGATAAAGGCCGAGCCACGCCGATAAAAATGGGCGGCTCGTCGCCGCCCTTCGTCTTACCGCCCGGCGCCCGCCAGCGGCGCCGCAGGTTCGAACAACGCATCGGGCTGCCTGACCCGCACGAAGCGCGCCGCGCCGTCGCCGTCGACCAGCGCACGGAAATGCGCTTCGCCGCACGCGAGCTTCGCGCGCTGGTGCTCGCTCGGCACGTGGCCGTCGGCATTCGGCGTATCGACGACGAAGTACAGCCGCTCGCCGCCGTCCTGTTCCGCGAGCACGGCCCAGTCCGGGTGATAGCTGCCGAGCGGCGTCTGCACGCGGAACCACGCCGGCAGCTTCGCGTACAGCTTCACGCCGTCGTGCGCTTCGAGTGCATCGGCGAATGCGCGCTCCGCGTCCGTCTCGCACACGACCGCCTCGTGGATCGACTTGCGCGCATCGAGCCGCAGGTTGCGCAGGTAGCCGGTCAGCGCTTCGCTCTCGAACGATTCGAGCGCATGCACGTGGCGCTCGCCGAGCTTGCGGTACGCGATGCCCGCGACGAGCGCGAGCCGCTTGCAGCGGTTGATCGCGTCGGCCGCGACCGCGATGAACTGCTGCGGATTCACGCGGAAATCGTCGAGCCGGCCGCTGTCGGCGAGGATCGTCGCAAGCGAACGGCGCGTGAGCTGCGTGCGGTCCTGCAGCTCGGTGAGCAGGTCGGGCAGCGGCAATTCGCCTTCGTCGAGCAGCACCGTGCCGGCGCCGGCCACCTCGATCGCCTCGATGCCGGCCTTGCCGATGTCGATCTCGGCCTTGCGCCACTGCAGCCGTGCACGCGCGATGTCCGGCGCGTCGCGCAGCGCGGCCGTGCAGTCGCGCACCAGCTTCGCGTTGTCGAACTCGACGCGGTACACGGTGCGGTGGCGGATGCGATCCCACAGCGCGCGAAACTCCTCGCCGAACACGACCGCCTTGCCCGACGCATCGCGCCGCAATGCGATCGCGCGGCGCTCGTCGGCGTTGCGCACCGCGAAGCGGCCCGACAGCTTGCGTAATGTCGCGACGATCGGCGCGCGCAGCCGCTCGAACGCATCCGGCAGCACGAGCGCGCTCTGGCGCAGCGCGTCCTTCAGCCGGTCGAGCACCTTGCCCTGCGCGTCGACGTAGCCCTGCTCATGCAGATGGTTCCACAGCACGCGCGACAGCTCGATGCCGAGCGCATGCGCGGGGCCGTCGTCTTCCTGCACCGGCAGCGCCGCGAACTGGTGTTCCTCGACGATCCCGAAACGGATGCCCGTATCGGCCTCGATTTCCTTCTGCAGGTTTTCCGCGAACGACTCGTAGCGCTCGGTTGCGATCACGGTCAGCGTGTTCACGCCCGGGTCGCGCACGCGTTCGCCGTCCTGGTCGACCGCGAGGCGCAGCCCGCGGCCGAGCGTCTGGCGGCGCTCGCGCTCGGTCTGGATGTCGCGCAGCGTGCAGATCTGGAACACGTTCGGGTTGTCCCAGCCTTCCTTCAGCGCCGAGTGCGAGAAGATGAACTTCAGCGGCGTGTCGAACGACAGCAGCGCTTCCTTCTCGCGCATGATCAGGCCGTACGCGCGCTCCGCGTTCTCGCGGGCCGCCGCGCTGCTTTCGCTCGTGTCGGTCCAGCCGCCCTTGCGGTCGATCGAGAAGTAGCCGTTGTGTGCGCGCTCGACTTCCTTGGCGACGTCCACGCCGTCGAACAGCGCACGGTAGGCCGGCACGCGCGCCGCGCGCGCATATTCCTCTTCGAAGATCAGCGCGTAGTCGCCCTTTACCGGCACGCCGTTCTCGTCGTAGCGGCGATAGCGTTCGACCGAATCGACGAAGAACAGCGACAGCACCTTCACGCCGCGCTCCGCGAGGCGCAATTCCTTGTCGAGATGCTCGCGGATCGTGCGGCGGATCATCTCGCGCTGCACGGCGAGCGTGTCGATGTCGCCGAACGCCTCGCCGAGCGACAGGAACGCCTCGCCTTCCGGATGGCGCAGCTCGACGTATTCGGCGCCCTTGACCGCGTGCACTTCGCCGATCCGCAGCCCCGCGTACAGCGCGCGTTTCGTCAGCCGCTCGAGATCGTCGCCGTCGGTGGCCGACACGATCTGGCGCTTCACGCCGGCCGCCGTCGCGACGTCGAGCTCGACGCGCGCACTGATCGCGCCGCGCCGGTTCGACACGCCGACGAGCCGCACGTACGGCTTGTTGTGCGCATCCTCGACGATCGCCGACGCGATCTCGATCTGCTTGACGAGCTTGCGCTCGTACGCGTCGACCGCGTCGAGCCGGTACACCATGTGGTGCCGGTCGACGTGCGTGGCCGAATAGCGCAGCGTGCAGAGCGGCGCCATCGCGGCGAGCGCTTCGCGCCCGCGCCCTTCGAGCCCGCCGTCGACGCTCTGCGGTTCGTCGACGATCACGATCGGCCGCGTCGCGCGGATCAGGTCGATCGGCTTCTCGCCGCCGGTCTTCTCGCTGTCCTTGTAGAGATTGTTGATCTCTTTCTTGTTGATCGCGGCAACCGTCATCACCATGATCTGGATCGCCGCGCTCGCCGCGAAGTGGCGCACCTGGCCGAGCTTCGCGGAGTCGTACAGGAAGTAGTCGTACGGCACGCCCGCGTACAGCGCGCGGAAATGATCCTCGGTGATCGACAGCGTCTTGTGCACGCCTTCCTTGATCGCGATCGACGGCACGACGATCACGAATTTCGTGAAGCCGTAGCGGCGGTTCAGCTCGAAGATCGTGCGCAGGTACACGTAGGTCTTGCCGGTGCCTGTCTCCATCTCGACGGTGAAGTCGCGCGAGCCGGGCAGGCCGGACGGCGGCAGCCCGCCGCGCAACTGCACGTCGGCGAGATTGCGCGCGAGCGCGTCGTCGGTCAGCGACAGCCGGTTGCCGACGCCTTGCTCCGACACCGCGAAGCCGAGCGAACCTTGCGCGGCGGCCGTCGTGCCGGGCGCGGCGTTCGCGAGTACGCTGAAGTCGCCGCGATACGATTCCTGGCCGCGAAACAGGTCGCAAACGGCGTCGATCGCCTCGCGCTGGTAGTCGAGATCCGCTTCGAAATGCAGCCGCATCACAGGCTCCGCACGCGCTTCACGCCGTGCTGTTCGAGCAGCGCGGCGAGATTGAGCTTCGCGACGTCGTCGACGAAGCCGCTGTCGCGGAACAGGCACGTGACGTCGCGCGACGCGCCGGTCGCATCCAGCAGGTCGACGATGCCGTCGGCGAGCGGGCCCGCGTCGTCGCGCGAGATGCGCGCATCGAAGCACGCGACGATCGCGCGGCCGATCAGGTGCACCGTCTTGCCGCCCACCTGGTGATGCTCGACCGGCGTGCACAGGTCGAGGCCGAGCTTGAGCGTCAGCTCGGCGAGCAGGTCGTCCTCGGTGCGGCCGGTCTTCACGTGTTCGACGGACGCGAACAGCGCATGGTCGAAATCGTCGCGGCGCGGGTCCCACTCGATCACGTTGGTCGTGTCGAGCCGGTACACGCGAAAACCGAGGTCGCCATAGCTTTCCGGATAGTCGCGCGCGACCTGCTGCGCGGCGCGGCGCAGGCGTTCCTTCGTGATTTCGGCGAGCGTCAGCGGCTTCTTCAGCTTCGCGCAGAAATCGGCGGCTGCCGTCTGCGTCTTGTCGCGGCGATCGAGCGCCTCGGGCAACTGCACGAGGATATAGCGGCGCGCGCCGCCGTCGGTCGCGTTCACCTGCATCACCGCGTGGCCGGTCGAGCCGGAGCCGGCGAAGCAGTCGAGCACGATGTCGTCGCCGCGCGTGCACCAGCCGATCACGGCCGCCGCGAAGTCGACCGGCTTCGGCAGGTCGAACGGGATGCCGAGCGTCTTCAGCAGCGCATCGTCGGAGCCGGCGAACGGCAGCACGGACGGCACGTTCTCGTACATGTTCTCGTCGAGGTAGTAGATCCGCTGCGGCTGCGTGGTTTCATCCGGGCCGAATTCGATCTGGCCGCGCTCGAGCAGCGCCTGCATCGTCGCGGGCGGGTTGCGCCAGCCGCGCGCCGGCATCGCGCACGGCTTGCCGGTGACCGGGTGGATCAGCGGCGTGAAATATTCGTCCGGCGCCTTCTTCTTGTTCGGCCACGCCATCGACACGAGGCGGTACACGCGGCCTTCCGCCGACAGCCGGTCGTACATCACCTCGCCGCCGGACAGGTTGGTCTGCGCCTTCATCCACGCGCGGTACGCCTTTTGCGCGTCCTTCGGGTTGCCGCTGCGGTACACCGCGTCGTGCGCGGCGTCGAGCATGCGCTGCGCGTTGCGCTTCGGGCGCTTGAGCGGCGCGCGTTCGAGCAGCGTCTCGGCGTTGCGCGCGAACAGCACCAGCGATTCGTGCTGGTACGCGACGCCGCGCGCGTCGCCCTTCGGGTTGCGCTTGTCCCACACGGCCACGCCGAGCTCGTTTTCCTCGCCGAAGATCTCGCGCAGCATCAGGACCAGCGCATGCACTTCGTGCTCGTCGATGTGCACCGCGATCAGCCCCTCGTCGGACAGCAGCGCGTGCGCGAGCTTCAGGCGCGGGTACATCATGTTCAGCCAGTCGGTGTGGAACCGGCCGTTCGCCTCGGTGTTGGTGCTGCGCTTCACGCCGGCTTCGGTCTGGCCCGTCATCGCCAGGTAGTGGCGGATGCTGTCGCTGAAGTCGTCCGGATAGACGAAATCGCTGCCGGTGTTGTACGGCGGGTCGATGTAGACGAGCTTCACCTTGCCGGCGTAGCTCTTGTGCAGCAGTTTCATCACGTCGAGGTTGTCGCCCTCGATCATCAGATGGCGCGTGTCGTCCCACGCGACGCTGTCGTCGGGGCAGGGCCGCAGCGTGCCCGTCGACGGCGTGAGCGCGGCCTGGCGCGCGGCGCGCTTGCCGTGCCAGTGAAAGCCGTAGCGCTCGTCGGCGTCGCCGACCGTGCGTTCGCCGACCAGCGCCTTCAGCACGTCGACGTCGACCGACGCGCCGTGCGGGCCTTCGGTCACGAGTTCGGGGAACAGCGCCTTCAGGCGCGCGACGTTGTCGGCGGTGAAATCCGTCGACATCGCCTGCGGGCTGGCCGCATCGAGTTTCTGCATCGTCTTTTCCATCGGAGCCCGGCCGCGCGCGCCAGGACGTCGGGCGCGCTCACGGCACCGGCGGCAATGGCCGCCCGGGCAAACCCGAAACGCTAGCGAGTCGGTCGGCGCAGGTCAAGCGCCGATGTGGGACGAACGCGCGCGCATCGGCCGCGATCGCCCGCCGGACGGGCTGGAAGCGGATTCGGGCCGGTTGTCGCATGGGGCGGGCGCGCCGCGGCTGCGGAAAGGACGAAAAAAAGGGCACGGTCGGAATCAAATGCCGGGGTGCCCGCAGGGCGAATCGCGGAAGGAAAGTGCGGCCCGCATGAGGCAGAAGAAGATCTATGGGCGTCGGCAGGGCGCCTACCGCCACCCGATCAACACCCGCCCCATCGCATCGAGCCCCATGTCGAACAGATGCGACACGAACGGCACGAGGTTCGGGATCATCAGTTGCACGAGCAGCAACCCGACGATCAGCGTGACGGGAAAGCCGATCTGGTACATGCCGATCTGCGGCGCCGCGCGGTTCAGGATGCCAAGCGCGAGGTTCGCGATCAGCAGCGCCACGACCACCGGCAGCGACAGCAGCAGCCCCATCTCGAACACGGTCGCGCCGAACGCGGCAAGCGTGCGCCAGCCCGGTGCGTGCAGCAGGTCGCCCGACACCGGCAGCGACTGGAACGACGCGGCGAGCGCCGCGAATACCTGCAGGTGGCCGTCCACGGCGAGGAACGCGAGCATCGCGACCGCGTTCAGGAACCGACCCATCGCGGGTGTCGCGCCATTCGAATGCGGATCGAAGAAGGTCGCGAAGCCGAGCCCCATCGACAGCCCGATGAAGTCGCCGGCCGCTTCGACGGCCGCGAATACGAGCTGCATCGTGAAACCCATCGCGACGCCGATCAGGAACTGCGTGACGAGGATCCAGATACCCTGCGCGGAAAACACGGTGACGTCCGGCATCGCCCCGAGCGTCGGCGCGACGACCAGCGCCATGAACGCGGCGACGCCGATCTTCACGCGCACCGGCACCGCCGCGTGGCCGACCATGGGCGCCGTCGCGACGAGCGCGAGCATCCGCACGAACGGCCACAGGAACGCCGTGAGCCAGCCGTTGAGCTGCGCGTAGGTGACCGAGAACATCGCCGCGGGGCGGTGCGCGCCGCTCAGCCGGCGCCGAGCGTCGCGACGTGCAGCAGCGTCTGCCGCAGGTAGTCGAGCATCGTCGTCAGCATCCACGGGCCGGCGATCACGAGCGTCGCGGCGACCGCGAGCAGCTTCGGGATGAACGACAGCGTCGCTTCGTTGATCTGCGTCGCGGCCTGGAACAGGCTCACGACGAGGCCGACCGCGAGCGCGACCAGCAGCAGCGGGGCCGCGAGCAGCAGGCCGACCATCATCGCCTGGTGCGCCAGCGTCATCACTTGTTCGGGCGTCATCGCGCGTGTTCCTCCGCTTAACTGAAGCTCTGCGCGAGCGAGCCGATCAGCAGTTGCCAGCCGTCGACGAGCACGAACAGCATCAGCTTGAACGGCAGCGACACGGTGGACGGCGACACCATCATCATCCCCATCGACATCAGCACGCTCGCGACGACCATGTCGATGATCAGGAACGGGATGAACACCGTGAAACCGATCTGGAAGCCGGTCTTCAGCTCGCTCGTGACGAACGCGGGCACCAGCAGCGACAGCGGCACGTCCTCGGGGCCCTGCATCGGCGCGGCCTTCGAGATCTTCGCGAACAGCGCGAGATCGGTCTCGCGGGTCTGCTTCAGCATGAAGGTCTTGAACGGCGCGACGCCGCGCTGCACGGCCTGCTCCATCGGCATCGAGCCGTCGGAGAAGGGCTTGTAGCCGTCGTTGTACGCACGGTCGAGCACCGGCGACATCACGAAGAAGGTGAGGAACATCGCGAGCCCGACGAGCACCTGGTTCGGCGGCGTCGTCGCGGTGCCGAGCGCCTGGCGCAGCAGCGACAGCACGATGATGATGCGCGTGAAGCTCGTCATCATCAGCAGCATCGCCGGCAGGAACGACAGCATCGTGAGCAGCAGCATCGTCTGCACGCTCAGCGAATAGGTGGTGCCGCCGTGCGGGCCCGGGCTCGCGTTGAACGCGGGCAGGCCGTTCGCCTGCGCGCAGGCAAGCGCGGGCGCGAGACAGAGGATCAGCACGGGCGCGACGCGCGCCGCGTGACGCAGGAATGCGTGTTTCATCGGAATGCGGAGACTGAAAGAGGGCGCGACGCCATGTCAGCGGTCCTTGCCGCGACCGAGGCGTTTCGCGGCTTCGCCCGCGAGCGCGTCGCGAAAACGCGAGCCGAACGTGCCGGGCAGGGCGCCGTCGGACGGATTGCCGCCGGCGGGTGCGTCGGTCGAGGTCGACTCCGCGGTCGCCACCGAACCGGCCGGCAGCGTATGCAGCAGGCGCACGTTGCCCGGCGCGACGCCGAGCACGAGCCAGGTGTCGCCGATCTCGACGATCGTCGCGCTTTCCTTCGCGCCGAGCCCGACGCTCGACACGACCTTCAGCGGGCCGCCGCGTCGCGCGGGCTGAAAGCCGAAGCGGCGCGCGAGCCATGCGCACGCGAACACGAGGCCGATCACGACCGCGAGCCCGACGAGCGTCTGCAGCACCGCGCCGATGCCGAGCGACGGCACGGCCGAGCCGACCGTCACGCTCGACGCGATCGAACCGGCGTGGTTCACCGCGTTCATGTCGGCGGCGCCGGCCGGCGTGCACGCGAGCGATGCGGCGACGGCAAGCGCCGCCGCTGCGATCGCGCGACACACGCGCCGGCCGGGCTTCACGACGTTCATCGATTCAGCTTCCGGATGCGTTCGGCGGGCGTGATGATGTCGGTGAGGCGAATACCGAACTTGTCGTTGACGACCACGACTTCGCCCTGCGCGATCAGGCAGCCGTTCACGAGCACGTCCATCGGCTCGCCGGCCATGCCGTCGAGCTCGACGACCGACCCCTGCGCGAGCTGCAGCAGGTTGCGGATCGCGATCTTCGTGCGGCCGAGCTCCACGGTCATCTTGACCGGGATGTCGAGGATCATCTCGATGTCGTTGTGCGTCGAGCTCGCCGCGGCCTTCGACAGCGGCTGGAACACGCCGGCGCCCGTCGCACCCGCCGGCACCGGCTGCTGATTCTGCTCGGCGAGCGCGGCCGCCCAGTCGTCGAGGCCCTGCTCTTCGTCGGCCGCGGCCGGCGCCTTCGCGTCGGCGGCCGACGCCGCGAGGGCCGCATCGGCCATCGCCTGCATGTCGTCGTCGGGCGTCTGGTTCAGCTCACTCATATCCACCTTCCTTCATCGAATCGCTCGCGCCGATCATCTTCTGCACGCGCAACGCATATTGACCATTGAAAATTCCGTAGCCGCATTCCATCACCGGCACGCCGTCGACCTTCGCGGTGATCGTGTCCTCGATCTCGAGCGGCAGCACGTCGCCCGCGCGCAGGTTCAGGATCTTCTCGAACGTCGACGAGATCTCGGCGAGATTCGCGGTCAGCTCGACCTCGGCGGCCTGCACCTGCTGCGACAGCACGCGCACCCAGCGGCGGTCGACCTCGAGCGCCTCTCCCTGGATCGGCGAGCTGAGCACGTCGCGGATCGGCTCGACCATCGAGTACGGCATGCAGATGTGCAGCGTGCCGCCCGTCGGCCCGAACTCGATCGAGAACTGCGTAACGATCACGATCTCGTTCGGCGTCGCGACGTTCGCGAACTGCGTGTGCATCTCCGAGCGCACGAATTCGAACTGCAGCGGCCGCACGCTCTTCCACGCGGTCGTGTAGTGCTCGAACACGAGGTTCAGCAGCTTGCCGATGATCCGCTGCTCGGTGGCCGTGAAATCGCGGCCCTCGACGCGCGTGTGGAAGCGCCCGTCGCCGCCGAACAGGTTGTCGACGACGAAGAACACGAGGTTCGGGTCGAACACGAACAGCGACGTGCCGCGCAGCGGCTTCACGTGCACCAGGTTCAGGTTCGTCGGGATCGGCAGGTTGCGGGTGAATTCGCTGTACTTCTGCACCTTCACCTGGCTGACGGAGATTTCCGCCGTGCGCCGCATGAAGTTGAAGATGCCGATCCGCAGCAGGCGCGCGAAGCGGTCGTTGATGATCTCGAGGCCGGGCATCCGGCCGCGGACGATCCGCTCCTGCGTCGCGATGTTGTAGGGGCGGACGCCCGATGTGTCGCGCTGCTCGTCGACCGCATCGGTTTCGCCCGTGACGCCCTTGAGGAGGGCATCGACCTCCTCCTGGGACATGAACTCCTGGTGACCCATACGCGCTCCTTTCGCGGCCGCGTTACTGGACGACGAATTCGGTGAACAGCACCTCGTCGACCTTCGCGCGCTGGTTGCCCGGCTGGGTCGGCTGCTCGATCAGCGCGCGCAGCTCCTTCGCGAGCGAACGTTTGCCGTCCGGCGTCGCGAGCTCCTCGGGATGCTTGTTCGACAGCGCGAGCAGGATCCGGCTGCGGATTTCCGGCATCCGCGCGGTCAGCTGCTCCTGCGCCTTCGGATCGGTGAGCTTCAGCGACAGGCCGACGCGCAGGTAGTGCTGCGCGCCGTCGTCGGACTGCAGGTTCACGGTCAGCGGGTCGAGCGCGAAGAACACCGGCGCGGCAAGCGGCGCCGGCTCGGCGGGTGCGCTCGCATGGCCGACGCCTGCCTTGCTCAGGAACACGTACATGCCGCCGGCGGCGGCGGCGGCCGCGCCCAGCGCGATGACGGCGATGAGCGCGATGCGCTTGAACTTGCCGGAGGAAGCCGGCTTGTCGGCGGTCGGGGTTGCAGTCGTGGCCATGTGAATGCGTGCGTGATGTCTCGTAGCATGCATTGTTCGGCATCCGGGCCGAGGCCGATGGGCGGAAAAGAGGGGGGATTTGCGGCTATCTCAGCCGATTGTCGGCCGGGCGTCGGCCAGATGTCGGCGCGATGCGGGGCAGGAACGGCGGGGGAAAACGATCAGGCGGGAGCGGGGCGGAGTACGGCCGGCGGGAACCGGGCCTTCAGGCAAGCAGCGCGGCGGGGGGGCCAGCGGCGCCCGCCCGCGCATCCATCGTCAGATCGGCAGCAGCGACAGCAGCGGCGCGATCAGCACCATCGCGACGCCCGCGATCATCATCGTCAGGCTCGACACGACGCCTTCCTCGCTGCCGATCTCGCGCGCCTTCGCGGTGCCCACGCCGTGGGCGGCCGCGCCGAACAGCGCGCCGCGCGCGAGCCGCGTGCGCATCGGCACGAGTGCAAGCACCAGTTCGCCGAGCAGCATCCCGCAGATGCCGGTCGCGATCACGAACAGGGCCGTGAGGTCCTTCGGCGCGTGGATCTTGTCCGACACGGCGAGCGCGAACGGCGTCGACACCGAGCGCGTCATCAGCGAGCGCTGCAGCTCGGGCGACAGGTGCAGCAGCTTCGCGAGCAGCAGCGATCCGCACACGCCCGCGCCGATCCCGACCGCAACGCCGACCGACAGCGACAGCCAGTGGCGGCGGATCAGGTCGCGATAGTCGTAGATCGGCACCGCGAACGCGATCGTCGCCGGGCCGAGCAGCCACATCAGCCAGCGCGTGTCGCGGAAGTAGACCGAATACGGGATGCCGGTCAGCAGCACGAGCAGCACCAGCACGCCCGGCACGAACACGAGCGGCGAGAACAGCAGCGTCTTCTTGTACGCATAGAGCCGCTTCGACGCGAAATACAGCACGATCGTCAGCACGAAGCAGCCGACGGAGATCGCGGTATTCACGCGGTCGGCGGGCAGGTTCGCTAGTGCGGCGAGCATGAGCGGCTCCGGCTCAGTGCGCGACGGCGCTCAGGCGCGCGCGGCGGCGCTCGGCGAATACGCGCTGCGCGGCGAGCCGGCGTTCGAGCTTCGCGGCGAGATCGACCGCGACGGCCACCGCGACCATCACGAACGCGGTGCCGGCGAGCATCACCAGCGCGATGCGCCAGCCGTCCTCGCGGAACAGCCCGCCGTACTGCACGGCCGCGACGGCGGCCGGCACGAAGAACAGCAGCATGTCGGACAGCAGCCAGTTCGCGCCGTCCTTCACCCACGCCGGTGCGACGCGGCCCGAGAACAGCAGCACGAGCAGCACCGCGAGGCCGATCACGCCGGACGGAATCGGCAGCCCGACCTTGCGCACGGCCCAGTCGACCGCCATCCACAGCACGCCGAGCGCGGCGGCCTGCAGCACGATCCGGCCCGTGTGCGCGAGGCTGCCCGAAGCGGCAGGGCGGGCGGCGGCAGTGGCGGACGGCTTGTTCATGGCGGGACTCCCTACAGATGTTTCTGTCGATGGCGTCAGTATAGGGTTTCCCCTAACCATAAATAAAATGACTTGTCTCTATCCTTGTCATTCCAATTCGGAATTCGCTTGAATTCAGCTGCACCAATCTGGGGAGTGATCGATGGAATTGCGCGCGCTGCGGTACTTCGTCGAGGTGGTTCGCCAGCAGAGCTTCACCGCGGCGGCCGACAAGCTGTTCGTCACGCAGCCGACCATCAGCAAGATGGTGAAGGCGCTGGAAGACGAGATCGGTTCGCCGCTGCTGCTGCGCGACGGCCGGCAGATGGTGCTGACCGACGCCGGGCGGATCGTGTTCCAGCGCGGCCAGGACGTGCTCGCCGCGCAGGCGCAGTTGCAATCGGAGCTGAACGATCTCGGCACGCTCGGACGCGGCGAGCTGACGATCGGCATCCCGCCGCTCGGCGGTTCGCTGTTCACGCCGATCATCGCCGCGTACAAGCAGCGCTACCCGAACATCGAGCTGAAGCTGTTCGAGCAGGGCGCGCGGATGATCGAGGCCGCGCTGACGTCGGGCGAGCTGGAACTCGGCGGGCTGCTGGAGCCGGTCGATCCCGGCACGTTCGAGCGGCTGCCGATGGTGCGCGCGCCGCTGTGGCTCGTCGCGCCGCGCGAGTCGCGCTGGGAGGACCATGCGGCCGTGCCGCTCGCCGATCTCGCGCGCGAATCGTTCGTGTTCTATGCGGAAAGCCTCGCGCTGCACGACGCGGTGCTCGATGCATGCCGGCAGGCCGGTTTTACGCCGTCGATCGTAAGCCGCAGCGGCCACTGGGATTTCATGGCCGCGCTCGTGCATGCGGGCGTCGGCATCGCGCTGCTGCCGGAGCCGTATTGCCGGCGGCTCGACGCGGGCCAGTTCACGTGCCGGCCGATCGTCGAGCCCGAAATCACGTGGGCGATCGCGCTCGGCTGGCTGAAGAAGGGCTACCTGTCGCACGCGGCGCGCGCGTGGCTCGACGTCGCGCGGGCGACGCTGCCGCTCGCGCCGGGCGACGATCTGGCGTTCGGGGGATTGCGGGCGAGGGGGTGAAGGCCGGGCCGCCGGGCGATGAAGCGAACGGTGAAACGAAAAGGGCGGCCGTGATGGCCGCCCGTCGGATCATCAATGCCCCATCGCCGGCCCAGCTCCCTTCTTCGGCTTCGTGATCCACACGAGCGCCGCGAGCGCGATGAACACGCCCGCCGACAGGTGGAAGAAGTCGTTCGTCGCCATCATGAAACCCTGCTGCGTGACGAGCTGGTTGAGTTGCGCATTGGCCGTCTGCCCGACGATGCCGAGCTGCGCGAGCGCGCCCTGGTAGTCGGTCGTGTTCTGCGCGTAGACGCTCACCGATTCCGACAGCCGCGCATGATGGTAGATCGCGTCGTTCTCCCAGAACGTCGAGCTGGCCGCGGTGCCGATCGCGCCGGACAGCGTGCGCAGGAAGTTCGACAGCCCCGACGCGCTCGCGAGCCGCTCGTCGGAGATGCTCGACAGCGTGATCGTCGTCATCGGCACGAAGAAGCACGCGACGCCGATGCCCTGCACGAGCCGCGGCAGGATCACGTGGTTGAACGGCACGTCGAGCGTAAACGTCGCGTTCCACAGCGACACGCCCGCGAACACGATGAACGCGAAGCTCGCGACCATCCGCAGGTCGAGCCGGTGCATGTTGCGGCCGATCAGCGGCGACAGCACGAGCGCGAGCAGCCCGACCGGCGCGGTCGCGAGGCCGGCCTTGCCGGCCGTGTAGCCCATCACCGTCTGCAACCACAGCGGGAAGATCACGACCGAGCCGAAGAACGCCATGAAGCCGAACGAGATGATCAGCGCGCCGAGCGCGAAGTTGCGGTCCTTGAAGAGCGACAGGTCGACCACCGGCTCCTTCTCGGTCGCCTCCCACACGAGCATGAACGCGAGCGACACGACCGCGATCAGCGCGAGCGCGACGATGAACGACGAGTTGAACCAGTCGCGGTCCTTGCCGAGGTCGAGCATCATCTGCAGGCACGACACGCCGATCACGAGCAGCGCGAGGCCGATCGCGTCGATCCGCTGCTTCGACGTCTTCGTTTCGCGGCCGCGCAGCAGGAAGTACGCGCAGGTCGCCGAGAACACGCCGATCGGCAAATTGATGTAGAAGATCCACGGCCACGTGTAGTTGTCGCTGATCCAGCCGCCCAACAACGGGCCGAAGATCGGCGCGACGATCACCGTCATCGCCCATAGCCCGAGCGCGAGCCCGCGTTTCGCCGGCGGGTAGCTGCGCATCAGGATCGTCTGCGACAGCGGCACCATCGGCCCCGACACGAGGCCTTGCAGCAGCCGGAACGCGATCAGCGTCTCGAAGTTGGTCGCGAGGCCGCACAGCGCCGACGCGATCGTGAACGCGAGCACCGACAGCGTGAACAGCCGCACCTCGCCGACCCGCCGCGCGAGCCAGCCGGTCAACGGCACCGCGATCGCGGACGCGACCGAGTACGACGAAATCACCCATGTGCCTTCGCTCGTCGCGACGCCGAGGCTGCCCGAGATGGTCGGCACCGCGACGTTCGCGATCGACGTGTCGAGCACTTCCATGAAGGTGCCGAGCGCGAGCCCGACGGTCAGCAGCGCGAGCGCGCCGCCGGTCAGCGGCGCCGGTTCGGCGGCGGGGGAGGGGGCGGATGCCGTGGTGGCGGACATCGGAATCTCCTAGACGCGGCGCGCGGGACGCGCCGGCACAACGCACGGGCGCGCGACGCAGCGCGGCCCGGCCGGGTGGAATGAAAAAGGGGAAAAGCGGAGCACGTGCCCTGTCATCTTCTGCCCAGACAGATAAATAAGCGATTGTTTAAATCCGGACATGGAGGCTCCGTACGCATCAGCAGCCGGGTTCGTCGGGCGTCGGGCAGCCGGTCGAACCGGGCCCGTTGGCGATGAAGCGCTGCAGCAGGCCGATGAGCGTCGCCAGTTCGTCGGCCGAGAAGCCTTCGAGCTGCGCGTTCAGCACGGTCGCGACCAGCGACGGCAGCGCGCGGGCGGCTTCGATGCCGCGCTCGGTCAGCGTCAGCTCGATCATCCGGCGGTCCTGCTCGCTGCGCGCACGTGCGATCAACCCCTTGCGTTCGAGTCGGTCGAGCATGCGCGTCATCGACCCGCTGTCGTACGACATCTTGCGCGACAGTTCGAACGGCGTGCGCGCGTAGCCGCGCGACAGCAGCAGGATCACGCCGATCTGCTGCGCGGTGAGGTCGAGCGGCTCGAGCGCACGATCCATCCGCTCGACGAGCGCCTGCTTCGCCTTCGACAGGTAATAGCCGAGGCTCGTTTCCAGCGCGATGTTGTCGGGATCGTAGAGGCCGCCGGTCATGCGATTGCGCGCGCAGCAATAGTGCGTTTCGGGTTTGAACGCGCCCAGTATCTTGAAAAATGATTGCTTAGTCAATATTATTTAGGTCAACCAGTTACGACGTGCATGTTGCACTGCCGGAGACTATGTTCTGACCGATTGGCCCGCGCTGCCGGGCACCCGAGGATGTTCGCGATGCTGTTCCTGAAAAATGCCGCCGGTGCGCTGCGCCGCAACCTGACCGATACCGCTCATCATGTGTTTTCCGGGCCGCACCGCGGCTGGAAGATCGCGCTGTACGTGACGATGCTGGTCGTGCCTGGCGGCTCGCTCGCGGCGCTCGGGTTCGCATGGTTCGATCATCGCCGGCAGCGCAACGCGAAGGGCGGCGCCCGCCGCACGAGCCAGTCGGCCCCGTCCGTGACGGAGCCGTCGACATGGCGGGCCGCCGCCGAGTCCGTCCCGGTGCCGGTGCCCGTGCGCTGCCACTGACGCCGCACCGCTGCCGCTTTCCCGAACGTCCCGCCTGAGCGCCGGCCGCGTCACGCGTGGCGGGCGTCGCGCGCCCGCTCGCACGTCCGTTTTCCCGCAAGCCGGCCGTAATGGCCGGTAAACCGGCCAGCTGCGCCGGTAACACATCCGGGCCGCCGCGCACCGTACCCTTAGGGCTGCGCAGCTTTCCCGCCGTCAGTTACCATTTGTCCGCCAGCGGCATGACGACCGCATCGCGCGGCGCCGCTCGCCGGCCGTCACGCCCAGACAGGAAAACCACCATGCCGTACGCCCCCCTCCCGCGCGCCGTTCGCCCGCTGAGCGCCGCCGTCGCCATTGCGACGGCCGTGCTGCTCGCCGGCTGCGCCGTCGGGCCCGACTATCACCGGCCCGACACGTCGATTCCCGCCGCCTTCAAGGAAGCGCCGGCCGGCTGGAAAGTCGCGCAGCCCGCCGATCGCGCCGACCGCGGCGCGTGGTGGACGGTCTACAACGATCCGCAGCTCGATGCGCTGATCGGCAAGCTCAACGCGTCGAACCAGACCATCGCGCAATCGGCGGCCGCCTACCGGCAGGCGCGCGCGCTCGTCACCGAGGCGCGTGCCGCGTATTTCCCGACCGTCGGGCTGACCGCATCGGGCTCGCGCGCGCGGTCGCCGCGCACGTCGCTGTCGTCGGGCGCGTCGTCGAGCTTCGGCAGCGGGTCGACCGGGTCGATCAACAACAGCTACAGCGTCGGCCTCGACGCCAGCTGGGAACCCGACCTGTGGGGCAAGGTGAGCCGCACCGTCAGCGCGCAGCGCGCCGGCGAAGCGGCCGCGGCGGCCGATCTCGCGAACGCGCGGCTGTCGCAGCAGGCACTGCTCGCGCAGACCTATTTCCAGTTGCGCACGTCCGATGCGCTGCAAAAGCTGCTCGACGACACCGTGAAATCGTACGAACGCTCGCTGCAGCTCACGCAGAACCAGTACGCGCAGGGCGTCGCCGCGCGCGCGGACGTGATCCAGGCGCAGACGCAGCTGCAGAGCGCGCAGGCCGCGCAGATCGACAACGGCGTCGCCCGCGCGCAGTACGAGCATGCGATCGCGACGCTGATCGGCGAGCCTGCGTCGACCTTCTCGCTGCCGCCGAACCCGCTCGCGGCCGAGCCGCCGATCACGCCGGTCGACGTACCGTCCGCAATCCTCGAGCGCCGGCCCGACATCGCGGCGGCCGAGCGCCGGGCGGCGGCCGCGAACGAGCAGATCGGCGTCGCGATCGCCGCGTTTTTCCCCACGCTGACGCTGTCGGCCACCGGCGGCTTCCAGAGCTCGGTGTGGTCGCAGCTGTTCACGCTGCCGGCACGGTTCTGGACGGTCGGCCCGCAACTCGCGGCCACGCTGTTCGACGCGGGGCTGCGCGCCGCGCAGACCGACGCCGCGCGCGCGACCTACGACCAGGACGTCGCCGCCTATCGCCTCGCGGTGCTCACCGCGTTCCAGGACGTCGAGGACAACCTCGCGTCGCAGCGGATCCTCGCGCAGGAAATCGACGTGCAGCGGCAGGCCGTCGACAGCGCCGAGCACGCGCTCGCGATCGTCACGAACCAGTACAAGGCGGGCACGGTCGCGTACCTGAACGTGCTGACCGCGCAAACCACCGCGTTTACCGCGCAGCAGAAGCTCGCGACGATCGCCGGGCAGCGGATGGTGTCGTCGGTCGGGCTCGTGAAGGCGCTCGGCGGCGGCTGGAACGTGTCGGAGATGGCGCGCGAGAACGGCGACATGGCGGCGCCGGCGCCTGTGCCGGCGTCCGGTGCGGCCGCGCCCGCGGCCACCGCGCCGTCGGTCGCTGCGCCGCTCGCGCAGAAGTAGGAAGGAAAGCGGGCGACGCGCGTAATCAGCGCTGCGCGTCGCCGAAGATCAGCGAAACCTGGTTGTTGCCGATCGGGTGGCCGAGCAGGTTCAGCAGCCCGGCGAGGTTCGCCTGCTGCTCCGGCGCCGCATGCGCGGTCCCGCGGAACGCCCCCTGGCCGGGGCCGAAGCTGCCGTGCCCGTCGAGGAACAGCGGGCCCTGCGTCGTCGACAGGTCGAGATCGGCGCCCGCGCCCTTCGCCTGCAATACCGCGCGGTACGAACCGAGCGGCTTCACGCGCGACACGCGCGAACTCATCGAATCGATCGTCACCGTCAGCTGGCCGAACGCGTTGTTGCCGATGAGCCGCCAGTCGCTCCAGCGGAGCCGCACGTCGCCCTGCAGGTCGAGCGTGTTGAACGGCGTACCGAGCCCCGTGAGCAGCGACGCGGGTACGGCCATCGTCCCCGCCGACAGCACCGCGCCGCGCCACGTCGCGTCGAGCGTGACCGCATCGGGCATCGCTTCCGTCTGCCGCATGTGCATCTGCACGCGCCCGGTCAGCAGTGGCCAGAAGCGCGTGGTCCATTCGACCCGGCCCGGCAGCAGCGTCGCCGCGCTCTGGTCGGCGCCAGGCGCGAGCATCAGCGTGCCCGAGCCGTGCCACAGCGACCCGTCCGGATCGACGAGATTCACGTGGCCGCCGGTCGCGCGCGCGAACTGCGGCGCGATCCACGCGGCCGGCGCGAGCGCGACGAGCGTCACCGCCGTCGCCACGCCGCCCGCCAGCACCCACGGCAACACGGTGACGAGCCGTCTCACCCATGGCCGCATCGGCCGGCCTTCGTTTGCGTCATCCACTGCGGTCATCTATTTCTGGACGGACGGTTGCATCACGGCCGTCAGATCCACCTGACCGTCTTCCTTCAGGGCCGTGGCATGCGCTTCGCCGACCTGCACCTTGAACTGCCGGCGCGCATCGTCGAGCCACTGGGTCCATGCCGGGAACGACACGTTCTTCATCTGGACCTGCACGCCGTTGCCGACGATCTGCACCTGCGCGCCCTGCAGCCCGTGATCGGACAGCGATGCAGTGAGCGCATCCTTCAGCGCGAGGCCGGTCGGCGCGACACCCTGCGCGGCGGCCGACAGCGATTTCGCCTCGTTCGCCTGCGCGGTCATCTGCGCGAGTTCGTGACGCATCGTCGGCAGCTCGCGCTGGATTCGCGCACGGCCTTCCTGCGCGGGCGACCACAGCACCGAATACGCAATCGCGACCGCCAGCACGGCGCCGCCCCAGCCGAGCAGCATTTTCTCGCGCGGCGAGCGCTCGCCCCAGAACTGGGCCAGCGTCTGGTTCAGTTGTTCGGTTTTCATGAGCGGCTCCGGATCGTCCATTTGCCCGTGTTGCTGTCGACTTCGCCGGACAGTCCGTTACGCGCGAGGCGCTGCGTGAAATCGGGATCGACCTTGACCTCCGGCTTGAAGCCGACGTCGAGCCGCCGGTCGTGATAGTCGAGCGACGCGATGCCGTTCAGCGGCAGCGCCCCCATCGAGCGCGCCAGGCCGCTCGACAGCGCGAGGAAATCGTTCGGCGACAGTTCGCCGGCCGCGAGGCGCAGCTGGTCGAGCTGGCGCTGCATCTGCGCGGGCGGGTCGAGCACGGTGGTCGTCTTCGGGAACGCAGACAGCAGCGTCTCGGTAATCTGCGCGGACAGCGCATCGCGCTCGCGCGACAGCTTCCACCAGTGCACGTTCATCCCGATCACAGCGACGCCGAGCGTCGCCGCGGCGAGCGCGATCGGCACGCGCAGGCGCTTGAGCGTCGCGCGGTCGAAGCGCCACGGCTGCGACTCGAATTCGAACTGGCACAGATCGAACTTCTCGGCGAGCGCCCGGCGCGCGAACGTATCGAACGACAGCGGTGCGGCGCCCGGCAGCAGCGGCGCGTCGGTGCGGCCGACCGACGCGAGCCGCGGCTCCGCGCCCGGCTCGCCGAGTTCGTACAGTTCGACGTCGCCGCCGCCCGCGAGCGCGGCCAGCGTGCCGGCCGCGCGCGACGCGGGCGCCGCGAAACCTTCGCCAAGCGCGCCGCGCGCGACCGCCAGCTCGAGGCGCCGCGCACCGGCCGCGGCCGGCAATGCGCCGGCTTCGACGAGCACCGGTTCGACCGCCGTCGCGAGTCCGAGCACCGCGGCGACCGTCGCCGGGCGGGCAGCCGGCTCGGTGACGTCCGCGACGAGCGCGGCGGCGTCGGTCGCCTCGCCGTCGGCCGGCACGGTGGATGCGGCCTCGGCCGACCCACGCGGCGCCGGCAGGCAGCGGGTCGCGGGGACCGCGCTCAGGTGCCGGTGGCCGGCCGCGGTAAACGCGTCGCAGATCGCGCGGAACCACGCGCGATCGACGACGGCCAGCACGCGGCGCCCGTCGGGCAGCGGGGCCGGGTCGAGCGCGATGTGGCAGCCGAGCGGATCCTGGATCAGCTGATCCTCGACGATGTTGGGCAGCGCCTGGCGCAGCTTCGGCCCCTTCAGCGGCGGCACGGTCGCGGCCAGCAGCAGCACGTCGCGCGCGGCGACGATCAGCACCGTCGCGTTCGCGCGCGGCAGCAGCGCGAGCGCGGCGCGGCCCGCGCGCTGCACGTGGCCGGCCTTGTCGACGAGCGTGAACGGCAGCTCGGGCCACTGCCATTCCTGCAACGGCACGGCAGGCTCGCGCGGCGGCAAAGAAACAATCAACGTGCTCACAAGAGCTCCTCTCCCGATTGGCGTCGTTATAGCTGGTCGCGGATGCGCACGACCCGTGTCGAGTGCGTGGTCGGATCACGATACACGAGCGAGGTGCGGTCGACCTCCGCGCGTTCGTGCTGAATCCGGCCGTGCACGATGAAATAGCTCGAATTGACGTCGACGAGGCTCGAGTCGATCGTCACGTTCGGCGGCGCGCCGGCGCCGCGCAGCGCGAGCTGCACGTCGCCGACGTTCCGGAAAAACACCGTCTCGCGGCGCGCCACGAGCGCCTGCGCGGACGACACGCTCATTCCCGGTATCAGCGCGGCGATCACTTCGGCCGGCGCGGTGTTCATGTTCACGGGCGTCGTGGTCGGCAGCACGGTGACGAACGGGCGCAGCCGCGCGACCATCTCCGGCGTCACGCCGTCGACGTCGAGCAGGCTGTCGACGCGCGTCATCATCAGCGGCGCGGGCCCACGGTCGCCGCCGGCCATCCCCGGATCGTCGGTGAAGCCGCTGCCCTGCATGTCGCCGCTCGTCACCGGCGCGGTCGCGGCGTTTGCGGCCGTCCCGCCGCCGCCGGGCAGGTTCGGCATCTGGAACCGCGTGGCCGAATGCAGCAGCCCCGCGCGCACCTGCAGCGCGATGCGCTTCGCGAACGCGCTGTCGTAGCCGAGCGTCGTCAGCAGGCGCTGGAACGCCTGCATCTGCGTGACGTTCAGCTGCAGCACGCCGGGCGCCGGCGACGACACGAGGTTGCGCAGGTTGAACTTCGCCTGCGCATCCTCGATCGAGCCGGACAGATAGGTGTCTTCGGCGTCCGTGTCGTTGGGCGCGCCGATCCGGCCGAGGAAATCCGACAGCTTCGTCTTCGCGATCGGCACGCCCCAGATCCCGCCGAGATACGTGATGCCGGGCGCCGTATCGCCTTCGGAGCGCAGGATCATCCGGGTCCAGTCGAGCGCGCCGCGCGCGACCCACTGCGCCTGCGCGATCACGCGCTGGTTCTCGATGCGGCGGATCTGCACCTGCTGGCGCCACAACATCCCCGAGACGAGGATCGCCGACAGCGCGACCACGAGCAGCGCGGTGATGATCGCGGCGCCGCGCTGGCGGCGGGCAGGCATTCGACGGGCTGGGCGCGCACGCATCGTCATTCCCCGACGAGGAAGATGCGCGTGACCGGCACGCGCAGCGACGTCGCGCCGATGCTGACCTGCAGCCCGGTCACCGCACGCGCCGGCGGCGCGTTGCCGATCTGCGGCACCTTCAGCGCGTCGTTGTTCTGCGCGAGCGCTTCGTCGGCCGTCTGCAGGTTGGTGGTCCAGCCCACGCGCGGCACGTACAGCTTCGCGTCGATCGCGCCGACGCCGCCCATCAGCGCGACCCAGCTCCAGCCTTCGACGCTGCTGTCCTTCAGCACGGTGCGCAGCCGGTTCGTGTCGTCGATCGGCGGCGACGCATAGCGCACGACGCGCCCGCCGGCGATCCGGTAGCGGACCACCTGCAGCCGCGGCGCGACGCCCGGCACGTCGAGCTCGCGCACGATCTGCAGCGTGTTGCCGGCGACGCCGATCGCCGGCTGGCCGGCCTCGTCGTCGGTCGCGGCGAGTCGCGCGTCGATGCGCATCTGGTCGAACATCTGCGCGAACACGCGCTCGTCTTCCATCGCGGCCGCGACCTTGTCGCGACCGCGCATGATCTGGTCGAGCCCGCGCCATGCGAGGATCGCGACCACCGCGAGAATCGCGATCGCGATCATCAGCTCGATCAGCGTGAAGCCGCGGGCGGAGCGGGCGAACGGGCGTCGCATCGGCGCGTCAGAGCGGGCGGCTGGTTTCATTCGCGACCACCGTCACCATTTGCGCGAGCACGCCGGCACGGCCGGGCATGCTCACCGAAATCCGCACGCGCCGGAACACCGGGTTCGGCGTGGTGCTCACGCGCTGCGTGCACACGAGCTGCACGTTGCCTTGCGAGCAGTCGAAACTCTGTTCGCCGACCTCCGGCCACGCATGCGTGAGCCGCAGCTGCGCGAGCGCGTTGTCGGCGCTCCAGCCGGCGAGCAGGCGGCGATGCAGGTCGGACGCATTGGTCGCCATCGTGCCGACCGCGCGGATCGACGCGGCGAGCGCGACCGCGATGATCGCGAGCGCGACCAGCACCTCGATCATCGTGAAGCCGCGGGAAGGGGAAACGGAGAAGGGCAGGCGACGACGCATCGTCATTGCACCTCGTAGCGGCCGTTGCCGGTGCCGACGATCGTCGCGCTGCCGGCGGCCGAATGCAGCGTCACGCGCACCGGCGTGTCGATGCTCTCGGTGCCGAACACGACGCGGTTCGCGCGCGTGTCCGACCCCGGGTAATCGATGTCCGCGCCGGTGACGCCGCCGTCCCAGTCGCGCGGGCGCAGCAGGTCATCGCGCAGCGTGCGCCAGCCGTCGGGCGAACTCACGTCGAACTGGAAGCCGTGCGCGGTCGGCTGCCACGCGATCGGCCGCGCGCGCACCTGCGCTTCGTCGCCGGCCGTCTCGAACAGCAGCGCGATGCGCTGCGCTTCCTCGCGCAGGTCGGTGCGCGGATTACGCGTCAGCGACAGCGACGCGAGCGACACGAGCAGCCCCGCGATCACGAGCACGACCAGCATTTCGAGCAGCGTGAAGCCGCGCGCGCGACGGCGCGCCGCACGGTGCTTCGTCAAGCCGCCATCGGCACGTGCCGGTACGGACGGCACCGCACCGCGACGCACCCGGCAATCGCGGCCGCAGCGGGAGGTCGTGCGAATGGCGAG
The DNA here is from genome assembly GCF_001729305.1 of Burkholderia sp. A2. NCBI lineage: Bacteria > Pseudomonadati > Pseudomonadota > Betaproteobacteria > Burkholderiales > Burkholderiaceae > Burkholderia > Burkholderia sp. A2. The sequence continues at coordinate 205,105 of NZ_LZXX01000091.1, read as the reverse complement.
CATGAAGAACGGAAATGAAACGTCGGGCCGATCAGCGCCGGCTTACTGCCACGAGCCGATGTCGGAGTCGTTGCTTTCGCCGCCTTCCTTGCCGTCGGCGCCGTAGCTGAACACGTCGATCTCGCCGTGCACGCCCGGGTTCAGGTACTTGTACCCGTTGCCCCACGGGTCGTTCGGCAGGCGCTCGAGATAGCCGCCGTCCTTCCAGTTGTTCGGGATCGGATCGTTGGTCGGCTTCTGGATCAGCGCGTTCAGGCCCTGCTCCTGGGTCGGATAGCGGCCGTTGTCCAGACGGTACAGCTTGAGCGCCTGCATGATCGTGCCGATGTCCTGCTTCGCGGCGATGCGGCGCGCCTCGTCGGGGCGGCTCATGATCTTCGGCACGATCAGCGCCGCCAGGATCCCGAGGATCGCGACCACCACCATGATCTCGATCAGCGTGAAACCGCGCTGACGACGCACGGCCGCGTTGCGGCGAGTGATCCACGTTTGCATGACTGACTACCTCTTTCCAAAAAATGTCGTCGATTGAGTGACGCACCCGGCGCACCGGACGATTGCCTGACAGCAACCTTCCGGACCGGCGGGCGCGGAGCACGCATTGTAAGGCGCGCATCGCCGAGGGCTTTCACCCAACGCAAATTTCATATACATCCGTACAATAGCGCGCATGAACGCGCTCTCGATCCGGATCCTTTCCCTCGCCCTCTTCGCGGGTTTGTGCGCGACGGCCACCTACTGGGTCGTCACGCTGTCGGCCCGCGAAGCGCCGCTGCCCGCCGCCGCCGCGCGGCTGCCGATCCGCACCGAGGACGCCGCCGCGCTCTTCGGCGGTCAGCTCGACAAGAATCCCGTCCAGGACATCCACCTGTTCGGCATTCTCGCGCTCGACCACGGCGGCGCGGCGATCGTCGGCGTCGGCGGCGAACCGCCGCGCGCCGTGTCGCTCGGCGCGGAGGTCACGTCCGGCGCGAAGCTCGCCGAAGTCCGGCCGCGCTCGATCATCGTCGACCGCAACGGCGCCCGCGCCGAAATCCAGCTCCCGGCGAACACGCCGTCCCCCGCGATCTACATGCGCTGAACGGTAGCGGCCCGTCCGTCGGAATCGGGCCGCACCGTCACTGCACCATGTTGTTCAGCTCGATGATCGGCAGCATCACGGCCAGCACGATCACGAGCACGATGCCGCCCATCGCGAGAATCAGCAGCGGCTCCAGCAGGCTCGTCAGGAACATCGTGCGGCGCTCGAGTTCGCGCGCTTCGCCTTCGGCCGCGCGATCCAGCATCGTCGTCACGTCGCCCGTCGCTTCGCCCGAACGAATCAGGTGCACGAGCACCGGCGGAAACGTCTTCACGTTGTTCAGCGCGCGCGACAGCGCGGAGCCTTCGCGCACGCGCACGATCGCATCGTCGATGTTCGCGCGCATCGCGCGGTTCGACAGCGTCTCGCCGGCCGCCTGCAACGCGCGCAGGATCGGCACGCCGGCCGCGGTGAGAATGCCGAGCGTGCTCGCGAAGCGCACCGTGTTGTAGCCACGCACGAGCTTGCCGGCGAGCGGGGCGGTCAGCACCCAGCGGTCGAACGCGAGCCTCGGCCCGGCGCGCGACAGCGTCGTCTTCACGAACCACACGACGAGCGCGACCGCGATCAGGATCGCCCACCACCAGTGCCGCACGAATTCCGACAGCGCCATCATCACGACCGTGAGGATCGGCAGCTGCTGCTTCGTGCTCGCGAACACGTTGACGACCTGCGGCACGACGTAGCTCAGCAGGAACGTGACGATGCCGAACGCGATCAGCGTGACGATGCCCGGATACGTGAACGCCAGCAGGATCTTCTGCTTCAGCGCGTTGCTCTGCTCGATGTAGTCGGCCAGGCGCGACAGCACGATGCCGAGCTTGCCGGTGTGCTCGCCCGCGGCAACGAGTGCGCGGTAGATTTCCGGAAAATCGCGCGGATGCTGGCCCAGCGCATTCGCGAGCGAATGGCCGCCGAGCACTTCCGCGCGGATCGCGGCCATCAGTTCGCGGATGTAGTCGCGCTCGGCCTGCTCGGTCAGCACGCCGAGCGCCTCGTCGAGCGGCAGCCCCGCGATCAGCAGGCTCGCGAGCTGGCGCGTGAGGATCGCCTGCTCGCGCTGTGACAGCTTGCGGCCGAACGCGAGCCGCTGCGAACGTGCGCCGCGCGTCGCGCTGGCGGCCGGCTCGACGACGAGCGGCGTCAGCCCCTGCGTGCGCAGCTGGCCGCGCGCGGCACGCGCGCTGTCGGCATCGATCACGCCTTTCTGCGCGCGCCCCGCCGAATCGATTGCTTCGAAACGGAATGCCGGCATCGCGCTATGCGCCTCCCGTCACGCGCAGCACTTCCTCGAGCGACGTCGCGCCGGACGCGAGCCAGCGCTCAGCGTCGTCGCGCAGCGTGCGCATCCCTTCCGCTCGGCCGGCGGCGAGAATTTCAGCATCGGCCGCGTTGCGGTGAATCAGCGAGCGGATCGAATCGTCGATCACCAGCAACTCGTACACACCGCGCCGGCCCGCATAACCGGAATGTCCGCACTTCGCGCAGCCGACCGGATGCCATACGGTGCGGCCGTCCTCGTGCCGCTCTTCCTTGCAGACGGGGCAGAGCTGGCGCACGAGGCGCTGCGCGAGCACGCCGAGCAGCGACGACGCGAGCAGGTACGGCTCGACGCCCATGTCGGTCAGGCGCGTGACGGCGGACGCCGCATCGTTCGTGTGCAGCGTCGCGAGCACGAGGTGGCCCGTCAGCGACGCCTGCACCGCGATCTGCGCGGTTTCGAGGTCGCGGATTTCGCCGATCATGATCACGTCCGGGTCCTGGCGCAGGATCGAGCGCAGCGCGCGGGCAAAGGTCATCCCGATCCGCTCGTTCACCTGCGTCTGGCCGATGCCGGACAGATCGTATTCGATCGGGTCCTCGACGGTCATGATGTTGGTCGTCGCGGTTTCGAGCCGCGACATCGACGCATACAGCGTGGTCGTCTTGCCCGAACCGGTCGGGCCGGTGACGAGCACGATGCCGTGCGGGCGGCCGATCAGCTTGTCGAACTGGACGAGCGTGTCGCGCCCCATCCCGAGCGCTTCGAGGTTCAGCCGCTGCGCATCCTTTTCCAGGAGACGCAGCACCGCGCGCTCGCCGTGCCCGGTCGGCAGCGTCGACACGCGCACGTCGACCGGCCGGCCGCCGACGCGCAGCGTGATGCGGCCGTCCTGCGGCAACCGCTTCTCGGCGATGTCGAGCTGCGCCATGATCTTGATCCGCGAGATCAGCGCGCCGTGCAGCGCCTTCTTCGGGCGCACGACGTCGCGCAGCGTGCCGTCGACGCGAAAGCGCACGACCGACGCATTCTCGAACGGCTCGATGTGGATGTCCGACGCCTGTTCGCGTGCCGCTTGCGTGAGCAGTGCGTTGATCATCCGGATGATCGGCGCGTCGTCTTCCGATTCGAGCAGATCCTCGACTTCCGGGATGTCCTGCATCAGCCGCGACAGGTCGACTTCGCCTTCGACCTCGCCGACCACCTGCGCGGCGCTGCCGTCCTGGCGCGCGTAGGCCTGGTTGATCGCCTGCGCGAGCTCGTCGGCCGGCACGCGATGCACGGCGATCGAGCCGAAGTTGCGCGCGATCTCCGCGAGCGCGGCATCGCTCGTACGTTCGCTGATCCACACCTCGAGCGTGTCGTCGAGCTGGTGCGCGATCAGCACCTGGCCGCTCTTCGCGAAGCCGTACGGCAGCAAACGCGCGGCGAGCGGCGACGGCGGCTGGCGTTCGCCCGGCGCGCCGTCGTGGGCGGAGGACGCGAGCACGTCGCTCACTGCGACGCTCCCGGCGCGGTGGTCAGCGGCTGTTGCGGCACCGCCTGCTGAGGCACGCTTTGCGGCTGCGCGGGCGTCGCCTCGGGCAGCGGCTGGGCCGGTACCGGCGCGACCTGGCGCTGCAACTGCTGGCGGCGCATCTTGTCGAGATCGAACAGGTTGCCGGCCGGCGTGCCGCCCTGGCTCGGACCCAGCGGCATCGGCGGGACGACCGGGTCGTCCTTGTCGCGGATCACGTTGTTGTCCGACTTGTACGCGCCCGTCACGCCCTGGATGTAGTCGTAGCGGTTCGCGGTGACTTCCTGCGCGGTGCTGCGATCGGAAATGATCACCGGACGCAGGAACACCATCAGGTTGGTTTTCGCGCGCTGCTTCGATTCCGAACGGAACAGCTGGCCGATCCACGGGATGTCGCCGAGCAGCGGCACCTTGCTGTTCGACACCTGGTAGTTGTCCTGCATCAAGCCGCCGAGCACGATGATCTCGCCGTTGTCGGCCAGGATCGTCGACTGGATCGAGCGTTTCGTGAAGGTCGGGCCGGTCTGCGCGTTCGTGGTGCCGCTGACGACGGCCGAATCCTCGGTATAGAGCTGTAGCTTCAGGATCCCGCCGTCGGTGATCTGCGGCTTCACGTGCAGCGTCAGGCCGACGTCGCGACGATCGTAGGTATTGAACGCATTGCTCGTCGTGCCGCTCGTCAGGTTCGAATACGAGCCGGTCGCGATCGGCACGTTCTGGCCGACGACGATCTTCGCTTCCTCGTTGTCGAGCGTGATCAGGTTCGGCGTCGACAGCACGTTCGCGTCGCTCACGCCCGCGAAGTATTGCAGCAGCGCGCCAAGCCCCTGCACGCCGAACATGTTGTGCAGCCAGCCGATGTTGAGCCCTTGCGACAACTGCCCGAGGTTGGCGGCCAGCCCGCCGCCGGTGACTCCGCCGGCTGCGTTGGTCAGGCCGCCCGCCGTCAGGTTGATGATGCTGTTGCCCAACCCCAGCCCGGGGTTCAGGTTCGTGCCGCCGAGGAACTGGCCGCTCGCGACCTGCCACTGGATGCCGAGGTTGCCCTGCGTCGTCGAGTTCAGCTCGACGATCAGCGCTTCGATATAGACCTGCGCCCGCCGTGCGTCGAGCTGGTCGATCACCGAGCGCAGGTTCCGGTAAACCGGATCGGACGCGGTGATGATCAGCGAGTTGGTGGCCGAATCGGCCTGGATCATCCCGCCTGGCTGGTTGTCGTCGCCGCTCTTGTCCTTGTCGCCGCCGAGCAGGCCGCCCGTGCCGAGGCCGCCGCCGGACGAGCCGCCGCCATACGCCGACGAGGACGACGAACCGCCGAGGCCGCCCGACGGCAGCGGCGGGGTGCCCGACGTGCCGGTCGAGAAGTTGCCGCTCGACGACGAGCCGCCGTTCTGGTTGAAGCTGTTCGCATCGTTGGACGACGCCGACGAGCCGCTGTCGTTGCCGCCCTTGCCGAGCATCCCGCGCAGCGTCTTCGCGAGCTTCACCGCATCGGCGTTGCGCAGCGGCACGACGTGCATGTTGCCGGGCACCGCGCTCGGCGCGTCGAGCTGCTGCGCGAGGCGTTTCGCGGCCGAGAGGCGCGAGCCGTTCGATGCGCGCAGCAGCAGCGAGTTGGTGCGCGGGTCGGCCGTGACCGACACCTTCAGCGTCGCGTCGCTGTTGCCGATCGCACCCGGGTCGAGCATCTTCTGCATCTGCGCGGCGAGGTCGATCGCGTTCGCGTTGCGCAGCGTCACGACCTGCACCTGCGCACCCGCGGCGCTGTCGATGCCCGAGATGATCTGCGCGATGCGGCGCACGTTGTCCGCATAGTCGGTCACGACGATCGTGTTGTTCGCCGGGTAGGCCGTCACCGTGTTGTTCGGCGAGATCAGCGGCCGCAGCACGGGCAGCAGGTTGTTCGCCGATTCGTTGTGCAACTCGAACACCTGCGTGATCACCTGGTCGCCGCGCGCCTGCGGCGCATTGCCGACGTAGGTCGGCACGCCCTGCAGCTTCGCGTCGGCTTCCGGCACGACCTTCAGCACGCCGTGATCCTGCACGAGCGCGAAGCCCTGCATGCGCAGCGCGGACTGCAGCGTCTTCAACGCCTGGTCTTCCGGCACCGGCCGTTCGGCGACGAGATTGAGCTGCCCCTTCACGCGGGGGTCGACGATGATGGTCTTGCCGGTCGCGGCGCCGATCGCTTTCGCGACCTGGTCGATGTCCGCATTCACGAAGTTGAGCGTGACCTGAGCGTAGGCAGCCTGCGAGACGATGATGCCCGCCACGAGCAGGGTCGTGGCGATACGCCGCATAACGAAGCGATTTCTTGTCATGGATGAATGGGTCGATGCCGGCTCAGGCCACTTCCGGCGGTAGTGCTGGGATCCAAGTCCGAAAGAGGCGACATTAGCAGTTTTTCATGTCCGAAATATCACATTGATCCGAAGACTGTCTCACATACGACATGTGTCCGGCGAATCGTATGCGATATGTAAGGATCCGCGTAACCCTGCGCATGCCGGCCGTCGCCCCGATTTCGAGATGAATCGACACGGAAATGCGGTATAAACGGGCTGCCGTATTCCTGCTGTCGCAATCGGACGGTCTGCCGGTATGATACGGGCGGCGCGTTTCTCGTCGCACTAATAACAGGCACGGGTTTTCCCGAGCTTCGCGCAATTCCTTTCCGTTTCCGCACGATGAACAGACGATTCGCTTCGCTCGCGTTGATCGCCGCCGGCGCGTGGTTCGCCAGCGGCAACGCACGCGCGGATTGTTTCGACGAAGCGGCCAAATATCAGCAGGTCAATCCGCTGATCCTGCGCGCGATCGCGTGGCAGGAGTCGCGCAACCGGCCCGGTGCGCTGAACAAGAACACGAACGGCTCGGTCGACTACGGCCTGATGCAGATCAATTCGATCCACCTGCCGACGCTGTCGCGCTACGGGATCGGCCGCGACACGCTGATGGAGCCGTGCAAGAACGTGTACATCGCCGCGTGGCATCTCAAACAGAAGATGAACCGCTACGGCAACACGTGGCAGGCGGTCGGCGCCTACCATTCGGAAACGCCGTCGCTGCGCGACAAATACGCGCGGCAGATCGCCGGCATCCTGACGCAATGGAAGCTGCTGCCGCCCGCGCAGACTGCTCAGGCCGCTCCGGCTACTCAGGCCACGCAGGCCGCCGCTCAGTGATTCGGCGCCGCGTCGCCGGCTGACGCCGGGCCGGCCGGCGCGCGTTTGATGCACAATGCGGGCTGACGCCGCCGTTTCACCCGCGTGCGGGCCGATCGCGCCCCGGCAGGGCGCCGCGGCCGCTTTTTCATCTTTTCCGTTGGTGCATATCATCATGAATCCGGCAATGAAACAGCCGTTGCCCGTCACCGTGCTGTCCGGTTTCCTCGGCGCCGGCAAGACCACGCTGCTCAACCACGTGCTCGCGAACCGCGCGGGCCTGAAAGTCGCGGTGATCGTCAACGATCTCGCCGCGGTCAACATCGACGCGTCGCTCGTGCGCGATGCGCAGGCGCTGTCGCACGTCGAGGAACGCCTCGTCGAGATGTCGAACGGCTGCATCTGCTGCACGCTGCGCGACGATCTGCTCGTCGAGATCCGCAACCTCGCGTCCGAAGGCCGCTTCGACGCGATCATGATCGAATCGACCGGTATCGCGGAGCCGATGCCGATCGCCGAAACGTTCACGTTCGTCGACGACGACGGCGCGTCGCTGTCGGCGATCGCGCGGCTCGACACGCTCGTCACCGTGGTCGACGCGTACAACTTCCTGCGCGACTACGGCTCCGACGACGCACTCGCGACGCGCGGCATCGCCGCGTCGGAAGACGACGACCGCACGCTCGTCGAGCTGCTGATCGAGCAGATCGAATTCTGCGACGTGCTGGTAATCAACAAGGCCGACCTGGTCGGCGCGGACGATCTCGCGCGCCTGCAGCACATCCTCGCGCGGCTCAATCCGCGCGCGCACCAGGTCGTATCGACGTTCGGCAACGTGCCGCTCGACGAAGTGCTGAATACCGGCCGCTTCGATTTCGACGAAGCCGCGAACGCCCCCGGCTGGCTCGCATCGCTCGACCACGGTCACACGCATTGCGACGACCCCGACTGCCATGACGACCATCACGCGCACGTGCACGGCGAAGCGGACGAATTCGGGATCGGCAATTTTGTTTACCGTGCGCGCCGGCCGTTTCACCCGGCACGTCTCTGGGCGCTGCTGCATCAGGAGTGGCCGGGCGTGCTGCGCAGCAAGGGGTTCTTCTGGCTCGCGACGCGCAACGACATCGCGGGTTCGCTGTCGCAGGCGGGCGGCGTATGCCGGCACGGGCCGGCGGGTTTGTGGTGGGCGGCGCAGGACCGCGCGGAATGGCCGGACGACGACGAGCTGCTCGCCGAAATCCGCGCCGAATGGCTCGGCGATCTCGACGATCGCACGGTCGGCGATCGCCGACAGGAACTCGTGCTGATCGGCATCGCGCTCGACGCCGACGCGTGGCGCACGAAACTCGATGCATGCCTGCTGACCGATGCGGAATTCGCGCTCGGCGCAGCGGGATGGGCCGCGTTCGACGATCCGTTCCCGGCGTGGGACGTCGATTCGCACGACGACGACGATCACGGCGACACGCAGATCGTGCACGCATGATCGCGTGGTAACGGCTTGTAAAAACAACCGTTAACTTTTGCAAGGGCGGCGCGAACTGTGGCGAAAATGCCGCGCGCGCCCAACAAAAAACCCGCCGAGAGGCGGGTTTTTTCTGGAACAGGCGCGGGTTTAACGCTTGTTGACGGCGTCCTTGAACGCCTTGCCAGCCGTGAACTTGACCGTCTTGGCTGCCGGGATCTTGATGGTTTCGCCCGTCTTCGGGTTGCGGCCCGTACGTGCTGCGCGCTTGCCCGAACCGAAGCTGCCGAAGCCGATCAGCTGAACCGCATCACCCTTCGACACGGCCTTCTTGATGACTTCGAGCAGCGTGTCCAGCGTTTCGCCGGTTTGAGCCTTGCTGGCGCCCGTTTGGGCGGCGACGGCGTCGATCAGTTCCTGTTTGTTCATTAAGGTTCCTTTATCAGGTTAGGTTGACACGAACAGCGCGAACGCGCCGATTATACGTGCGCGAACCGTGCCGTCGAGAGTCAGACTCCGACGACACAGCGCCGAATCCTGGCCCGCGCGACGCGCCCTCCGGCTTGCCGGCGGCCACCCCGCGGTACGGCGTTGCTATGATAGCGCAGCGCAAACCCAATAACGACAAGGGTTTCAAAGATTTTCATCGGTATTTCGCCGAATGAATCGTCGATTGCCCGTTTTTTGACCTGCGCCAACCGGACAGGACACGCAGCGTGGTCCGCCCATGCGCCGCCCCGTTGCCCTTTTCCAACGGCCGGCCGGACGGCCTCCCGCAATCCCTTGCCAGGCTTGGCTGCCACGTTTTTTGTTTCGCATGCCCGACCGACTTGTTTACGCCACGCTCGCGCTTCGCGACGACGGCACGCTCGTTTCGCCCGAGTTCGGCGAGCTTCATCGCGGCGCATCCGGCACGCTCGCGCACGCACATCGCGCGTTCGTCTCCGGCAACGGGCTGCCCGCGCGCTGGCAGCGCCGCCGGACGTTCACGATCGTCGCGACCGAATTCGGCGCGGGCGCCGGCTTCCTTGCGGCGTGGGCCGCGTGGCGCGACGATCCCGCGCGCTGCGAGCGGCTGCATGTCGTCGCGGTCGAGTCGCATCCGTTCTCGCGCGACGACCTGCGCCGCGCGGTTGCGCACATGGTTGCGGACACAACCATATCGGCAGACGTCGACGCGTTGATCGACGCATGGCCGATGCGGGTACCGGGCGTGCACCGGCTCGAATTCGACGAAGGGCGCGTGGTGCTCACACTCGCGTTCGGCGATGCGATCGACCTGTTGAAGAAGCTCGTCGCGCGCGCCGATGCGTTTTTTCTCGACGGCGCCGCGGTATCGAGCGACGGGATCCGCGCACTCGCGAAACTCGCCGGCGAACACGCGACGTTTGCGACACATGCAAAGTCCGACGACGTGAAGCACGCGCTCGGCGACACAGGTTTCACGTTCCGCGAAATCGACGATCGTCTCGCCGGCGAATATGCGCCGCGCTGGCGCGCGCGCCGGCACGAGCCGCCGCGTGCGCTGCCCGTTGCAGCGCGCCGCGCGATCGTGATCGGCGCGGGCCTCGCCGGCTGCGCGGTCGTCGAACGTCTGGCCGCGCGCGGCTGGGACGTCACGCTGATCGAGCGGCACGAACGGATCGCGAGCGAAGCGTCGGGCAATCCGGCCGGGGTTTTCCATCCGCTGATGACGCGCGACGACAACGTCGCGAGCCGGCTCACGCGCGGCGGCTTCCTGCACGCGATCGCACGCTGGCGTGCACTCGAACACGCAGGACATGCATTCGCACGCAGCACGCGCGGGATGATCCATCTCGCCGAATCGGCCGACGATTTCGCGCGAATGCGCGACGCCTTCGATGCGTTCGGCGCGCCGTCCGACTACGTGGCGCTGCTCGATGCCGATGCCGCGCGCGCGCATCTGAATCTGCCGGTCGCACACGGCGGCCTGCTGTTCCCGCACGGCGGCGCCGTCTGGCCGGCCGGGCTGTGCGCCGCGCAATATGCGGCGGCCGGCGAGCGCGTGCGCCTGCTCGCGTCCACCTGCGTCGCACGGCTCGAACGGCGGGGCGACACCTGGCATGCGCTCGACGATACGGGCGCCACGCTCGCCGAGGCACCCGTCGTCGTGCTCGCGAACGCGGGCGACGCCGCGCGTCTTGCCGGGCTGCGGCATGTCGCGCTGCAACCGGTACGCGGCCAGCTCACGCTGCTGCCGCCGGGCACGACGGCGCCGCTGCCGTGCCCGGCGATCGGCGACGGTTACGCGGTGCCACTCGAAGACGGCACGCTGCTGATCGGCGCCACGTTCGAACCCGACGACACTGATCCCGCGATGCGCGCGGCCGGCCACGCCGAAAACCTCGAGCGCGTGCGGCACCTGCTGCCGGGCCTGATCGGCGAGCTGCCGGATCCGGCCACGCTGCGCGGCCGCGTGGCGTTCCGCTGGGTCGTCGGCGACCGTCTGCCGCTCGTCGGCCCGCTCGCCGACGAAGCGCAGGCCACCGCGAACGCACGCGCGCTGGGCGGTGCGCAGGCGCGCGACCTGCCGCGCACGCCGGGCCTCTACGGCGCATTCGGCTTCGGTTCGCGCGGCCTCGTATGGGCTGCGCTCGGCGCCGAGCTGATCGCGTCGCAACTCGAAGGCGAGCCGTGGCCGCTCGAGCGCGAACTCGCCGACGCGGTCGATCCCGCCCGCTTCCTGATCCGCGCCCTGCGCGCCCGCCGCGTCGGTTCGACCGGCTGACCGGCCGCGCGCATCCGTCACAGTCTCCCGATTGTTCCGCGCAAGGTTATCCACGCGACGCTGTGGATAACCGCGCGGAATCCGCGCGCACTTCGTGTGCAATCACAGTGGACGTAAACTGGGCAACTCGGCACGGCTGTGATGCGGCCCGAAAGTTGCTCAACTCAAACCGCTGTGCGCGAACAGCCTGTGCAACCGGTTATGGTTTCGCCAACACCTTGATCTGCCAGCGTAAACCGGAGTTATCCACAGAACTGTGCGCCCTTTGTTAACTTCTACTACGTATATATACAAGTAAACCTTTGAAACCAAAGGCCTGCCGTGCCGCACAGCACCTCGAGTGGATTCAATCGGTTCCGGAGCGAAAAAGCTGTGGCACAATCGGTTTCCTTCGCGTTCGTTCGGCCAAGCGCCGGGCATGCTTCAATGGAACGGTCGGCACGATTTCGAATCTGAATCTTCGAGACTGCGCAGTCCGTTCACACACCAGGCCGACAATCCAGATCGGCAACCTGAACGACGTTCCGCCTTGTGGCGGAACAGGCGGACCCCATGTACCGCCATCGTCGAGCACAACAATCACATTCGGGGCAATACCCAGCCGGCGCGCATCCATTCCTGTCGCTTGACCCGCGTCGCTGGCGGTTGCTTCCAAAGGAGAAGTCACCACGATGAAGTCGGCGTTCTCATTCCTGCCCAACTGGCCGCTCGCGCCGGATGCCGTGTTCTGGGCCGGGCTCGCGCTGTTCGCAGCCGGCCTGTGCGGGGAGCTGTGCTATCGCGCGTGGCGCCTGCCGCGCATCACCGGCTATGCCGTGATCGGCCTGATCGCCGGTTCGTTCGGATTCGGCGTGATCGACACCAGCACCGACGAAACCTCGCGGCTGCTGATGGACGTCGCGCTCGGCCTGCTGCTGTTCGAACTCGGCAGTCGCCTCGACCTGCGCTGGATCCGGCGCAATCCGTGGCTCGTTGCGTCCAGCCTCGCGGAAGCCACGCTCACGTTCGTGCTCGTGCTGTTCGTGATGCTCGCGCTCGGCGTATCGGGGATGGTCGCGCTGGTGCTGTCGGCGATTGCGATCGCGACGTCGCCGTCGATGGTGATCCAGCTCAAGACCGAACTGCGCGCGGAAGGGCAGGTGTCGCAACGCCTGATCACGCTCACCGCGCTCAACAGCGTGTACGCGATCGTGCTGACCAAGCTCGTGACGAGCTGGCTGCACCAGGAAGCGTACGGCAACGTTTTCGCGACGATCCTGCAACCGCTCTACCTGCTCGCCGGTTCGTTCATCGTCGCGTATCTCGTCGCGCGTTCGTGCAACTACCTGTTCCGTCACATGACCGCGACGATGCGCGACGAGCATTCGTTCGTCGCGCTGTTCGGGCTCGTGATGCTCGCGATCGCCGTCGCGCAGGCGCTGAAGCTGTCGACGCTGCTCACGCTGCTGCTCGCCGGCATCATCGTGAAGAACCTCGAAGCGCGGCCGCAGCTGTGGCCCGAGCACTTCGGCACGGCCGGCTGGCTGCTGACGGTGGTGCTGTTCGTGCTGACGCTCACGTCGTTCACGTGGGGCGACATCGCGCTCGGCGGGCTGCTCGCGATCGTGCTGATCATCACGCGGCTCGCCGCGAAGCTGGCCGGCGTCGTCGCGTTCGCGAAGCCGAGCGGCCTCGGGATGAAGCAGGGCATCGCGCTCGGCATCGCGCTCACGCCGATGTCCGCGCTGTCGTACCTGCTCGTCGACGATACCTACCAGCTCTATCCCAATTTCGACCCGCACCTGCGCGCGATCGTGATGTGCTCGATCGTGATCCTGCAGCTCGTCACCCCGTTCGTCGTCTATCGCTGCCTGTCGGCGGTCGGCGAACGCAGCGACGGCAACTGATTCCGGAACCTGCCATGGCACTCGAAACCTTCGTCAATTCCGAACCGTTCACGTTCGGCGTCGAACTGGAGATCCAGGTCGTCAACACGCACAACTACGACCTGACCAAAGCGGCGTCCGACCTGATGCGCCTGATCCAGGGCGAGACCTTTCCCGGCAACATCACGCCGGAAATCACCGAAAGCATGATCGAACTGTCGACCGGCATCTGCCATTCGCACGAGCAGGCCGTTAGCGAACTGCATGCGATCCGCGACGTGCTCGTGAAGGCGGCCGACCAGCTCAACGTCGGGCTGGCCGGCGGCGGCACGCATGCGTTCCAGCAATGGAGCGACCGGCAGATCTACGATGCGCCGCGCTTCCAGTACATCTCCGAGCTGTACGGCTATCTCGCGAAGCAGTTCACCGTGTTCGGCCAGCACGTGCACATCGGCTGCCCCGATCCCGACAGCGCGCTGTTCCTGCTGCACTCGATGTCGCGCTTCATTCCGCACTTCATCGCGCTGTCCGCGTCGTCGCCGTTCGTGCAGAACGTCGACACGGGCTTCCATTCGGCACGCCTGAATTCGGTGTTCGCGTTCCCGCTGTCGGGCCGCGCGCCGTTCGTGCTGACCTGGGACTCGTTCGAGGAGTACTTCACGAAGATGGTGAACACCGGCGTCGTCAACTCGATGAAGGACTTCTACTGGGACATCCGGCCGAAGCCCGGCTACGGCACGATCGAGGTGCGCGTGATGGACACGCCGCTGTCGGTCGACCGCGCGGCGGCGATCGCCTGCTACATCCAGACGCTCGCACGCTACCTGCTGACCGACCGGCCGCTGAAGCTGTCGGAGGACGATTACCTGGTCTACACGTTCAACCGTTTCGAAGCGTGCCGTTTCGGGCTCGAGGGTACCTGCGTGAATCCTCAGACGGGCGAGCGCCGCACGATCGCGGAGGACATCCTCGATACGCTCGACCGGATCGCGCCGCATGCGGCCGCGCTCGGGTCGCGCGCGGCGCTCGACGAGATCGGTGCGCTCGCGAAGGCGCGCGTGAACGACGCATCGTGGTTGAGAACCGTTTTCAAACAGGAAAAATCGCTGAACGAGACGGTCCGGCAGCAGTGCTTACGTTGGCGCGAGTGAAAAAATGTTTTGCAGATTGCAGGATCGACCGCGTCGCGATTCGCTGAACGATTATCGGCGCCCTGTCGCGCCGAAATCGTTGGCAGGCGCCGTCGAAATCTGTGGATAACCCGATATTCCGCTGCAAAGTCAATGCTCTGCAGGCAGGATAACCCGGTGGATCATTCCCGCGCGGCCGATGGCCGATCCGAACAGGAAAATACCGGCACACCCCGTTTCGCGGGCGCGCGACATTGCGCGCACAACGAAAAATTCCGGTTATCCAGCGATTTTCCACAGCATGCGGGGGATAACTTAGCTGTGCGATTTTCCGCTCTCGCTTAGAATGTCGGCTTTGCGGACACCGGAACGATGCGTGTCTCTCCGGTCGCCGCGAACGCGACCGCCGCGTGTGCCTCGCGACGGCCGTGCTGACGCACTCGAGAGAGGGCGTCTGTTTTGAGATAGATTCGATCTCCACACTACGGCCGCTCGGCCATCCGGGCGGCGGCAAAGCGAAAAGACTATGAGCGAAGGCGTTTACGGGAACCAGGCTGCGGGACGTGTGACCCACAGCCTGCTGCGGTTGAGCACGGCCATGCGGAGCGAGGCATGGGATTGGGCGGAAGGCGCTGGCCTCACGCCGACGCAAGGCGAGATTCTCGTGCTGCTGCTGCAGCGCAAGGGTCCGATGCGGCTCGGCGAGATCGCGCGCGAGACGCAGCTCACCGCGGCCACCACGAGCGATGCGGTCAGCACGCTCGAGACGAAGGGGCTCGTCGAGAAGCGCCGTGCGCTGGACGACGGCAGGGCACTGGCCGTCCGCCTGTCGGCGCGTGGCCGCACGGCCGCGAAGAAGGCGCTGCAATGGCCTGAATTCCTGACGAAAGCGGTCGGCAAGCTCGGCGCGGACGAGCAGGGCACGCTGTATCGCGCGCTGCTGAAGACGCTGCGCGAGCTGCAGGTGGCCGGCGCGACGCCGCCGCAGCGCATGTGCCTGACGTGCACGCATTTCCAGCCGGGCAAGCCGTCGAAGAAGACCGTGCATCACTGCGCGGTGCTCGACATCGCGATGTCCGACAGCGATCTGCGTCTCGACTGCTCGGTGCAGGAAGAAGCCGACGCGGCGACGCAGAAGAAGACCTGGAAGATTTTCGCAGGCTGACGTCCGTCGATCGACCGGGAGGCCGATGATGAACGCTGAAGTCGTGGCGATCCGCCACGTGCATTTCGAGGATCTCGGAAGCTTCGAGCAGGTGCTCGGCGAACGCGGTCGACGGGTGCGCTATGTCGATGTCGGATCGTCGCGGGTCGAAGTCCTCGACGTGCTCGAGCCGTCGCTGCTCGTCGTGCTCGGCGGGCCGCTCAGCGTGTACGACGACGCGCAGTATCCGACGATCGCGCCGCTCCTGGCGCTCGTGCGCCAGCGCATCGACGCGGGGCTGCCGATCCTCGGCATCTGCCTCGGCGCGCAGTTCATCGCGCGGGCCCTCGGCGCGCGCGTCTATCCGGCCGCGCGGCACGAGCTCGGCTGGGCGCCGCTGACGCTCACCGACGCCGGCCGCGCGTCGCCGCTGCGCCATCTCGACGGCGCGACGACGTCGATGCTGCACTGGCATGGCGATACGTTCGACCTGCCGGGCGGTGCGATCCATCTCGCGTCGACGCCGGCTTGCCGCCATCAGGCATTCGCATGGGGGCAGCACGTGCTGGCGCTGCAATGTCATCCCGAGATCCGTACCGATCGCTTCGAACCGTGGCTGATCGCGAACGCCGGCGAAATCGCCGCGACGCCCGGTATCGACGCGCGCCAGTTGCGCACCGATACCGCGCAGCACGGCCCCGCGCTCGAGACGGCCGCCCGGAGCATGTTCGCGGAGTGGCTCGGCGGCGTCGGACTCTGACGTCGCGGGCGGCCCCGCCCCGCCGCAAAGGCGGGCCTGCCTGCGTCCGTCGCGTGCCGGCGCATCGCCGTCCATCGCCCATTTCGTTTGTTCCACACCCCGCCTGAGTCCGGCCGGCCATACCTGACCATCCGCTTACTGCCGAGCGCGCCGTCTGCACGCTTCAGGCGTGCGTGCTACGCTCGTCCGCTCTTTCCCTTTCCTGGCGAGCGGCTTCCATGACTGCGCTGTTTTCTCCGTTCACGCTGCGCGGCGTGACCCTTCCGAACCGGATCGTGATTTCCCCGATGTGCCAGTACTCGGCCGAACGCGGCGAAGCGACCGACTGGCACATGATTCATCTCGGCCATCTCGCGCTGTCGGGCGCCGGGCTGCTGTGCATCGAAGCGACCGCGGTGGAACCCGACGGACGCATCACGCAGGGCGACCTCGGCCTGTGGGACGACGTGACCGAAGCCGCGCTGAAGCCGGTGCTGGCCGCGATCCGCAAGCATTCGCCGATCCGCATCGCGATGCAGTTGTCGCATGCGGGGCGCAAGGCGTCGAGCGCGGCGCCGTGGGAGGGTGGCCAGCTGGTGCCGGTTGCCGACGGCGGCTGGCTGCCGCATGGCCCGTCGCCCGTGCCGCACAAGGACGGCGAGACGCCGCCGCTCGCGCTCGATGCGGCGGGCCTGAACCGCATCCGCGAAGCGTTCGCGGCGTCGGCCCGACGGGCCGCACGGCTCGGTATCGATGCGATCGAAGTGCACGCGGCGCACGGCTACCTGCTGCATCAGTTCCTGTCGCCGCTCGCGAACCGGCGCACCGACGAATACGGCGGCTCGCGCGAGAACCGGATGCGGTTTCCGCTCGAGATCTTCGAGATCGTGCGCGCCGCGTTTCCGGAGGATCGGCCGGTCGGCGTGCGCGTGTCCGCGACCGACTGGGTCGAAGGCGGGTGGGAGCTCGACGATACGATTGCGTTCGCGCACGAACTGAAGCGCCGCGGCTGCGACTGGATCGACGTGTCGTCCGGCGGCGTGTCGCCGCTGCAGAAGATTCCGTTGTCGCCCGGCTACCAGGTGCCGTTCGCGCAGGCCGTGAAGCGGGCGGTCGGCATGCCGACGATCGCGGTCGGCCTGATCAACGAACCCGAGCATGCGAACCGGCTAATCGAGGCCGGCGATGCCGATTTCGTCGCGATGGCGCGCGCGATGCTGTACGACCCGCGCTGGCCGTGGCATGCGGCGGCCGAGCTGGGCGCGCAGGTGACGGCGCCGCCGCAGTACTGGCGTTCGCAGCCGCGCGAGCACAAGGCGCTGTTCGGCGACGTCTCGTTCGGCCAGCGCTGAGCGCATCGCGCAATATTGCGCGCGATGTTGAACGAAGCAATCTTGAACGTGTAGGATGCGGATGATTCGCCGCATGACCCGACGCGGCACCGACCGGTGCCGCGTTTTCGTTTGGCGCGGCGCCCGGCCGCGATCGCGGTCGCTTCCGTTCAAGTCGTCTTCACAAGGATTGGTTCGATGAGTTCACGCAGGATCGCGGTGCGCCGCTCGGGAGTACACGGCAAGGGCGTGTTCGCCGTGGCGCCGATCAAGGCCGGCGAACGCGTAGTGGAATACAAGGGCGAGCGAATCTCGTGGAAGGAAGCGCTGCGCCGCCATCCGCACGACCCGAGCGAGCCGAATCATACGTTCTACTTCGCACTCGACGAAGGCGGCGTGATCGACGGCAAGGTCGACGGCAACAGCGCGCGCTGGATCAACCATTCGTGCGCGCCGAACTGCGAGGCCGAGGAGGTCAAAGGCCGCGTGTACATCCACGCGCTGCGCGACATCAGCCCGGAAGAAGAGCTGTTCTACGACTACGGCCTCGTGATCGACGCGAAGCTGACGAAGAAGCTCAAGCGCGAATACGCGTGCCACTGCGGTGCGGCGTCGTGCCGCGGCACGTTGCTCGCGACGTCCGACGAAGGCGGGAAGAAGAAAAAGAAGAAGGACAAGAAGGACGGCAAGCCTGCGTCCGGTTCGAAGGACAAGAAGAACAAGAAGTGATGCAGGCGGCAGCGCATCGCGCGCTGCCGCTGTCGCTCAGCCGACGGCTGCCGCGTCGTGGCGGCCGTCATTCGCTTTCCGTCTTTCCGTTCCTGTTCTGGTGGGGCGCCTCGGGTCGACGGGCCAGCGATTGCCCGCCGCGACTCGGTCGGTGGCCGTTCAGTGCGTCGGCGCCGCAGCCGGCGTTTCGCTGGCCGGCTTTTCCGTACGCGTAGCGAGCGGCACGCGCACTACGAAGCGCGAGCCGCCTTCCGGTGCATCCTCGTACGACACGGTGCCGCCGTGCATCGCGATGATGTCGTGCACGATCGCGAGTCCCAGCCCGGCGCCTGTTTCGACACCGTTGCCGCTTTGCGCGTCGCCGCGGAAGAAGCGCTTGAACAGGTCGGCCTGCTGGTTCGCGGGCACGCCGGGGCCGTTGTCCTCGACGACGATCTCGGCGGCCGGCTGGCGGTCCTCGAGCGCGGCGCGCGCGACGTTCACCGTGATCCGCGCGCCGTCCGGCCGCGCGAGCGGCACGTACTTCAGCGCATTGTCGAGCAGGTTCGCGATCACCTCGCGCAGCAGCACCGGGTTGCCGCGCACGATCAGCTTCTCGTCGTCGCCCGGCTCGTCGCTGCGCTGGAAGCCGAGGTCGACGTGCGATGCGAGCGCGCGCGGCACCCATTCGGCGCCGGTCTCGAACGCCATCGCCGCGAGATCGACGTCGACGAAGCGCGCGGCCTGTTCGCCCGGCTCGGCCCGCGCGAGCGACAGCAACTGATTGGACAACCGTACCGCGCGGTCGGCGGCCGCGCGCAACTCGCGCACCGCGGCGAAGGTCTGCTGCGGGTCGCGCGCGACGGCCGCCTGCTCGGCATGCAGCTTCACCGCGGTGAGCGGCGTGCGCAACTGGTGGGCGGCATCGGCGATGAACTTGCGCTGTGCGTCGAGCGCGGTTTTCAGGCGGCCGAGCAGCGCGTTCATCGCGCTTGTCAGCGGCCGGATCTCCAGCGGCACATCGGTTTCGTCGACCGGTTCCAGCGACGTGTGGGTTTGCCGGTTCAGCGAATCGGCGAGATGCGTGAGCGGGCCCAGCTGCTGGTTCACGACGCGCCACACGATGCCCCAGCCCGCGAGCAGCAGCAAGAGGAGCGGCATCATGATCGCGACGAGGAATTCGGCCGCGATCCGGTAGCGGTGCCGCACCGGCTGCGCGACTTCGACGACCATCGGCCGGCCGCCCTCGACGTTGTCGACGCGCACCTGCGCGACCCGCACCGCGCGGTTGTCGTATTCGGCCTCGAACACGTACGCGTGATGCATCCGGCGCACGTTGATGCCCTGCAGCGGCAGCTTCGGATCGCCGGCGAGTTCCTCCTCGCCGTCGCTGATCCGGTAGATCAGCGCTTCGGCCGGATCCGAGAACATCGCCTGCGCGAGCGGCGGCACCGTGAACGGCGCGTCGGGGCCGGCGATCTGGATCTGCTTGGAGATGGCGGTCGCGAGGTCGGCGAGCGAGCGGTCGATCACGTGCTGCGTGTATTGCCACGCGAGCCAGTAGGCGATCAGGCCGCTCATCAGCGCGAGCATCGACAGCGGGGCGGCGAGGCGCCGGAGCAGCGAGCGGCGCAGGCTGGTGGTCACAGCCGGATCAGAAGACATTTCGACGGGCAAAGGGATAAGCGCCGCTCACGGGGAGCGGCGCGGTCGTGCGCCGGGAACGGCAACGCGAAGCGGCATGCATGGCGCCGGCGGCACGCGGCCGGCCGGCGCGGCGTCGCTCAGCTCAGACGCTCGCCGTCTGGCGGATTTCCTGCAGCAGGTAGCCGAAGCCGCGGACCGTGACGATTTCGACGCGGCACTGCTCGAGTTTCTTGCGGACGCGGTGTACGTAGACTTCGATCGCGGTGTCGCCGAGATCGCCGCCGAAGTGCGTGAGGTGATCCTGCAACTGCGCCTTGCTGACGACGCGGCCGTGACGCAGCAGCAGCATTTCCAGCACCGCGAATTCGCGCGGCGACAGTTCGAGCGGCTTGTCGTCGTTGAAGATGCGGCGGTCGACGCCCGACAGGCGGACGCCGCCGAGCGACACTTCGGGACGCGGCATGTCGCTGTGCGGGCCGCTGCGGCGCATCACCGCGCGGATGCGCGCCTCGAGCTCGGCCGGCTCGAACGGCTTGAGCATGTAATCGTCGGCGCCGGAGTTCAGGCCCTGGATCCGGTCGTTCAACTCGTCGCGGGCGGTCAGCACGATCACGGGCGTGTGGCGGTTGGTCTGGCGAAAGCGCGTGAGCAGCGTCATGCCGTCGATGCCCGGCAGGCCGAGGTCGAGGATCACGAGTTCGTGGCGGTTCTGTGCCAGCGCCTGTTCGGCAAAGATGCCGTCATGCACCATGTCGACGGTGAAGCCAGCCTGCTCGAGGCTGCTCTGGATACCGCGTGCGATGGGGCGGTCGTCTTCGATCAGAAGGAGTCGCATGAAGTTCGCTCAAGTACAATGGGTTGGCGGTTCAGGCACGCGGACAGCACGAAGCCGTTTCCACAGGAACGCCGCATCGCCTGACATCAAGCATGGCGGCCAGCGAACGATTAAATCCAATCATGTCCGATATTTCGATCCACGACCTCGAAGCCGCGATCAATTTCTGGCGCGCCCGCTCGCCGTCGAGCGGCGACGAACTCAAACTCTGCGAAGAGGCCAGCGCGCTCTCCAAGCCGTATGCGCTGCTGATTGTACAGCGCGAAAGCGCGCTGCAACTGGAAGGATTGGACCCCAAGGCGAGGAAAGCGTACGAGACTTACGTGCGCCTTAAGGATGGCTTGGAAAGCTGAAGGCTTTCGCTGAGTACATCCTAGAAAACGTTCAGCGAAATGAAAAGTTGACGCGCCGCGCACCGGAAGGCGCGCGGCGGCGGAGGCGGGACTCAGGCGCCCGGTTGCGCGTGCGCGGCGGCGCCGTCGATGAACCGCGCGAGTTCGATGTCGCGTTCGGTCAGGCCGTCGGCGTCGTGGGTCGACAGCGTGACGTCGACGCGGTTGTACACGTTGAACCATTCCGGATGGTGGTTCATCTCCTGCGCCTTGATCGCGACACGCGTCATGAAGCCGAATGCCTCGTTGAAATCGGCGAAGCGCAGGCGGCGCTGGATCGCGTCGCGGCCCGGCACGGCCGTCCACTGCGGCAGGCCTTCGAGCCGGGTCTTGCGTTCTTCGGATGTGAGCTTGTGGATCATCTTGCACCTCTCGTTCGGTAACGGCGCTCGCGCGCGGCTGCGCCGCGCGGCGAAGCCGGCATCGTTCATTGTTCCATAGTTGCGGAAAGGGCGACGGGCGGCCGGCCGACGGTCGTCGGCACCCCGTGCCGCGGCGCCCCGCGCGTTACGCGTCGGCGTCGTCGGGCCACCCTTCGCCCGTGCCGCGATGCAGCACACGATCGGTGTCGAGCACCGCGCCGGCCGCGAATTCGGGCAACCCCGCGAGCCGGTCGGCCAGCGCGCGGCCATCGACGTCGGCGAGCGCGAACAGCTGCGCGAAATCGTCGATCACGAAGTAGGTCTTCTGGAACGTGTCGATCCGGTACTTCGTGCGCATCACGCGCTCCAGGTCGAACCCGAGCCGGTTCGGCGCCGCGCTTTCGAGGCTGTACAGGCTTTCGCCCTTGCTCGACACGATCCCGGCGCCGTAGATCGACAGCCCGTTCGTGCCGCGCGGGTCGCGGATCAGCCCGAATTCCACCGTATACCAATAGAGGCGCGCGAGCCGCGCCAGCGCCGCTTCGTCGTCGGCGACCGCGAGCGCGGTGCGGCCGTACGCCTGCATGTAGTCGGCGAACACCGGATCGATCAGCAGCGGCACGTGGCCGAACAGGTCGTGGAAGCAGTCGGGTTCCTGCAGGTAGTCGAGCTGGTCGGGACGGCGCATCCACCAGGTGACCGGGAAACGCCGGTTCGCGAGATGCGCGAAGAACACGCGGTCTGGCACGAGGCCGGGCACCGCGACGATTTCCCAGCCGGTCGCGGGCTTCAACTGGCGATTCACGTCGGCGAACGACGGCACGCGATCGGCCGGCAGCTCGATCTTGCCGAGCCCGGCGACGAACGCGTCGCACGCGCGGCCGCGCAGCAGCGCCGACTGGCGCGCATAGAGCTGCTTCCACACCGCGTGGTCGACCTGGCCGTAGCGCTGCAGCGGCTGGTCGATGGTGATATCGGCGCGGGTTTCGAGGCCCGCGTCGAACTGCTCCTGCAGTTTCGCGGTGACGACGGTGGACATGATCAGGCTCGGCACGCTGTGGTTGGGACCATGCAAGTGTAGAGCGGACGACGCGCGGATTGAGCGCATAGTTGGCATAAATTTGCTTGGTGATGCGATAATTGCGCATCAAATAATGGATCAATGCGGAGAATGCTCATGCTGGAACTCGATCACTTCGATCTCGCGCTGCTGGACGTGCTGCAGCGCTTCGGTCGCGCGACGCATCAGCAGTTGGGCGAGGAGGTGCCGCTGTCGCCGTCGCAGATCGGTCGGCGGCTGCAGCGGCTGGAAGCGGCCGGCGTGATCGAAGGCTACCGCGTGATGCTGCGGCCCGAAAAACTCGGGCTCGGCGTGACCGCGTTCACGAGCCTGAAGCTCAAGCATCACGGCGATTCGATCATCGAGCAGTTCCAGCAGCAGATCGACGTGCTGCCCGAAGTGCTCGAATGCCATGCGGTGGTGGGCGATGCCGACTACCTGCTGCGGATCGTCGCGCCGGATCTGAACGCGCTGTCGCAGTTCGTGATGAAGAAGCTGATGCGCGTGCCGGGCGTCGACAGCGTGCGCTCGAACATCGTACTGACGACCTTCAAGCGCAACGGTGCGTTGCCGCTCGCGCATCTGGCGCCGGGCGCCGCGTGACGGGGAGGCGGCCACGGCATCGGCGCTGAAGGCGGCACGCGCGGTACCACCTTCGACGGGGCCGGATCAGGCCGTTTCGGGCTGGGCGTCGGCGTTCAACAGATCGACGTACGCGACCGCGACGAGATCGTCCTGCGCGACGCCGAGTTTCGCGAACACCTCGTGCGCTTCGGCTTCGCCGCCCGCTTCATCGTCGTCGGGGCCGAGCACGACTTCGAGTTCGATGAAATCGCCGAGGCCGTCAACGCGGTCGAGGTGGATGCGCGTGCGGCCGGCGAGGTATACGTGCCGCTCCTTCGTCACGATCCCGCGGGTGGTCAGCGCGGTCGCGAGCAGCGAATGCATCGCGTCGGGGTTCGTCACCGGGCTGCGCGTGTAGTACGACGCCTTCGGGCCGTCGCGATCGTCGCGCTGGTAGAAGATCAGCTCGGCCGGCGTGCCGTCCTCGAAGCGGCGCAGCTTGAGCCGGCCGCGCGGCACGTCATAGAAGAAATCCTGCTGGCGGTAGAAGAGCGGGGCTTCGGTCGCGAGCTGGGCCGCCCGTTCGCGCAGGCGGTCGAATTCGCGGGCGCGGGCTTTGATCTCGATGTTGCGGGCCATGCGGGTCTCCTTTAATCGGGGTCTCGCGGTGTGCGAACGCACAATCTAGCAAAAAGCCTGCGGTGGTGGCGTGACGCGCGGACGGGACGCGGCGACACGACGCGGGGCACGCGATTCCGCTCCCGACGGCGATCCGCCGTATGCGTCAGGTGCCGAAATCCGCTGCGTAACCGGCCGCATCGACATCAGCCACGCTCATATCGCCCACTGCGCGTCGATCAACCGCAGCGCGGCCGCGATCGCCGGCTCGTCGCGCCGCTCGGCGAGCGTCACGAACGTCAGCTCGGTCGGCACCGTCACGCGTTCGACGATCGTCAGCGCATGCGCGTGCGCCTCGGCCAGCGCGGTCGAATCCCGCGCGAGCGTCAACCCGATCCCCGATTTGACGAGATCGAGCATCGATTGCTCCTGGTCGACCTCGGCGACCTTCACCGGCTGCGCGCCGGCCGTCGCGAAGAGGCGCGACAGCAGCCGGTGGTGCGCGGACGCGGGTGGCGTCCAGATCCACGGCAGCGCGGCGAGCGCGCGCCAGTCGCGCGCGCGCTGTACGCGCTCCTTCCAGCCGGCCGGCGCGAGCACGCGGTATTCGAAGCGCGTGAGCGTGACCGTGTGGAACAGCGCGCCGTCGCGCGGCGAATCGTCGTCGGGCCGGCCGATGTAGTAGCCGACGTCGAGCGCCTGCGCGCGCACCTGTTCGAGCACCCAGCCCGACATCCCGTGGCGCAGCGCCGTTTCGATCTGCGGATGGGTCTCGACCAGCGCGCGCAGGAAGCCGCCGAGCCGCAGGAAGCCCGGATCGAGGATCGTGCCGATCCGCAGCCGGCCGCGCACCTCGTGCCGCAGCGCGGCAGCGGCCCGCTGCACGTCTGCCGCTGCGGCGAGCGCGCGCTCCGCGTGCGGCAGCAGCGTCTGCCCGTCGCGCGTGAGCGCGAGCCCGCGCGACGTGCGCGTGAACAGCACGACGCCGAGCGTTTCCTGCAGATGCTTGATCTGCAGGCTGACGGCCGGCTGCGTCAGATGCAGCTGCACGGCGGCGCGCGTCAGGTTGCCTTCGCGGGCGACCGTCGCGAACGCGCGAAGCAGGGTGAGATCCATCGTCGTGATATGAGCGTGGCTTATAACGCAGTTCAGCATAACTCATTGGATCGGCGGCCGGGCGCGGGAGTACGCTGCTTCGATCGCGTCGTCCGCGACGCACTATGCTGAAAGCGACGCGCGGAATCGATGCGCGGTACACAACAAATCAGGAGACACGCCGTGAGTACTCAACGCACGCTCGAGGGCGAATTCGACTATGTGATCGTCGGCGCGGGCACCGCGGGCTGCGTGCTTGCGAACCGCCTGACGGAGGATCCCGACATCAGCGTGCTGCTGCTCGAAGCGGGCGGCAAGGACGACTATCACTGGATCCATATCCCGGTCGGCTATCTGTACTGCATCGGCAACCCGCGCACCGACTGGCTGTACAAGACGCAGCCGGAGGCGGCGCTCAACGGCCGCGCACTGTCGTATCCGCGCGGCCGCGTGCTCGGCGGCTGCTCGTCGATCAACGGGATGATCTACATGCGCGGCCAGCGCGAGGATTACGACAACTGGGCGCACGAAACCGGCGACGCCGGCTGGTCGTGGGACAGCGTACTGCCGATCTTCAAGCGCAGCGAGGATCACCATGCGGGCGCGAGCGATGCGCACGGCGCGGGCGGCTACTGGCGCGTCGAGAAGCAGCGGCTGCGCTGGGAGATCCTCGAATCGTTCGCGCAGGCCGCGCAGCAGACGGGCATTCCCGCCACCGACGATTTCAACCGCGGCGACAATGCCGGGGTCGGCTACTTCGAAGTGAACCAGAAGCGCGGCGTGCGCTGGAATACGTCGAAGGCGTTCCTGCGGCCCGCGATGGCGCGCCCGAACCTGACCGTGATCACCGGCGCGCATGCGCAGCGCGTGATCTTCGACGGGCGGCGCGCGGTCGGCGTCGAGTACCGCGGCGGCGGCGCCGATTACGTCGCGCGGGCACGTTCGGAAGTGCTGCTGACGTCGGGCGCGGTGAACTCGCCGCAACTGCTCGAACTGTCGGGTGTCGGCGACGGCCGGCGGCTGCAGGCGCTCGGCATCGACGTCGTGCAGGATCTGCCGGGCGTCGGCGAGAACCTGCAGGATCACCTGCAATTGCGGATGGCGTTTCGCGTCGACGGCGTGCGCACGCTCAACACCCTGTCCGCGCACTGGTGGGGCAAGCTGATGATCGGCGCCGAATATGCGCTGCTGCAGCGCGGTCCGATGTCGATGGCGCCGTCGCAGCTCGGCGCGTTCGCGAAATCGGATCCGGACGATCCCGCGCTCACGCGCCCCGATCTCCAGTACCACGTGCAGCCGCTGTCGCTCGAACGCTTTGGCGAGCCGCTGCACGGCTTCAACGCGTTTACGGCGTCGGTCTGCCATTTGCGGCCGACCTCGCGCGGCAGCGTGCACGTCACGAGCGCCGATCCGGGCAGCGCACCGACGATCGCGCCGAACTATCTGTCGACCGATCACGATCGTCACGTCGCCGCGAACGCGCTGCGCCTCACGCGCCGGATCGCATCCGCGCCGGCGCTCGCGCGCTATCGCCCCGAGGAAATCCTGCCGGGCCTGCAGTACCGGACCGAGGCCGAGCTGATCGACGCGGCCGGCGTCGTCGGCACGACGATCTTCCATCCGGTCGGCACGTGCCGTATGGGGCAGGCGGAGGATGAACGCGCGGTGGTCGACAGCCGGCTGCGCGTGCGCGGCATCGCGGGGTTGCGGATCGTCGATGCGTCGGTGATGCCGTTCATCACGTCGGGCAACACCAATTCGCCGACGCTGATGATCGCCGAGCGCGCGAGCGACATGATTCGTGCCGACCGCCGTGCGGCGCGCGAAACGACGTCGGTGCGAACCGAGGCCGCGGCGACGGCTGCATGACGGCTCGCTGACCCGCGCGCCAGCGGGCCGCGACGCGAATGCCCGCTGATTCGCTATGCGAAACAAGCTGCCGGCGCGTCCGCTCGAACGGCAAGATCCGTGCAAGCCGCGCCGTCGCGCGGCTTTTTTCATCGCGCGCGTGCCAGGCCATGCAGCAGTCAACGCGTGATGATGCACGTATCAAAAAAGCACGGTGAATGACCGCGCGCCGTCGGGTCCGATAGGGCGGCGACCCCTATAAGTGCAAATCCCGATGATTGCACTGCACCAACGGCGCGACAATGTTGCGCAATGTGCATACGCGTCGGCGCGGGAGACCACCCTCGAGGCGTACCACGGCGCCCGGGGCAGCCCGCTGATCCGCTGACCTGTTCGCGGCCGCTTGCGCCAGGCTTCCCGGTGCTTCGCCTGACTTCGTACGGAAGGGAACATGATTCTCGGCGACACGATTCTGGAAACACGCGGACTGACGAAGGAATTCAGGGGCTTTACCGCCGTGAACGGCGTCAACCTGCGTGTGCGTCGCGGCGCGATCCACGCATTGATCGGGCCGAACGGCGCGGGCAAGACCACCTGTTTCAACCTCCTCACCAAATTTCTGACGCCGACGGCCGGCCAGATCGTCTTCAACGGCATCGACATTACCGACGAGCGGCCCGCGCAGGTCGCGCGGCGCGGCATCATCCGCTCGTTCCAGATCTCGGCCGTGTTTCCGCACCTGACCGCGCTGCAGAACGTGCGCATCGGCCTGCAACGCGCGCTCGGCACCGAATTCCATTTCTGGCGCAGCGAACGCACGCTGAAGCGGCTCGACGATCGCGCGATGGACCTGCTCACGCAGGTCGGCCTCACCGATTTCGCGCACGTGCCGACCGTCGAGCTGGCCTACGGCCGCAAGCGCGCGCTCGAGATCGCGACGACGCTGGCGATGGAGCCCGAACTGATGCTGCTCGACGAGCCCACGCAGGGGATGGGCCACGAGGACGTCGACCGCGTGACCGCGCTGATCAAGAAGGTCGCGAGCGGCCGCACGATCCTGATGGTGGAACACAACATGAACGTGATCGCGGGGATCTCCGACACGATCACCGTCCTGCAACGCGGCGAGGTGCTGGCCGAAGGCTCGTATGCGGAAGTGTCGAAGAATCCGCTCGTCATCGAAGCCTACATGGGCAGCGCCGACGCGGCGCTCGCGGGGGCGCACGCATGAAGCACAGCGAACGGGAGGAACGCGAATTGAGCGGCGTCGAGAGCGGTACGCCTGCGCTGGAAATCACGGGCCTGGAGGCCTGGTACGGGGAATCCCACATATTGCACGGCGTCGACCTGACCGTGCATCGCGGCGAGGTCGTCACGCTGCTCGGCCGCAACGGCGCGGGCCGCACGACGACGCTGCGCGCGATCATGGGCCTCACGGGCCGCCGCAGCGGGTCGATCAAGGTCGCCGGGCACGAGACGATCGGCCTCGCGACGCATCGCATCGCGCATTACGGCATCGGCTATTGCCCGGAGGAGCGCGGGATCTTCTCGAGCCTGTCGTGCGAGGAGAACCTGATGCTGCCGCCGCTGATCGGGCCGCGCGAGCATTCGATGTCGCTCGACGAGATCTACGCGATGTTCCCGAACCTCGCGTCGCGCCGGCAGAGCCAGGGCACGCGGCTGTCCGGCGGCGAGCAGCAGATGCTCGCGGTCGCGCGAATTTTGCGCACCGGCGCGAACCTGCTGCTGCTCGACGAGATCTCCGAAGGCCTCGCGCCGGTGATCGTACAGGCGCTCGCACGGATGATCGTCGCGCTGAAGGCGCGCGGCTACACGATCGTGATGGTCGAACAGAATTTCCGCTTCGCCGCGCCGCTCGCCGACCGCTTCTACGTGATGGAGCACGGCAGCATCGTCGAGCATTTCCGCGCATCCGAACTGGAAGGCAAGATGCCGACCCTGCACGACCTGCTCGGAGTGTGACGCCGCGTCGTTTCCCTTGCCGCTAGCCGTGGCGGCCCTCGAACAACCACAACGCATCAGAACAACAGGAGACGTCAATGAAAATGAAGACCCTCGCACAGGCCTGTGTCGCGCTCGCGACCGCCGCGTTCGCCGCCGGCGCCGCGCACGCCGCGGATACCGTGAAGATCGGTTTCGTTACCGACATGTCGGGGCTTTATGCGGACATCGACGGCCAGGGCGGTCTCGAGGCGATCCGCATGGCGGTCGCCGACTTCGGCGGCAAGGTGCTCGGCAAGCCGATCGAGGTCGTGTACGCGGATCACCAGAACAAGGCGGACATTGCCGCGTCGAAGGCGCGCGAATGGATCGACCGCGGCGGGCTCGACCTGCTCGTCGGCGGCACGAATTCGGGGACGGCGCTGGCGATGGCCAAGCTCGCCGCGGAGAAGAAGAAGGTCTACATCAACATCGGCGCGGGCGCGGACACGCTGACGAACGAGGAGTGCACGCCGTACACGGTGCACTATGCGTACGACACGATGGCGCTCGCGAAAGGCACCGGCTCGGCGGTGGTGAAGCAGGGCGGCAAGACGTGGTTCTTCCTGACCGCGGACTACGCGTTCGGCAAGGCGCTCGAGAAGAACACGTCGGATGTCGTGAAGGCGAGCGGCGGACAGGTGCTGGGGGCGGTGCGGCATCCGCTGTCCGCGTCGGATTTCTCGTCGTTCCTGCTGCAGGCGCAATCGTCGAAGGCGCAGATTCTCGGCCTCGCGAACGCGGGCGGCGACACGATCAACTCGATCAAGGCCGCGAAGGAATTCGGCATCACGAAGACGATGAAGCTCGCCGGGCTGCTGATGTTCATCAATGACGTGCACAGCCTCGGCCTCGAGACGACGCAGGGCCTCGTGCTGACCGACAGCTGGTACTGGAACCGCGATGCGGCATCGCGCCAGTGGGCGCAGCGCTACTTCGGCAAGATGAAGAAGATGCCGTCGAGCCTGCAGGCGGCCGACTACTCGTCGGTGACGACCTACCTGAAGGCCGTGCAGGCCGCCGGGACGACCGACTCCGACAAGGTGATGGCCGAGCTGAAGAAGATCAAGATCAGCGACTTCTATGCAAAGGGCTATATCCGCCAGGACGGCAGCATGATCCACGACATGTACCTGATGGAAGTGAAGAAGCCGTCGGAATCGAAGGAGCCGTGGGACTACTACAAGGTGCTCGCGACGATTCCGGGCGAGCAGGCGTTCGGCACCAAGCAGGAAACGCGCTGCGCGTTGTGGAAGTAAGCATCGGATAGCGGCGCGCTCCGGCGCGCCGCACGGTGGCGGTGGCAGCGATGTGCCCGCTGCGCCGTCCGCTTGCGGGTGGCTCAAAGTTGCGTACGCAACGAAACTCATTCTGACGGCTAAGTCGATGGAAATCTTTGGCATTCCGTTGCCGGCGATGCTGAGCCAGTTGCTGCTCGGGCTCGTCAACGGCTCGTTCTACGCGATCCTGAGCCTCGGGCTCGCGGTGATCTTCGGGCTGCTCAACGTGATCAACTTCGCGCACGGCGCGCTGTTCATGCTGGGCGCGATGCTCGCGTGGATGGGGCTGTCGTATTTCGCGCTGCCGTACTGGGCGATGCTCGTGCTCGCGCCGTTGATCGTCGGCGCGTTCGGGATCGCGATCGAGCGCTCGATGCTGCGCTGGCTGTACAAGCTCGATCACCTGTACGGGCTGCTGCTCACGTTCGGCCTGACGCTCGTCGTCGAAGGCGTGTTCCGCTCGATCTACGGCGCATCCGGCCAGCCGTACGACGTGCCGTCGCAGCTGTCCGGCGCGACCAACCTCGGCTTCATGTTCCTGCCGAACTATCGCGCGTGGGTCGTCATCGCGTCGCTCGCGGTGTGCCTCGCGACGTGGTTCGTGATCGAGAAGACGCGCCTCGGCGCGTACCTGCGCGCGGGTACCGAGAACCCGAAGCTCGTCGAGGCGTTCGGCGTGAACGTGCCGATGATGATCACGCTCACCTACGGCTTCGGCGTCGCGCTCGCCGCGTTCGCGGGCGTGCTGGCGGCGCCGGTGATCCAGGTGTCGCCGCTGATGGGCCAGCCGATGATCATCACCGTGTTCGCGGTGGTGGTGATCGGCGGAATGGGCTCGATCCTCGGATCGATCGTCACGGGCCTGCTGCTCGGCGTGATCGAGGGCTTCACGCGCGTGTTCTATCCCGAAGCGTCGGCCACCGTCGTGTTCGTGATCATGGCGATCGTGCTGCTGTTCCGCCCGGCGGGCCTCTTCGGCAGGGAAAAATGATGCAGAGAAAAGTGCTCTACGGCGTACTGCTCGCCGCACTGCTCGCCGCGCCGTTCATCGGCGCGTATCCGGTGTTCGTGATGAAGGTGCTCGCGTTCGCGCTGTTCGCGGCCGCGTTCAACCTGCTGATCGGCTATACGGGGCTGCTGTCGTTCGGCCATGCGATGTTCCTCGCGACGGCCGGCTATGCGACCGGCTATTCGATGCAGACGCTCGGTTTCACGCCGGAACTCGGCGTGCTGGCCGGCACCGTCGCCGCGACGCTGCTCGGGCTCGTCGTCGGGCTGTTCGCGATCCGCCGGCAGGGCATCTACTTCGCGATGATCACGCTCGCGTTCGCGCAGATGGTCTACTTCATCTATCTGCAGGCGCCGTTCACGCACGGCGAGGACGGCCTGCAGGGCGTGCCGCGCGGCCGCCTGTTCGGGCTGCTCGACCTGTCGAACGACGTCACGCTGTACTACGTCGTGCTGGCGGCGGTCGTGGCCGCGTGCGCGTTCATCGTGCGGGTCGTCCATTCGCCGTTCGGCCAGGTGCTCGTCGCCATCAAGGAGAACGAAGCGCGCGCGATCTCGCTCGGCTACGACACCGACCGCTTCAAGCTGCTCGCGTTCGTCCTGTCGGCCGCGCTCGCGGGGCTGGCCGGCTCGTTGAAGGTACTGGTGCTCGGCTTCGAGACGCTGTCGGATGCGTACTGGACGATGTCGGGCCTCGTCGTGCTGATGACGCTCGTCGGCGGGATGGGCACGCTGTTCGGGCCGCTGCTCGGCGCCGCGCTGATCGTCGCGCTGGAAGACCGGCTCGGCGACATCGGCGAATGGCTCGCGTCGACGACCGGCGTCGCGTGGTTTCATTCGCTGGGCGAATCGACGACGATCGTCACCGGCCTGATCTTCATCGCATGCGTGCTGGCGTTCCGGCGCGGCATCGTCGGCGAGATGGTCGCGAGGATCAAGCCGCTCAGGGCGTCGTCGTGAGCATGCCGTGCGCGTCGCCCGCGTTGATGCGAAGCACCATCCGGCGCACGTCGGAAGGGCGTCGCCGCGGGCTCGGGCCATCGCCGCGCGGCAGGCTGGTGCCCCATTTTCGTGCGGCAATGCACCATAGGGGTAAATGCTAAGTTGTCGTGGTGCTTAAGCCTCTTTAAGATTCACCCTAGTTCTGATGCACCGCGAAATGAATTTGCAGGTGGAGAACGAGGAGACAATCGAGGCACAAAGTGCCCGGACCCCAAAGCGCTGTTGGACGGAATCCAACAGCGCTTTTTCATTTGCGTGCACGAATTCCCTCGATGGTGCATCGGCCCGCATGCCGGCCGATGGGGCTGCCTTCCGCGTTTGCATTCGCACCGCGTCTTTCCGCGCTTCGCCGCGTTCCTGTTGTTCCGTTTCCCGCGATCCGTTCGCAGATGATGCGCAATCCTGCACAGGCGCTCCGGGCTTACCCGGTTGGCGTGCGCGAAAGGCGTCCGTTACACTCGGCTTTCGCCGACCGTGCGGTCGGGAAAATCGGTCGGCAGTTCTCCTACAAGCAAAATGCAGAAGAGGGAGTACGGTTGGATGAGCAGCGCAGCACGGTGGACCGGGGCAGGAGACGCGGCGGGCGCCGTTCGTTGGTCATGGGTTGCCCGACGGGTCATCGGGGCATTTCCGAGCCGTTCCGCGGCCTGTATGCGCGTCCCGGCGCCATCGCGGGCCGTTGCGCTCGTGTCCGTCTCTGCATCCGTATGCGCAATCGCATGAGCGGCCGGCTTTCCGATATGTCATCGCTTGCCGCGCGTGCCGACCATCGATGCGCGCGCAACGAGCTTCCGCGCGCTTCCTCATTTCTTCGCTTTCTTCATCCTGACGACACCGCTGCTGCGCATCGTGACGGTCGAACGGCCGTTTCAATCGGCGCGCCGCGCATGGTGGCGTGTCGCGGGAAAACGAGCGTAGGCGCGGTCAGGCGAGATAGTTAAATTATTAACTTGTTTTGGGAACCGGGAGCCGCCCGAGCGACCCGTGGCTTTTTCGAGCAGCGTTTGGAGACAACGTAAATGAAGATGAATCGATGGATGGAGGCCCTGCTTGCCGCGGGCCTCGTGTGTGCGGCGGCCACGGCGTCGGCGCAGGTGAAGATCGGCGTGACGCTGTCGGCCACCGGGCCGGCCGCGTCGCTCGGGATTCCGGAAAAGAACACGATCGCGCTGCTGCCAAAGGAGATCGCGGGCAAGAGCGTGCAATACATCGTGCTGGACGACGCGTCCGACACGAGCCGTGCGGTGCAGAACGTGCGCAAGCTCATCGACGAGGACCACGTCGACGCGATCATCGGCTCGTCCGTCACGCCGAACTCGCTCGCGATGCTCGATCCGGTGTCGCAGGGCAAGACGCCGACGATCTCGCTCGCGGCGAGCGCGCAGATCATCGCGCCGATGGACGCGAAGCGCGCATGGATGTTCAAGGTGCCGCAGAACGACCAGTTGATGGCCGATGCGATCGCCGGCTACATGGCGAAGCACGGCGTGAAGACGGTCGGCTTCATCGGCTTCGCCGATGCGTACGGCGACAGCTGGTACAAGACGTTCGACGCGGCGGCCGCGAAGAACGGGCTGAAGCTCGTGTCGAACGAACGTTACAACCGGACCGACGCGTCGGTGATGGGACAGGTGCTGAAGCTGCTGGGCTCGAACCCGGATGCGGTGCTGATCGCCGGCTCCGGCACGCCGGCGGCGCTGCCGGCCAAGACGCTGAAGGAGCGCGGCTACAAGGGCAAGGTCTACCAGACGCACGGCGTCGCCAACAACGATTTCCTGCGCGTGTGCGGCAAGGATTGCGAAGGCGAGATCCTGCCGGCCGGCCCCGTGCTCGTGACCGACCAGCTGCCCGATTCGAATCCGGTGAAGAAGCCGGCGCTCGGCTACAAGGCCGCGTACGAGAAGGCTTACGGCGCGGGTTCGCTGTCGACCTTCGGCGGCCATGCGTGGGATGCGGGTCTGCTGCTGCAGCGGGCGATCCCGGACGCGCTGAAGAAGGGCCAGCCGGGCACCGAGGCGTTCCGCGAAGCGCTGCGCGCGTCGATCGAAAGCGTGAAGGACCTGCCCGTCTCGCACGGCGTGATCAACATGACGGCGACCGATCACAATGGCTTCGATACGCGTGCACGCGTGATGGTGCAGATCGTCGACGGCAAGTGGAAGTTGCAGGGCGAGTAAGCATCACGTGAAACCGGCACGCGGGGCGCGAACGGCGCCGCGCATGCCGTCGGCAGGGCGGCGCGCGTCACGGCCGCATCCGTGCCGCCTGGAACGGCCGGGGCCCGCCGCGCGCCACGGCCGTTTCCGCCTTTCGTTTCTCCGCAGCATTCTCTCGATACACGAAACGTATGGATCTCTCGATTGCGGCGATCCTCGCGCAAGACGGCATCACGACCGGCGCCATTTATGCATTGTTGTCGCTGGCGCTCGTGCTGGTGTTTTCCGTCACGCGGGTGATCTTCATTCCCCAGGGCGAATTCGTCGCCTACGGTGCGCTCACGCTGGCCGCGTTGCAGGCGCAGAAATTTCCCGCCACCTGCTGGCTGCTGTTCGTGATGGGCATCGCATGCTTCCTGCTCGAAGCCGGCGGCCTGATCCGGCATCGCGAACGCCGCCATCAGCTCGGCCGCACGCTCGCGACGCTCGGCAGCCGCTATATCCTGCTGCCGCTCGCGGTGTTCGCGATCACGCGCAGTTTTGCCGCGCAGCCGATGCCGATGCTCGCGCAGATCGCGCTGACGCTCGCGATCGTCGTGCCGATGGGGCCGTTCGTCTACCGGCTCGTGTACCAGCCGATCGCCGAAGGCACGACGCTGCTGCTGCTGATCGTGTCGGTCGCCGTCCATTTCGCGATGGTCGGCCTCGGCCTCGTGATGTTCGGCGCGGAAGGCTCGCGCACCAACGGGTTCTCGGACGCGTCGCTCGCGATCGGCAGCATGACGGTGTCGGTGCAGAGCATCCTGGTCGTCGTCACGGCACTCGTGCTGATCGGCGCGCTCTACGTGTACTTCGGCCGCACGATCGCCGGCAAGGCGCTGCGCGCGACGTCGGTGAACCGGCTCGGTGCACGGCTCGTCGGCATCGGCACGACCGAAGCCGGGCGGCTCGCGTTCACGTTCGCGGCGGGGCTCGGCGTGCTGTCCGGGATCCTCGTCGGCCCGCTGACGACGATCTACTACGACTCGGGCTTCCTGATCGGCCTGAAGGGCTTCGTCGGCGCGATCATCGGCGGGCTCGTCAGCTATCCGCTCGCGGCCGCCGGCTCGTTGCTCGTCGGCGTGCTCGAATCGTATTCGTCGTTCTGGGCGAGCGCCTACAAGGAGGTGATCGTGTTCACGCTGATCATTCCGGTGCTGCTGTGGCGGAGCTTCGTGACGCCGCATGCGGAAGAGGAAGAGGAGTGACGCGATGAAGACGATGGTACGCAACAAGACCTTCTGGCTGTTTCTCGTGGTGCTGTTCGCATTGCCGGTGCTGCCCGGCGCGCTGCAGGTGCCCGAATACTGGATCACGCTGCTGAACTACATCGGCTTGTACGCGATCGTCGCGATCGGGCTCGTGCTGCTGACGGGCGTCGGCGGGATGACCAGCTTCGGGCAGGCCGCGTTCGTCGGCATCGGCGCGTATGCGACCGCGTTCCTGACGACGCGCTACGGCGTATCGCCGTGGCTCGCGCTGATCGTCGGCGTCGTGCTGACGGCGCTCGTCGCGCTCGTGCTCGGCGCGGTGACGATGCGGCTGTCCGGGCACTTCCTGCCGCTTGGCACGATCGCGTGGGGCCTTGCGCTGTTCTACCTGTTCGGCAACCTCGAACTGCTCGGCAAGTACGACGGGATCAACGGCATTCCGGCGCTGAACCTCTTCGGCATCGTGCTCGAAAGCGGCCGCAGCCTGTATTTCCTGATCTGGGCCGTGGTGCTGGCCGCGATCGTGTCGGTGCAGAACCTGCTCAACAGCAGGCCCGGCCGCGCGATCCGCGCGCTGCGCGGCGGCGGCGTGATGGCCGAGGCGATGGGCGTGAACACCGCGTGGATGCGCGTGGTGATCTTCGTCTACGCGGCCGTGCTCGCGGCGGTATCGGGCTTCCTGTACGCGCACCTGCAGCGCGCGGTGAACCCGACGCCGTTCGGCCTGAACCACGGGATCGAATTCCTGTTCATGGCCGTGGTGGGCGGCGTGTCGCACGTATGGGGCGCGGTGCTCGGCGCGGCGATCCTGACCGTGCTGCAGGATTACCTGCAGACGCTGCTGCCGAAGCTGCTCGGCTCGGAAGGCAACTTCGAGATCATCGTGTTCGGCGTGCTGATGGTGCTGCTGCTGCAGTACGCGCGCCAGGGCGTATGGCCGTTCGTCGCGAGGCTGTTCCCGCGCGGGCCGCGCGCGCATGTGCCGGAGCAGGCCGACCCGCTGCCGCAGCGCGCGAAGCCGGTGGCCGGCGAGCCGCTGCTCGTCGTCGACAACGCACGCAAGCAATTCGGCGGCCTCGTGGCCGTGAACGATGTCAGCTTCGACGTGAAAGCCGGGCAGATCATCGGGTTGATCGGCCCGAACGGGGCGGGCAAGTCGACTACGTTCAACCTCGTGACCGGCGTGCTGAAGCCGACCGGTGGCGCAATCACGTTCCGCGGCGAGCGCATCGACGGGCTGACGTCGCGTCAGATCGTCCGCCGCGGCATCGGCCGCACGTTCCAGCACGTGAAGCTGCTGCCGACGATGACGGTGCTCGAGAACGTCGCGATCGGCGCGCATCTGCGCGGTCATACCGGCGTGTGGCGCAGCATTGCGCGGCTCAATGCGCACGAGGAAGCGCAGCTGCTGGCCGAAGCCGCACGCCAGATCCGCCGTGTCGGACTCGAGACGCACATGTACGACGAAGCGGGGAGTCTCGCGCTTGGTCAGCAGCGGATTCTCGAAATCGCGCGGGCGCTGTGCTGCGATCCGACGCTGCTGCTGCTCGACGAGCCGGCCGCAGGGCTGCGTTACCAGGAGAAGCAGCAACTCGCCGACCTGCTGCGGCGGCTGAAGGCCGAAGGGATGAGCGTGTTGCTCGTGGAACATGACATGGATTTCGTGATGAACCTCACCGATCGACTGGTGGTGATGGAGTTCGGCACGCGGATCGCGGAAGGGCTGCCACAGGATGTGCAGCAGGACCCGGCCGTGCTTGAAGCGTATCTGGGCGGGGTGGAGTGATGACGGACACGACGATGCCGATTCTCGAAGTGCGCGGGCTGGCGGTGCGGTACGGGAAGGTGGAAGCGCTGCACGGTGCGGCAATCAAGGTCGGGGCGGGGCAGATCGTCAGCGTGATTGGCCCGAACGGCGCCGGTAAATCGACGCTGTTGAACGCGATCATGGGGGCGCTGCCGGTCACGGGGCACGCGTCGGGCGCGGTCGTGTATCGCGGCAACGACGTCAGCGCGTTGCCGGTCGAGCAGCGCGTCGCGCGCGGGATGTGCCTCGTACCGGAAAAGCGCGAGCTGTTCAGCACGATGACGGTCGAAGACAACCTCGTGCTCGGCGCGTACCGACGCAAGCAGGCGGGGGAATCGAACTTCCTCGATCAGATCGATCACGTGTTCGCGCTGTTTCCGCGGCTCAAAGAGCGCCGCAGGCAGGCGGCTGGCACGCTGTCCGGTGGGGAACGGCAAATGCTGGCGGTCGGCCGTGCGCTGATGGGCAAGCCCGACCTGCTGATGCTCGACGAGCCGAGCCTCGGGCTGGCGCCGCTGATCGTGAAGGAGATCTTTCATATCATCAGCGCGTTGCGCGGCACCGGCGTGGCGACGCTGCTGATCGAGCAGAATGCACGGGCGGCGCTGCAAATCTCCGACTACGGCTATGTGCTGGAAACGGGCGAGTTTGCACTGGAAGGGCCGGCGGCCGAGCTTGCGCAGAATCCGCGTGTGATCGAGACGTATCTTGGGTTAGCGAAGAAGACGGCTTAATTGCTGGTGCGGTGGACGCAAAACGGGCGGCGTGTTTCACGTGAAACACGCCGTTTTTGTTTGCGAGCCGGGCGCAGTTTCGCGTCTACGGTTCAAGGCCGGGGATAAGTCGGGCGGGAACAGGTGGAAGCGCTGTGCGGTGCCGCGCAGGTCGGTTCCACTGGTCGACGGTGCGTCGCACTTCTGTGGACAAGGGCCGGGACAAGCGACGGAAATGCTGTGTGGATAAGGGCACCGGGTCTCGGGTCCGGAGTGCGGGGCCGGCCCACAGACATTGGGCGGTTCGGCTGGGGCACACATGCTTTGCACAGGCCCGGCGATGTGCGTTGAATCGTTCATCGGCCACGCTGAACCGGACCTGCGACGGCAAATTTGCGTGTTCCCGACTAAAAAATCGCCGAAATGCACAGGCCCTACCATTCGGACGGCCTTCGGGCGAAAAGCGAACCCGCTATAATTCGGCCCATACATTTCTCAGATAGGTTCGTGCGCAGCTCCGCGTACGGAATCCACCATGCTTTTTCCCACAGAATTTGACGTCATCGTCGTCGGTGGCGGCCATGCCGGCACGGAAGCCGCGCTGGCGTCCGCCCGTATGGGCGCAAAGACACTGCTGCTGACCCACAACATCGAAACGCTTGGGCAGATGAGCTGCAATCCGTCGATCGGCGGCATTGGCAAGGGCCATCTGGTCAAGGAAGTCGACGCGCTGGGCGGTGCAATGGCCGCCGCGACGGATGAAAGCGGTATTCAGTTCCGGATCCTCAATTCGTCGAAGGGGCCGGCCGTGCGCGCGACGCGTGCACAGGCCGATCGCATCCTGTACAAGGCCGCGATCCGCCACCGGCTCGAAAACCAGCCGAACCTGTGGCTGTTCCAGCAGGCCGTCGACGATCTGATGGTCGAAGGCGACCGCGTGGTTGGCGCCGTCACGCAAATTGGTATCCGCTTCCGCGCGCGTGCAGTCGTGCTGACGGCCGGTACGTTCCTCGACGGCAAGATCCACGTCGGCCTGAACAACTATACCGGCGGTCGCGCGGGCGATCCGGCGGCCGTGTCGCTGTCGTCGCGCCTGAAGGAGCTGAAGCTGCCACAGGGCCGGCTGAAGACCGGTACGCCGCCTCGTATCGACGGCCGCACGATCGACTTCTCGAAGCTCGACGAGCAGCCGGGCGACCTCGATCCGATTCCCGTGTTCTCGTTCCTGGGCCGCGCGGAGCAGCATCCGCAGCAGCTGCCGTGCTGGGTTACGCATACGAACGAGCGCACGCACGACATCATTCGCGGCGGTCTCGACCGTTCGCCGATGTATACAGGCGTGATCGAAGGCGTCGGGCCGCGCTATTGCCCGTCGATCGAGGACAAGATCCACCGGTTCGCATCGAAGGAATCGCATCAGATCTTCCTCGAGCCGGAAGGGCTGACGACCAATGAGTTCTACCCGAACGGGATCTCGACGAGCTTGCCATTCGATGTTCAACTGGAGCTCGTGCATTCGATGCGCGGCCTCGAAAACGCGCACATCCTGCGTCCCGGTTACGCGATCGAGTACGACTACTTCGATCCGCGTGCACTGAAGGCGTCGCTCGAGACGAAGGCGATCAACGGACTGTTCTTTGCGGGTCAGATCAACGGGACGACCGGCTACGAAGAAGCGGCGGCGCAGGGTCTGCTGGCCGGCCTTAATGCGGGCCGCTACGTGCAGGAAAAGGATGCGTGGTGCCCGCGTCGTGACCAGGCGTATCTGGGCGTGCTGGTCGACGATCTCGTCACGCGCGGC
Source organism: Burkholderia sp. A2 (assembly GCF_001729305.1). Classification (NCBI taxonomy): domain Bacteria; kingdom Pseudomonadati; phylum Pseudomonadota; class Betaproteobacteria; order Burkholderiales; family Burkholderiaceae; genus Burkholderia; species Burkholderia sp. A2. Next base: position 165,510 of record NZ_LZXX01000091.1, on the reverse strand, counting down.
GTGGCGGAGCCGTACCGGATGTTCACGAGCCGGGCCGAGTATCGCCTGAGCCTGCGCGAAGACAATGCCGACATGCGTCTGACCGAAATCGGCCGCGAGCTTGGGCTGGTGGACGATGCACGTTGGGACGCCTTCAGCCGGAAGCGCGACGCTGTTTCACGTGAAACCGAACGCCTGAAGTCCACGTGGGTTACGCCGAAGACGCTGCCTGCCGAGGATGCGACCGCGCTGCTCGGCAAGGCGATCGACCACGAGTACAGCCTCGCCGAGCTGCTGCGCCGCCCCGGTGTGAGCTACGACGGCGTGTGCGGGCTGAAGGACGGCGAGTGCGGCCCTGCGGAGCCGTTGACCGACGATCCGGTGCTGCTCGAGCAGATCAAGGAGCAGGTCGAGATCGGTATCAAGTATCAGGGCTATATCGAGCGCCAGGCATCGGAGATCGAGCGCAACGATGCGAACGAGAACACGCGCCTGCCGGACGGTATCGATTACCGCGAGGTTCGCGGTCTGTCGTTCGAGGTGAGCCAGAAGCTCAACGAGTTCCGGCCGGAAACGATCGGGCAGGCGTCCCGCATCTCGGGCGTCACGCCGGCGGCAATCTCGTTGCTGATGGTGCACCTGAAGCGTCGCGGCCTGGGCCGCCGTAGCGGCACGGCTGCAGAGGCCGCTACGGCCGCGGAGCAGGGGGACGACACCGTCCCGACGCAACAATGACGGCGCGTCGCGCGCCGGCGGTTAATCGGGACGTACTGGAACAGATGCTCGTCGAAGGTACGGCGGCACTCGACCTTACGCTGACGGATACGCAACGCAACCAGCTGCTCAACTATGTCGCGCTGCTCGGCAAGTGGAACGCGGTCTACAACCTGACTGCGATCCGCGATCCGAAGCAGATGCTGATCCAGCACATCCTCGATTCGCTTTCCATCGTTCCGCATCTGCGCGGCCGTGCGTCCGCGCGTGTGCTCGACGTCGGCTCGGGCGGCGGGCTGCCCGGTATCGTGCTGGCGATCGTCGAGCCGGGCTGGCAGGTCACGCTGAACGACATCGTGCAAAAGAAATCGGCGTTCCAGACGCAGATGCGCGCGGAGCTGAAGCTCGCGAACCTGTCGGTCGTTACCGGCCGGGTCGAATCGCTGCAGCCGGGTGTCGACGTGCCGGAAAAATTCGACATGATCGTATCGCGCGCTTTCGCGGACCTGTCCGACTTCGTTAAACTTGCTCGACATCTGGTCGCGCCAGGCGGATCAATCTGGGCGATGAAGGGCGTTCACCCGGACGACGAGATTGCACGGTTGCCGGAAGGCAGCCGCGTGAAGCAGACGATCCGGCTGGCGGTGCCGATGCTCGATGCGGAGCGGCATCTGTTCGAAGTGGCCGTCGACGACGCGAATTGAAGGCGCGCGGTAGCGCGCCGTTTGTTTGAAGGTAAAGGGAACACACCAACGATGGCAAAGATCTTCTGCGTTGCGAACCAGAAGGGGGGCGTCGGCAAGACGACGACATCGGTCAATCTCGCCGCAAGCCTTGCAGCGCAGGAGCAACGAGTCCTGCTGATCGATCTCGACCCTCAGGGCAACGCGACGATGGGCAGCGGGATCGACAAGGCCGCCTGCGAAGCAACCGTGTACGAAGTGCTGGTCGACGGCGTGTCGGTCACCGACGCGCGTGTGCGTCCGGAAGGCGTCACGTACGACGTGCTTCCCGCGAACCGTGAACTGTCCGGCGCCGAGATCGAACTGATCAGTATCGACAACCGCGAGCGCCGGCTGAAGGCCGCGCTCGAGCACGTGGCCGACGACTATGATTTCGTGCTGATCGATTGCCCGCCGACGCTGTCGCTGCTGACGCTGAACGGCCTGTGCGCGGCGCATGGCGTCGTGATCCCGATGCAGTGCGAGTACTTCGCACTGGAAGGGTTGTCGGATCTCGTCAACACGATCAAGCAGGTTCACGCGAACATGAACCGCGACCTGAAGATCATCGGCTTGCTGCGCGTGATGTTCGATCCGCGCATCACGCTGCAGCAGCAAGTTTCCGATCAACTGAAAGCGCACTTCGGCGACAAGGTGTTCGACGCGGTGATTCCGCGCAACGTGCGCCTGGCGGAAGCGCCGAGTTACGGGTTGCCGGGCGTGGTGTTCGATCGCAGCTCGCGTGGCGCGCAGGCGTATATCCAGTTCGGTGCCGAGATGATCGAACGCGTGCGCGCGTTCGAGGTGTCGTGATCCGGACATGAGCGAAGCGAGGAAGAAAGACATGAACGCGGTACCAAAGAAGAAGGGCTTGGGACGTGGCCTCGAAGCGCTGCTCGGCGGCAGTGCCGATATCACCGAAGCGGTGAAGATCGAAGGCGCACCGAACACGCTCGCGCTCGGCAAGCTGCAAGCCGGCAAGTACCAGCCGCGTACGCGGATGGACGAGGGCAGCCTGCAGGAGCTTGCGGCAAGCATTCGCGCGCAGGGCGTGATGCAGCCGATCCTGGTACGGCCCATTTCATCAGACAAATACGAGATCATCGCGGGCGAGCGGCGGTTCCGCGCGGCGCGCCTGGCCGGCCTCGATGAAGTACCCGTGCTGGTGAAGGACGTATCCGATCAGGCCGCCGCCGCGATGGCGCTGATCGAGAACATCCAGCGCGAGGACCTGAATCCGCTTGAAGAGGCGCATGGCATCCAGCGCCTGCTCGACGAGTTCGGTTTCACGCACGAACAGGCCGCCGAATCGGTCGGACGCTCGCGCAGTGCGGTGTCGAACCTGCTGCGCCTGCTGAACCTCGCGTCGCCGGTGCAGACGATGCTGCTGGCCGGCGATCTCGACATGGGGCACGCACGCGCGCTGCTCGCCGTCGATGCGGCCACGCAGATCGCGCTCGCGCACCAGGTGGTCAACAAGCGCATGTCGGTGCGCGAGACCGAGAAGCTCGTCGCACACACGACGAAGGAAGCGCCGGCCGTGAAGGCGCGTGCGAAGGACGATGGCGGTCGCGATACGCGTCGCCTCGAAGAGGAGTTGTCCGACCTGCTCGCGTCGACGGTGAAGATCAAGCTCGGCCGCCGCGGGCGAGGGCAGGTGCTGATCGACTTCGGCAACCTCGATGCGCTCGAGGGCATTCTCGCGCGATTGCGCGGTAACGTCGCAACAGAAGAATAACGGGGCAGGTATGCAGGAAACGGGCGCACCGGCGCCGCGCCGGTGGCTCGGCTGGCTTGCGCAGGAACCGGTACTGGCGGTGCTCGCACTTGGGCTGATCGTGCTGCAATGGGTGCGTCCGCAACCATTTTCGGTCCTCGCCGAACGCGTCGACTGGCAGACGGTCGCGACGCTCGCGGGCTTGCTGATGTTGACGAAGGCGCTCGAGCTGTCCGGCTGCCTGATGTGGCTCGCGCATCGCATCGTGCATCACGTGCATTCCGAGCGCGGGCTCGCGATGCTGCTTGTCGGCTTCGCCGCGGTGTTGTCGATGTGGCTCACCAACGACGTCGCGCTGTTCGTCGTCGTGCCGTTGATGGTGTCGCTGCGCGCGCTGACGCCGCTGCCGTTCCGACGGCTCGTGATCGTCGTCGCGCTGGCCGTCAATGCGGGGTCCGTCGCGACACCGCTCGGCAATCCGCAGAATCTTTTCCTGTGGCAATTGAGCGGCGTGTCGTTCGGCCGCTTCGTCGTTACGCTCGGACCGCTCGCCGTCGCGCTGATGGCGCTGTTGCTGGCGCTGACCGCGGTGATGTTCCGCGCGAAGCCGCTGGACCTGTCCGGCGACGCGGCGGCCTTTCCCGTACAACGCATGCACGCGCTGATCGCGGCGGTGCTGTTCGCCGCGTTCGTGCTGCTCGCCGATGCGCATCATCCGCTGCCGGGCCTCGTCGGAGTCGCGATCGTGCTGCTCGCCGTCAAACGCGACGCAGTCCTGAAGATCGACTGGCTGCTGCTGCTGATCTTCGTGCTGATGTTCGTCGTGCTGCGCAGCGCGGCTGCGCTGCCCGTCGTGCACGACGCGATCGCGCACGCGCAGCTCGATTCGCCGCTGCGCGTCTATGCCGCCGGCGCCGTGCTGTCACAGGTGATCAGCAATGTGCCGGCCGCGATCCTGCTGTCGGAATTCACGCACGACTGGCGCGCGCTTGCCTTCGGCGTGTCGGTCGGCGGCTTCGGTTTCGCGATCGGTTCGCTCGCGAACCTGATCGCGGTGCGTCTCGCGAAGGAGCCGCGCATGTGGCTGCCGTTCCACGTCGTTTCGATTCCGTTCGCGCTGGTGAGCGCGGCGCTCGGCGCGTGGCTGCTCATGCACGGTTGAGCGAGGCCGGTGCATGCGGCACAGGCGTGCCGTTCGGGTGCGGTGCGGGGCGCACAGCGTCCGTGGTGATCGAGCGTTGTGGACAAGTGTTGTCATCCACAGTCGAACGTCTGTGGCGGCGCGACAACTGATTGGATGAATCGATGCGCGAACATCCGGTCGAATTTCGCGCGTCGCGTGCGGTGATCCGGTCGCCGCGCGGTGCTTGTTCCGGAGCGTCGCGCCGAGTCGTTCCCGATTGCGGCATTGCACCGGATTTCCGGCGTCCATCGTGCGCGTCCTCCTGGCCCGCCTCGGGCATCGTTTCCCCGCCATTTGCCCCGTCGCCGGACTTTTTCGCGCAAGAAATACCGCTGCAAGAACCCGACCTTACAACTGTCATCGTACGTCGTCGAATCGGGCGTTTTTTCACATCATGAGGCGTCGTTTTACGCAGGTTTTTGTCGCGTCTAAAGCCTTGAATCACTTGCAACTATCGCTTACAATCGCCCGGATTTGTTAGCTAGGCACCCCTGAAAGCTTTCAGAAAGCTTGGGGTCGGGTTCAAGGATTTCAGCGGAAGATTGCGATGGCGGGTCAGGCGCCGGACGACAGGCACGATGATCAGCGCACGCAACGCACCGCTTCGGCGGCCGGCGAGCGGCGTGAATCCGACGATGACTGGGATGTCGAGCAGCAAGATAACAACATCGTTCCGCTGACGCGGGCCGAGGCCGAAAGGCTGTTCGGCCCGAACGTGAGCAAGCCCTCGCGCGTGACCCCCTACAAGGTGGTGTTCGCGCAAGTGGTCCTGTCCCTGGTTGCAACGCTGGCGTGGTGGCTGTTTTCGAAGTCGCCGGGCGCCGCTGCGCAATCCGCGTTTCTGGGCGGAGCGATCGGCTGGGTGCCCAGTGCGGTATTCGTGGCGCGACTGAAGGCAGGTGGCTCGGCCACCGTGATGAGCTGGGTGATGGGCGAAGCCCTGAAACTCGCTCTGACGATCGGGATGTTCACCGCGGTGGCGTTCGGCTGGGCCGGCGTGCACTGGGTGCCGTTCCTCGTCACGTACCTCGTCGTGCTGAAGACGTACTGGATCGCGCTGGCCTGGCGGTAAGGAACAAGCAGCGTGCGGTTTCGACAACGAACCGCACCGGCCCGTTCCCGCAATAGCGTGTTGCGGAACGGGGCAAAACGATTTTCGACAATTTGGGTGGCATTAACGATATGGCAGCTAGCGAAGGCACGCGCGGTCCGGATCCGTCCGAGTACATTGCGCACCACTTGCAGAATTTCTCCACCTCGCATCAGACGTCGATTTTCGACATCCACGTCTGGAATCTCGACACGCTGTTCTGGTCGATCGTTTGCGGCATCGTGACGATCGTCCTGCTGCGTCTGGCCGCCCGCAAGGCGACGTCGGGCGTGCCGGGCCGTTTCCAGTGCGCGATCGAAATGCTCGTCGAAATGGTCGAAGACCAGTCGAAGGCCATCGTCCACGGCAATCGCACCTTCATCGCGCCGCTCGCCCTCACGGTGTTCGTGTGGGTCGCGCTGATGAACTCCCTCGACTTCCTCCCGGTCGACCTGCCGGGCCGCGTGATCGGCCTGCTCGGTCTGTCGGACGTGATTTCCCACCATCGCATCGTCCCGACGGCCGACCTGAACGGCACGCTCGGCATCGCGCTCGGCGTGTTCGTCCTGATGATCTACTACAGCATCAAGATCAAGGGCGCGGGCGGCTTTGCGCATGAGCTGCTGTCGGCCCCGTTCGGCGGCCACCCGGCGCTGTGGATCCCGAACCTCGCGCTCAACATCGTCGAATACGTTGCAAAGACCGTTTCGCTCGGCATGCGGCTGTTCGGCAACATGTACGCGGGTGAGCTGTTGTTCCTGTTGATCGCCCTGCTCGGCAGCATGTGGAGCTTCGGTGGCGACGCAACGTTCCTCGGCTTCGTTGGTCATGTGATCGCGGGTAGCGTCTGGGCAATCTTCCACATCCTGATTGTTCTGTTGCAGGCATTCATTTTCATGATGCTGACGCTGGTGTATCTCGGCCAGGCGCACGACACGCACTAAGCGCGACGTGCAACAAAGAGTCTTCGTTTTAGTTTTTTAAATCTCAGTTCCAAGTCTTTTCACAAAGGAGTGATCATGCAAGCTTACATCGCCAACATCCAGGGTCTGACCGCCATCGGTATCGGCATCATCATCGGCCTGGGTGCAATCGGCGCCTGTATCGGTATCGCGCTGATGGGTGGCAAGTACATCGAAGCCTGCGCACGTCAGCCGGAACTCATCAACCCGCTGCAAACGAAGATGTTCCTGCTGGCTGGTCTGATCGACGCTGCATTCCTGATCGGCGTTGGTGTCGCAATGCTGTTCGCGTTCGCGAACCCGCTCCTGTCGAAGCTCGCAGGCTAAGGTTCCTCGGAAATATGCGTCCGGCGTGAGCCGGCGCAGGGCGGAACGGAGACTTGGGGCGCTGATCGAATGCAACTCGATGAGCGCCTTACCGTTTCATTTTTCCGGAATAGCAGATAAGGAAACACCGTGAATCTCAACGCAACTCTGTTTGCGCAAATGGTCGTGTTCCTGGTCCTCGCGTGGTTCACGATGAAATTCGTGTGGCCGCCGTTGATCAACGCCCTCGACGAACGTTCGAAGAAGATCGCCGACGGCCTCGCCGCCGCGGAGAAGGGCAAGGCGGAACTCGACGCAGCGCACAAGCGCGTGGACCAGGAACTCGCGCAGGCCCGCAACGACGGCCAGCAGCGCATCGCCGACGCTGAAAAGCGTGCCCAGGCGGTCGCCGAGGAAATCAAGGCCAACGCCCAGGCTGAAGCCGCCCGCATCGTCGCCCAGGCGAAGGCGGAAGCAGAACAGCAAATCGTGAAGGCGCGCGAAGCGCTGCGTGGCGAAGTCGCCGCGCTGGCCGTGAAGGGCGCCGAGCAGATCCTGAAGCGCGAAGTCGATCAAACGGCCCACGCCCAACTGCTGAATCAACTGAAAGCCGAGCTCTGATCATGGCCGAACTTGCAACCATCGCCCGCCCTTACGCAGAAGCGCTGTTCCGCGTGGCCGAGGGCGGTGACATCGCCGCCTGGTCCACGCTCGTGCAAGAGCTGGCCCAGGTTGCGCGTCTGCCGGAAGTGCTGTCGGTCGCGTCGAGCCCGAAGGTGACGCGCACGCAAGTGGCCGAGCTGCTGCTTGCTGCGGTGAAGTCGCCCGTCGCGGCCGGCGCCGAAGCGAAGAACTTCGTGCAGATGCTGGTCGACAATCATCGCATCGCGCTGCTGCCGGAAATTGCCGAGCAGTTCGAGGCGCTCAAGAACGAACGTGAAGGTGCAGCCGACGCCGAGATCGTGAGCGCGTTCCCGCTGAACGGCGCGGATCTCGAGAGTCTCGTCTCGGGCCTCGAACGCAAGTTCAAGCGCAAGCTGAAACCGACGGTCGAAGTCGATTCGTCGCTGATCGGCGGCGTGCGCGTGACGGTCGGCGACGAAGTGCTCGACACCTCGGTTCGCGCGCGCCTCGCATCGATGCAGGCTGCCTTGACCGCCTGAGCGCCACGCCGGCACGCAACAGAATTGACTATCAGGAGCGAATAATGCAACTCAATCCCTCTGAGATCAGCGAGCTGATCAAGAGCCGGATCCAGGGCCTTGAAGCGAGCGCAGACGTTCGCAACCAGGGCACCGTGATCTCCGTGACCGACGGTATCGTGCGTATCCACGGCCTGTCGGACGTGATGCAGGGCGAAATGCTCGAGTTTCCGGGCAACACGTTCGGCCTCGCGCTGAACCTCGAGCGCGACTCGGTCGGCGCGGTGATTCTCGGCGAATACGAACACATCTCGGAAGGCGACATCGTCAAGACGACGGGCCGCATTCTCGAAGTCCCGGTTGGTCCGGAACTCGTCGGCCGCGTGGTCGACGCGCTCGGCAACCCGATCGACGGCAAGGGCCCGGTCAACGCGAAGCTGACCGACGCGATCGAAAAGATCGCCCCGGGCGTGATCTGGCGTAAGTCGGTGTCGCAGCCGGTGCAGACGGGCATCAAGTCGATCGACGCGATGGTGCCGATCGGCCGTGGCCAGCGTGAGCTGATCATCGGCGACCGTCAGTGCGGCAAGACCGCGGTGGCGCTCGACGCGATCATCAACCAGAAGGGCAAGGACCTGATCTGTATCTACGTCGCGATCGGCCAGAAGGCTTCGTCGATCATGAACGTGGTTCGCAAGCTCGAAGAAACGGGCGCGATGGAATACACGATCGTCGTCGCCGCTTCGGCTTCGGATTCGGCAGCGATGCAGTACCTCGCTCCGTACGCCGGCTGCACGATGGGCGAATACTTCCGCGACCGCGGCCAAGACGCGCTGATCATCTATGACGACTTGACCAAGCAGGCTTGGGCATACCGTCAGATCTCGCTGCTGCTGCGCCGCCCGCCGGGCCGTGAAGCATACCCGGGCGACGTGTTCTATCTGCACTCGCGTCTGCTCGAGCGTGCGGCTCGCGTGTCGGAAGAGTACGTCGAGAAGTTCACGAACGGCGAAGTGAAGGGCAAGAGCGGCTCGCTGACGGCACTGCCGGTCATCGAAACGCAGGCGGGCGACGTGACCGCGTTCGTTCCGACGAACGTGATCTCGATTACCGACGGCCAGATCTTCCTGGAAACCGACCTGTTCAACGCAGGCATCCGCCCGGCAATCAACGCCGGCGTGTCGGTGTCGCGCGTCGGTGGCGCCGCTCAGACGAAGGTCGTGAAGAAGCTGTCGGGCGGTATCCGTACCGACCTCGCGCAGTACCGTGAACTGGCCGCATTCGCGCAGTTCGCATCGGACCTCGACGAAGCGACCCGCAAGCAGCTCGAGCGCGGCCGCCGCGTGACGGAACTGCTGAAGCAGCCGCAGTACCAGCCGCTGCAGGTCTGGGAACTGGCCGTGTCGCTGTACGCCGCGAACAACGGCTACCTCGACGATCTCGACGTCAAGCAAGTGCTGTCGTTCGAGAAGGGCCTGCGCGACAACCTGAAGACCAGCCACGCTGACCTCATCAAGCGCATCGAAGACACCAAGGATCTCTCGAAGGACGACGAAGGCGCGCTGCGCGCGGCGATCGAATCCTTCAAGAAGTCCGGTGCCTATTGATCCGCGAGTGACACACCGAGGCCGCGCGGGGGCTGATGTGCCCGCGCCGCTTCGGTGAGCGATGCATGAGCCCCGAGTAAGCGCGAAAGCGCTAACTCGGGGCGCAAAGGAGCAAGCTATGGCTGGAATGAAGGAAATTCGCGGCAAGATCAAGAGCGTGCAGAACACGCGCAAGATCACGAAGGCGATGGAGATGGTCGCTGCATCGAAGATGCGTCGCGCGCAGGAACGCATGCGCGCCGCTCGTCCGTATGCAGACAAGGTCCGTGCCATCGCCGCGCACATGAGCCGTGCGAACCCGGAGTACCGCCACCCGTTCATGGTGGCGAACGACGGCGCGCAGACGGCCGGCATCATCCTCGTCACGACGGACAAGGGTCTGTGCGGTGGTCTGAACACCAACGTGCTGCGTGCGACGGTGCAGAAGTTCAAGGAGCTGGAAGAGAAGGGCCAGAAAGTCGAAGCCACCGCGATCGGCGGCAAGGGTCTCGGGTTCCTGAACCGCTTCGGCGCGAAGGTGATGTCGCAGGTCGTGCACCTCGGCGACACCCCGCACCTGGACAAGCTGATCGGCGCCGTGAAGACGCAGCTCGATCTGTACTCGGAAGGCAAGCTGTCGGCGGTTTATATCGCTTACACGCGCTTCGTCAACACGATGAAGCAGGAAGCCGTGATCGAGCAGCTGCTGCCGCTGTCGTCGGAACACTTCGAAGCCGATGACGGTACGCCGGCGACGTCGTGGGACTACATCTACGAGCCGGACGCGCAGGCAGTCGTCGACGAACTGCTCGTGCGTTACGTCGAGGCGCTGGTGTACCAGGCCGTCGCGGAAAACATGGCGTCCGAGCAATCGGCGCGCATGGTCGCGATGAAGGCCGCGTCCGACAACGCGAAGACGGTGATCAGCGAACTGCAGCTCGTATACAACAAGAGCCGTCAGGCCGCGATCACGAAAGAACTGTCGGAGATCGTCGGCGGCGCAGCCGCTGTTTAAGCGCGCGCCCGGGACGACAACTGCGCCTTTGCGCGAGTAAAGAATCAGGTATTTAAAGGAAAAGCGATGAGTACTGCTGCTTTGGTAGAAGGCAAGATCGTACAGTGCATCGGCGCCGTTATCGACGTGGAATTCCCGCGCGACAGCATGCCGAAGATCTACGACGCGCTCATTCTCGATGGCTCGGAACTGACGCTCGAAGTCCAGCAACAGCTGGGCGACGGCGTGGTCCGTACCATTTGTCTGGGTGCATCCGACGGCCTGCGCCGCGGCCTGACCGTGAAGAACACGGCAAAGCCGATTTCGGTGCCGGTCGGCAAGCCGACCCTCGGCCGAATCATGGACGTGCTCGGCCGTCCGATCGACGAAGCCGGCCCGATCGAAAGCGAACATACGCGCTCGATCCACCAGAAGGCTCCGGCGTTCGACGAACTGTCGCCGTCGACCGAACTGCTCGAAACGGGTATCAAGGTCATCGACCTGATCTGCCCGTTCGCGAAGGGCGGCAAGGTTGGCCTGTTCGGCGGTGCCGGCGTGGGCAAGACCGTCAACATGATGGAGCTCATCAACAACATCGCGAAGGAACACGGCGGTTACTCTGTGTTCGCGGGCGTGGGCGAGCGTACCCGTGAAGGGAACGACTTCTACCACGAAATGAAGGACTCGAACGTTCTCGACAAGGTCGCGCTGGTGTACGGCCAGATGAACGAGCCGCCGGGCAACCGTCTGCGCGTCGCGCTGACCGGCCTGACGATGGCCGAGCACTTCCGTGACGAAGGCCTCGACGTGCTGTTCTTCGTCGACAACATCTACCGTTTCACGCTGGCCGGTACCGAAGTGTCGGCACTGCTCGGCCGTATGCCGTCGGCAGTGGGCTATCAGCCGACGCTGGCTGAAGAAATGGGCAAGCTGCAAGAGCGCATCACGTCGACCAAGAAGGGCTCGATTACGTCGGTTCAGGCCGTGTACGTCCCTGCGGACGACTTGACCGACCCGTCGCCGGCGACCACCTTCGGCCACCTGGACGCAACCGTCGTTCTGTCGCGTGACATCGCTTCGCTGGGTATCTACCCGGCGGTCGACCCGCTCGACTCGACGTCGCGCCAGATCGACCCGAACGTGATCGGTGAAGAGCACTACTCGATCACCCGTCGCGTTCAGCAGACGCTGCAGCGCTACAAGGAACTGCGCGACATCATCGCGATTCTGGGCATGGACGAACTGTCGCCGGAAGACAAGCTGTCGGTCGCACGTGCGCGTAAGATCCAGCGTTTCCTGTCGCAGCCGTTCCACGTCGCAGAAGTGTTCACGGGCTCGCCGGGCAAGTACGTGCCGCTGAAGGAAACGATCCGTGGCTTCAAGATGATCGTCGACGGCGAGTGCGACCACCTGCCGGAACAGGCGTTCTACATGGTCGGCACGATCGACGAAGCCTTCGAAAAGGCCAAGAAGATCCAGTAACGGCTTGAGTGAGTCGCAAGCCGGCGTGTGCCGGCCGGAGCAATAAGTCAGCAATGACTTGTATGCCGGCCGCCCGCGCCGGCCGCAATACGCTCAACCCGTGGATGAGATTGGAGTCGATATGGCAACCATCAAAGTAGACGTCGTCAGCGCGGAAGAGCAGATCTTCTCGGGCGAGGCGAAATTCGTCGCGCTGCCGGGCGAAACGGGTGAGCTGGGCATTCTGCCGGGCCACACGCCGCTCATCACCCGGATTCGTCCGGGTGCGGTGCGCATCGAAGTCGAGGGCGGCAACGACGAATTCGTGTTCGTCGCGGGCGGCATTCTCGAAGTGCAGCCGGGCGCCGTGACGGTGCTCGCCGATACCGCGATCCGCGGCAAGGACCTCGACGCGGCGAAAGCCGAGGAAGCGCGCAAGCGTGCCGAGGAAACGCTGCAGAACGCGAAGTCGGACCTCGACCTCGCAAAGGCGCAATCCGAGCTCGCGACCGCGATGGCGCAGCTCGAAGCGATCCAGCGTCTGGCGAAGATCCGCAGCCGGCACTGAGCCGCGCGCGTATCCCGCGAAAGAAAGCAGCCTTCGGGCTGCTTTTTTTTCGCCCGTCGTTTTCGTCTGTTTTTTTGCGGGCCGGACCGTATCGTCCGGTCGTGCTATTCCACCCGGCCGCCGCGATTCGATGTCAGAGTGTCGTCAGCCGCGCACGGCATCATCCGCGGAGAGGCTATCCGTCGCGACGGCGGCGGAGCGGACCCGCGTGTCGGGCCGATCAGACGAAAACGGACGGAGACATCGATGGCAGCAGACCTTGGCAAGGGGGCGCTGATCGCGCCCGAAAACGGACTGTCGTACGTGCGCGGCGCGACCGACGTGCCGCTATCCGAAGCGACGATCAGCCGGTTCCTGCTCGACACGGCCGGCCGTTTTCCCGATCGTCCGGCCGTCGTGTTCCGCGAACAGCAGATTCGCTGGACCTGGTGCGAATTCGCACACGAGGTCGACGTGCTGGCCGCGGGGCTCGCCGCGCTCGGGATCGTGAAGGGCGACTGCGTCGGCATCTGGTCGCCGAATCGCAGCGAATGGCTGCTCACGCAGTTCGCGACCGCGCGGATCGGCGCGGTGCTCGTCAACATCAACCCGGCCTACCGGCTGTCGGAGCTCGAATACGCGCTGAACAAGGTCGGCTGCAAGGCCGTGATCGCGGCCGAGCGCTTCAAGCGTTCCGCATACGTCGAGATGCTGCAAACCATCGCGCCGGAGCTCGCGACCGCGACGCCGGGCGAGCTGCACGCGGCGCGCGTGCCGAGCCTGCGTACGATCGTGTCGATGGGCGAGACGGCGCCCGCCGGCATGTTCCGCTTCGCGGACGTGATGGCGCGCGGCCGCCGGGCCGTCGATCCGGCGCTGCTCGATGCGATCGGCGCGACGCTCGACGCCAACGATCCGATCAACATCCAGTTCACGAGCGGCACGACCGGCAGCCCGAAGGGCGCGACGCTCACGCACCGCAACGTCGTCAACAACGCGCGCTCGATCGCGATGGCGATGCGTTTCACCGAACAGGATTCGCTCTGCATCCCGGTGCCGCTCTATCACTGCTTCGGGATGGTGCTGGCCGTGCTCGCCTGCGTGTCGACGGGCGCCGCGATGGTGTTTCCCGGCGAAGCATTCGACCCGGTGGCGACGCTCGCGGCGGTGGCCGAAGAACGCTGCACCGCGCTGCATGGCGTGCCGACGATGTTCATCGCGGAGCTCGATCACCCGGAATTCGCGACATTCGACCTGTCGACGCTGCGCACCGGGATCATGGCCGGCTCGCCGTGCCCGATCGAGACGATGAAGCGCGTGGTGGCGCAGATGCATCTGTCCGAAATCACGATCGCGTACGGGATGACGGAAACGAGCCCCGTGTCGTTCCAGAGCTCGACCGACGATCCGCTTGAAAAGCGCACGACGACGGTCGGCCGCATCCAGCCGCATCTCGAAGTGAAGATCGTCGATCCGAGCGGCAACATCGTGCCGGTCGGCGCGACGGGCGAGCTGTGCACGAAGGGCTATTCGGTGATGCTCGGCTACTGGGACGACGACGCGAAGACGCGCGAGGTGCTGGTCGACGGCTGGATGCATACGGGCGACCTCGCGACGCTCGACGAGGACGGCTATTGCAACATCGTCGGCCGCCTGAAGGACATGGTGATTCGCGGCGGCGAGAACGTCTATCCGCGCGAGATCGAGGAATTCCTGTTTCGGCATCCGAAGATCCAGAGCGCGCAGGTATTCGGCGTGCCCGATGCGAAGTACGGCGAGGAGCTGTGCGCGTGGATCGTGCTGCGCGCTGACGAGCAGATGACCGAGGACGACGTGCGCGCGTTCTGCAACGGGCAGATCGCGCACTACAAGATTCCGCGCTATATCCGCTTCGTCGACGAACTGCCGATGACGGTGACGGGCAAGGTGCAGAAGTTCGTGATGCGCGAGCGGATGATCGAGGAACTGAAGCTCGACGTGCAGAAGACCGCTTGAAGCGGGACAGCGCGGGAAAAACGTGGCGGCCTGCGGGCCGTCCCGTGTAGCCGGCTACGTTTTCGACGGACGAAAAAAAGCGGGCTTATTAGCCCGCTAAAAACCACACGCTACGGGGTTAGCGCGAGGAGACCAAAGATGAAACCGGATCCGGCGGGGGGCCGGAAACGACTCCAACAGGGATGCCCCTCGGAAGGGCTTCGGTACGTGACCGACTGGCTCGCAGCGCTTCGCGTCCGCTCACACTTGGCACACGAGACCGCATCCGTGTTGAAACCGTTGAGGCCCATTGTGGGCGAATTAATGACCCGTGGCGGTAACAAAGTGTTTCAGGTTGTAACGCCCGCCAGATAAGGCTTTCCGGGATTTTTTGCTGTTTTCGGGGTCCTGAAAAAGGTCATATTTACCCATCTTTTCCGCTGCGTTTTCAAGGTATGCGCGCGATGCGTTTTTCACGCGTATCGGACGCGATGAATTGCCGATTTTCACGCGAGAAAGTGCATGGCGCGACCGATACCGCGCATGACGATTCATTCGTCAGAAAGATTTTGAAACGTGATCGGAATGCGTGGAAGTCGGCCATTCGGCCAATTCGGCGGGTTTCGCGCCACCGGAAGGCCCGGCGCAGCGACGGCAATGTGTAACGGCGGCATGCCGACCGCCGCTCCATGCGGGATGTCGGGACCCAGCGGCCGCGGGGCGATGCCCGTGATCGGCCGCCGTGGCGCGGGTCCGCTTACTTCAGCCACTTGTCGGCAATTGCCTGGTATTCACCCGTCGACAGCGCGAGATGCAGCCACTGGTCGACGTATTGCTGGAACACGACGTCGCCGCGCGGCACCATGTACGCCTTCTCGCCGAACTGGAACGGTTTGTCCGGATGCACTGAGCAGAGGCCCGGATTCAGCTTTTGCTGCAGCAGCGTCTCGGACGCATCCGTCACCATCACGTCGGCCTTGCCCGCGAGGATCTGCTTGAAGATCGTCACGTTGTCCGGATAGACGCTCAGGTTCGCATGCGTGAAGAACTGCTTCGCGAAGCGCTCGTTGGTGCCGCCCGGATTCACGATCACGCGCGTGTCGGGCCGGTCGATCTGCGCGACGGTCTGGTACTTGTCTGCATCCGCGCAGCGCACGATCGGCGTCTTGCCGTCGACGACGTACGGCTGCGTGAAGAACACGCGCTTCTGGCGCTCGAGCGTCGTCGACACGCCGCCCACCGCGATGTCGCACTTCGCGACGAAGTCGTGGGTGAGGTTCGGCCAGCTCGTCTTCACGTAGTCGGTCTTCACGCCGAGCGATTTCGCGAGCGATTCCGCCATGTCGATGTCGATGCCCTCGAAGCGGCCGTCCGCGCGGTAGTACGAATACGGCTTGTAGTCGCCCGTCGTGCACACGCGCAGCGTGCCGCGCGCGAGCACGTCGTCGAGCCGCGAGCCGGCGGCCGCGGCGCTCGCGGGCGTGGCCGGGGTCGCCCCCTGCGCGTGCGCGGCAGCGCAGCAAAACGCGGCGGCGGTGGCGAGCGCGGCAAGCGTGACGGATGTCTTCATCGGTCTCCTCCTTCGTTTCGTTCGATATGAGCGTCCGATCATAACGGAGCCATCGCGCGCGTCATATGGCCGCCATCGCATCGGCATGCGCAGCTCGAGCACGGCTGTCCGGTAAAATGCCGGTTTGCCTTCGCATCGTCGCTCCTACCGTGGCCCATAACCTGCTCAACGACACCTTCCTGCGTGCGCTTCTGCGCGAGCCGACCGACTACACGCCGATCTGGCTGATGCGCCAGGCGGGCCGCTACCTGCCCGAATACAACGCGACGCGCGCGCGCGCCGGCAGCTTCCTCGGTCTCGCGAAGAATCCCGACTACGCGACCGAAGTGACGTTGCAGCCGCTCGAGCGCTTCCCGCTGGACGCCGCGATCCTGTTCTCGGACATCCTGACGATTCCCGACGCGATGGGGCTCGGCCTCGACTTCCAGGCCGGCGAAGGGCCGAAGTTCGCGCATCCGGTGCGCACCGAGGCCGACGTCGCGAAGCTCGCGGTGCCGGACATCGAGGAGACGCTCGGCTACGTGACCGGCGCCGTGCGCGAGATCCGTCGCGCGCTCATCGACGGCCAGGGACGGCAGCGCGTGCCGCTGATCGGCTTCTCGGGCAGCCCGTGGACGCTCGCGTGCTACATGGTCGAAGGCGGCGGCTCGGACGATTTCCGAACGGTGAAGTCGATGGCGTATTCGCGCCCGGACCTGATGCACCGGATTCTCGACGTGAACGCGCAGGCGGTGGCCGCGTACCTGAATGCGCAGATCGAAGCGGGCGCGCAGGCGGTGATGATCTTCGATACGTGGGGCGGCGCGCTGGCCGACGGCGCGTACCAGCGCTTCTCGCTCGACTATATCCGCCGCGTGGTGTCGCAGCTCAAGCGCGAGCACGACGGCGAGCGCGTGCCGGTGATCACGTTCACGAAGGGCGGCGGGCTGTGGCTCGAAGAGATCGCGGCGACCGGCGTCGACGCGGTCGGGCTCGACTGGACCGTCAACCTCGGCGCCGCGCGCGAGCGCGTCGCGGGGCGCGTCGCGCTGCAGGGCAATCTCGACCCGACGATCCTGTTTGCGCCGCCGGCCGCGGTGCGCGAACAGGCGCGCGCGGTGCTCGACAGCTACGGCAACCATCCGGGCCACGTGTTCAACCTGGGGCACGGCATTTCGCAATTCACGTCGCCCGATCACGTCGCCGAACTCGTCGACGAAGTACATACCCACAGCCGCGCGATCCGTAGCGGAGCGGCGCGCTGAACGCAAGCGCCGTCATGTTGCACTGCGGGATGACGATGTTTCGTTTTTGAAACTAAACAGGACGCAACCCCGCTCCTGTTGGCGATTCGGTGCTTGTCAAGACTTGACTTATACACATTTTCCACGTTGCAGCGCGGTAGAGCCCCGTATCGGTCAATTTGTCTCGCTATGGTGGGGTAATTTGAATAGCAGCCTTATGGAATAAGGCTTCGCGGGGCACCGCCGGAAGCGGCGAAAAACAGCGGAAAGCACAGCCCGGCGCGCGTTGCGGCCATTGAACGGCGAGTTCTCAACAAAGTTATCCACAGGCTGGGCAGGGTATACGGCGATTCCTAATGCGAATCCAAAACTTAGCGCCGAATCTGACGTTTTACTTTAAGTTCGCCGTCGCGATACGGGCGCGGCTGCAGGTCGTCCGTATGCTGCGGACCGCCGCTGCCGGAGCGCGTGGATGAGCGACACCTACCTGCGCGTGGCGCTCGACCACCCGCTCGCGACGCTGTTCGACTATCGCTGCGACGCGCAGCCGGCACCCGTGCCCGGCACGCTCGTGCAGGTGCCGTTCGGCAAGCGGCAGGCCGTCGGGCTCGTCTGTGAAGTCACCACTCATACCGATGTACCGCCGTCGCGGCTGCGCGCGGTCGATACGATCTGCACGGAGCTGCCGCCGCTGTCGGCGGACTGGCTCGCGCTCGTGTCGTTTGCCGCCGACTACTATCAGCGCGGGCGCGGCGAAGTCGCGTTACCGGCGCTGCCGCAGGCGCTGCGCGATGCCGGGCGCTGGGGGCGGCTGCTCGCGCCGGAAGTGCGCTACCGGCCGACCGAAGCCGGCCGCGCGGCGCTGCCCGACGCATTGCCCGCGCGCGGCGCCGCGCTGCGCCGGCTCGCGCAGGCGCTGGTCGATACCGGTTCGCTGGCGCTGCCCGACGCGCGTGCGCTGCATCCGAAGGCAGCCGCGACGCTCGACGACTGGGCGGCGCGCGGCTGGGTCGACGTCGAGGAGATCGGCTGGGCCGATGCGCCTGTGGTCAACCCTGTGGATAACCTGTCGACAAGCAGTGGACGCGCTGTGCCGCCGGCGTTGACGGACCAGCAGGCCGAAGCGCTCGATGCGATCCGCGCGGCGCAGGGCTTCGCGCCGTTCCTGCTGCACGGCGTGACGGGCAGCGGCAAGACCGAGGTCTATCTGCATGCGCTTGCGTCGCTGCTCGACGCGCGGCCGAATGCGCAGGCGCTCGTGCTCGTGCCGGAAATCAACCTGACGCCGCAGTTCGAGGCCGCGTTTCGCGCGCGCTTCGCGGGCGCGCTCGCCGACGATGCGATCGTCACGCTGCACAGCGGGCTCGCCGAGGGCGAGCGGGCGCGCAACTGGCTCGCCGCGCACACGGGCCGCGCGCGGATCGTGCTCGGCACGCGGCTCGCGGTGCTCGCGTCGATGCCGACGCTCGCGCTGATCGTTGTCGACGAGGAACACGAGCCCGCGTACAAGCAGCAGGAAGGATTGCGCTATTCGGCGCGTGACCTGGCGGTGTGGCGCGCGAAGCAGCTCGGCATCACTATCGTGCTCGGCTCGGCCACGCCGTCGCTCGAAAGCTGGTGGCAGGCCGAGCAGGGCCGCTACACGCGGCTCACGCTGTCGCGCCGCGCGGTGGCCGACGCGACGCTGCCGACCGTGCGGCTGATCGATCTCGAAGAGGAGCGGCGGCGCGGGCGCGCGTCGATGGGCGGGCTGTCGGGGCCGCTCGTCGCGGCGCTGAAGGCGCGGCTCGAACGCGGCGAACAGAGCCTCGTGTTCCTGAACCGACGCGGTTACGCGCCGCAACTCGCGTGCGACGCATGCGGGTGGGTGGCCGGTTGCCCGCGCTGCAGCGCGTACGTCGTGCTGCACAAGCCCGAGCATGCGCTGCGCTGCCATCACTGCGGCTGGGAAGCGCGGATTCCGCGCTCGTGTCCCGAGTGCGGGAACGTCGACATCGCGCCGCTCGGGCGCGGCACCCAGCGCATCGAGGAGGCGCTCGCGGAGGCCGTGCCGGGCGCGCGGATCCTGCGGATCGACGCGGACAGCACGCGCCGCAAGGGCAGCGCGCAGGCGCTTTTTTCCGACGTGCACGCGGGCGAGGTCGACATCCTGGTCGGCACGCAGATGATCGCGAAGGGGCACGACTTTCAGCGCGTGTCGCTCGTTGGCGTGCTCAATGCCGATACCGCGCTGTTCTCGCACGACTTCCGCGCGAGCGAGCGGCTGTTCGCGCAGCTGATGCAGGTGAGCGGCCGCGCGGGGCGCGCCGGCCTGCCGGGCGAGGTGATGGTGCAGACGCGCTACCCGCGCCACGCGCTGTACCACGCGCTCGGACGGCAGGACTATGTGGGCTTCGCGAATTCGCAGCTCGGCGAGCGTCGCGACGCCCACCTGCCGCCGTTCGTCTACCAGGCGCTGCTGCGCGCCGAAGGGCGCACGCTCGATGCGGCGCTCGCGTTCCTGCTGCAGGCCGCGGCCGCATTGCCGGGGTTGCCCGGCGCCGATCGCGTGACCGTGTACGACGCCGTGCCGATGACGATCGTCAAGGTCGCGAACGTCCACCGCGCGCAGTTGCTGCTCGAAAGCGCGTCGCGGGCGGCGTTGCAGCATGCGCTGCGCGCATGGCAGCCGGAGCTGCGCGCGCTGAAGGGCGTGCTGCGGTGGAGCGTCGAGGTCGATCCGCTGGATATCTGAGCGGCGCCCGCGCGGGCGCCGCGCGGCGTCGCCGGATATCGGGCCGCCGGATAGCCGAACCCTCGCCCGGCGCGCAAACGTCCGGCGCGTGCCGGATCGGGCCACCGGCGCCGTCGGTGCCCAACCTTTCTCCCCGTCGCGTACCCGCCGCCGGCCCCTCGCTACGTCACCCCAGTGCAACCCATTTTCGGCCGCTTCCGCGCATGCCGAGGGTTGCACGCGCGTGCCGGGCCGGCCGATCAGGGAAAACACCGAGCCCTCGACCACGGGCAACCCCTAGGTTGCAACCTCATAAGTGGCTGATTATATTGACTAACTTCTGGGTGCAACCCACCGCTCAATTTGGTTGCACCTTTTTATTGCGTGCCGTAGGATTTCGCGCATCCTCTTACACCACACTGCCGGGCTCGCACCGGCGCACGAACCCACCATGGCAAGCACGACTCTCGGCGTCAAAGTCGACGACCTTCTCCGCTCGCGCCTGAAAGACGCGGCAACGCGTCTCGAGCGCACTCCCCACTGGCTGATCAAGCAGGCGATCTTCGCGTATCTCGAGCGGATCGAGCACGGCCAGTTGCCGCCCGAGCTGTCGGGCCACAGCGGCGTGACGGAGCTCGCCGACGGCCAGGCCGCGGACGGCGACGACGACAACTCGCCGCATCCGTTCCTCGAGTTCGCGCAGAACGTGCAGCCGCAATCGGTGCTGCGCGCGGCGATCACGGCCGCATACCGCCGTCCGGAACCGGAATGCGTGCCGTTCCTGCTCGGCCAGGCGCGCCTGCCCGCGAACCTGCAGGCGGACGTGCAGGCGCTCGCGACGAAGCTGGTCGAGGCGCTGCGCGAGAAGAGCTCGGGCGGCGGCGTCGAAGGGCTGATCCACGAGTTCTCGCTGTCGAGCCAGGAAGGCGTCGCGCTGATGTGCCTCGCCGAAGCGCTGCTGCGCATTCCCGACCGCGCGACGCGCGACGCGCTGATCCGCGACAAGATCAGCAAGGGCGACTGGCGCTCGCACGTCGGCCACGCGCCGTCGCTGTTCGTGAACGCGGCGACCTGGGGGCTGATGATCACCGGCAAGCTGGTGACGACCAACAGCGAAGCCGGCCTGTCGTCGGCGCTCACGCGCCTGATCGGCCGCGGCGGCGAGCCGCTGATCCGCAAGGGCGTCGACATGGCGATGCGCCTGATGGGCGAGCAGTTCGTCACCGGCGAAACGATTTCCGAAGCGCTCGCGAACAGCCGCAAGTACGAAGCGCGCGGCTTTCGCTACTCGTACGACATGCTCGGCGAAGCGGCGACGACCGAAGAGGACGCGCAGCGTTACTACGCATCGTACGAACAGGCGATCCACGCGATCGGCAAGGCGGCCGGCGGCCGCGGCATCTACGAAGGCCCGGGCATCTCGATCAAGCTGTCGGCGCTGCATGCGCGCTACTCGCGCTCGCAGCAGGACCGCACGATGAGCGAGCTGCTGCCGCGCGTGCGCGCGCTGGCGTTGCTCGCGCGCCGCTACGACATCGGCCTGAACATCGACGCGGAGGAAGCCGACCGTCTTGAACTGTCGCTCGACCTGCTGGAAGCGCTGTGCTTCGACCCGGATCTCGCGGGCTGGAACGGCATCGGCTTCGTCGTGCAGGGCTACCAGAAGCGCTGCCCGTTCGTGATCGACTACCTGATCGATCTCGCGCGCCGCAGCCGTCACCGCCTGATGATCCGCCTCGTGAAGGGCGCGTACTGGGATACCGAGATCAAGCGGGCGCAGGTCGACGGCCTCGAAGGCTATCCGGTCTACACGCGCAAGATCTACACCGACGTGTCGTACCTCGCGTGCGCGAAGAAGCTGCTCGCGGCGCCTGACGCCGTGTATCCGCAGTTCGCGACGCACAACGCGTACACGCTGGCCGCGATCTATCATCTGGCCGGCCAGAACTACTACCCGGGCCAGTACGAATTCCAGTGCCTGCACGGAATGGGCGAGCCGCTGTACGAGGAAGTCACCGGCCGCGACAAGCTGAACCGTCCGTGCCGCGTGTACGCGCCGGTCGGCACGCACGAGACGCTGCTCGCATACCTCGTGCGCCGCCTGCTGGAAAACGGCGCGAACACGTCGTTCGTGAACCGCATCGCCGATAAGACCGTGTCGGTGAAGGAGCTGGTCGCCGATCCGGTCGACGAAGCGTCGAAGGTCGTGCCGCTCGGCGCGCCGCACGCGAAGATTCCGCTGCCGCGTAACCTGTACGGCGACGAGCGTCCCAATTCGATGGGCCTCGACCTGTCGAACGAGCACCGTCTCGCGTCGCTGTCGTCCGCGCTGCTCGCGAGCGCGCACCACCCGTGGCGCGCGGCGCCGATGCTCGCCGACGACGCGCTCGCCGACACCGCGGCGCGCGACGTGCGCAACCCGGCCGACCAGCGCGACGTGGTCGGCACGGTCAGCGAAGCGACGGCCGAACACGTGAGCGCGGCGCTCGCGCACGCGGTGGCCGCCGCGCCGATCTGGCAGGCGACGCCGGTCGATGCGCGCGCCGATTGCCTGGTGCGCGCGGCCGACCTGCTCGAAGCGCAGATGCACACGCTGATGGGCCTGATCGTGCGCGAAGCCGGCAAGTCGCTGCCGAACGCGATCGCCGAGATCCGCGAAGCGGTCGACTTCCTGCGCTACTACGCGGCGCAGATCCGCGGCGAATTCTCGAACGACACGCACCGTCCGCTCGGCCCCGTGGTCTGTATCAGCCCGTGGAACTTCCCGCTCGCGATCTTCATGGGCCAGGTGGCCGCGGCGCTCGCCGCCGGCAACACGGTGCTCGCGAAGCCGGCCGAACAGACGCCGCTGATCGCCGCGCAGGCCGTGCGCCTCTTGCGCGAGGCCGGCGTGCCGGCCGGCGCGGTGCAATTGCTGCCGGGCACGGGCGAAACCGTCGGCGCGGCGCTGGTCGCCGATCCGCGCACGCGTGCGGTGATGTTCACGGGCTCGACCGAAGTCGCGCGCCTGATCAACAAGACGCTGTCCGCGCGCCTCGATCCGGACGGCAAGCCGATTCCGCTGATCGCCGAAACGGGCGGCCAGAACGCGATGATCGTCGACTCGTCGGCGCTCGCGGAGCAAGTGGTCGCGGACGTGATGCAGTCGTCGTTCGACTCGGCCGGTCAACGGTGTTCGGCGCTGCGCGTTCTGTGTCTGCAGGACGACGTCGCGGATCGCACGCTGACGATGTTGAAGGGCGCGATGCACGAGCTGGCGCTCGGCAACCCGGACCGGCTGTCGACCGACGTCGGCCCGGTGATCGACGCGGAAGCGAAGCAGACGATCGACACGCACGTCGCGGCGATGAAGGACAAGGGCCATGCGGTCACGCAACTGCCGATGCCCGACGCGTGCGCGCACGGCACGTTCGTGCCGCCGACGCTGATCGAGATCGGCAGCATCGACGAGTTGAAGCGTGAAGTGTTCGGCCCGGTGCTGCACGTGGTGCGCTACCGCCGCAGCCAGCTGGACAAGCTGCTCGAACAGATCCGCGCGACCGGCTACGGGCTGACGCTCGGCATCCACACGCGGATCGACGAGACGATCGCGCACGTGATCTCGAATGCGCACGTGGGCAACATCTATGTGAACCGCAACGTGATCGGCGCGGTGGTCGGCGTGCAGCCGTTCGGCGGCGAAGGGCTGTCGGGCACGGGCCCGAAGGCCGGCGGCGCGCTGTACCTGCAGCGCCTGCTCGCGACGCGTCCGTCGGGCCTGCCGCGTTCGCTCGCGGCGTCGCTGATCGCGGACGGCGCGGTCGATGGCGATGCGCGCGGCAATCCGGCGGCAGCGCTCACCGCGCTGCGCGACTGGCTGATCGAGCAGCGCGAACCGGCGCTCGCTGCGCGCTGCGACGGCTACCTCGCACAGGTGCCGGCCGGCGCGACCGCGGTGCTGAGCGGCCCGACGGGCGAGCGAAACACGTATACACTCGGCCCGCGCGGCACCGTGCTGTGTGTCGCGGCCACGCCGGGCGGCGCGCGTGCGCAGTTCGCGGCGGTGCTGGCGACGGGCAACCGCGCATTGTTCGCCGGCGCGGCGGGCGAGGCGCTGGTGGCCGCGCTGCCGGCGTCGCTGAAGGTGCACGCGGCCGTGCGCAAGCAGGCCGATGCGCCGTTCGACGCGGTGCTGTTCGAGGGCGACAGCGACGAGCTGCAGACGCTCGTGAAGGACGTCGCGCAGCGCCCGGGCCCGATCGTATCGGTGCAGGGCGTGTCGGCGGGCGCGTTCGAGAACGGCGACGCGGAAGACTACGCGCTCGAGCGGTTGCTGACGGAGCGCTCGGTGAGCGTGAATACGGCCGCGGCGGGCGGCAATGCGAATTTGATGACGATCGGCTGATCATCCTTGCCGTTCGGATCAAACAAAGGAAGCGGCCAGGCGATCCCGAAGCCGCTCCATTTACCCTGGTACCAAGGAGATGCTATGCAACACACGATGAAAAAAGTGGCAGGCGCGACGTTCGTCGCGGTCATGTCGCTGGCGGGGACGGCCCATGCGGACGACGTGAAGATTGGTTACGCAGGGCCGATGACGGGCGCGCAGGCGCACTACGGCAAGGATATGCAGAACGGGATCGTGCTCGCGCTGGAAGACTTCAACGCGACGAACCCGAAGATCGGCGGCAAGGCCGTGAAGTTCGTGCTCGACACGCAGGACGACCAGGCCGACCCGCGCACGGGTACGACGGTCGCCCAGAAGCTGGTCGACGACGGCATCAAGGGCATGCTCGGCCACTTCAACTCGGGCACGACGATTCCCGCTTCGCGCATCTACGCGAACGCGGGCATTCCGGAAATCGCGATGGCGACGGCGCCGGAATACACGCAGCAGGGTTACAAGACGACCTTCCGCATGATGACGTCCGACACGCAGCAGGGCTCGGTGGCCGGCACGTTCGCGTCGAAGGATCTCGGGATGAAGAAGATCGCGATCGTCGACGACCGCACGGCCTACGGCCAGGGTCTCGCCGACCAGTTCGAGAAGGCCGCGAAGGCTGGCGGCGCGACGATCGTCGACCGTGAATTCACGAACGACAAGGCTGTCGACTTCAAGGCGATCCTGACGAAGCTGAAGGCGGCGAAGCCGGACCTCGTCTACTACGGTGGCGCGGATTCGCAGGCAGCGCCGATGGTCAAGCAGATGAAGGCGCTCGGCATCACCGCACCGCTGATGAGCGGCGAAATGGTGAAGACGCCGACGTTCCTGAAGATCGCGGGCAACGCGGCCGAAGGCACGATCGCCTCGCTGGCCGGCCTCCCGCTGGAAGAAATGCCGGGCGGCAAGGCTTACGCCGACAAGTACAAGAAGCGCTTCGGCGAAGACGTGCAGACGTACTCGCCGTACGCGTACGACGGCGCGATGGCGATGCTGAACGCGATGAAGAAGGCCGATTCGACCGATCCGGCGAAGTACCTGCCGGTGCTCGCGAAGACCGACATGGCCGGCGTCACGTCGACGCACGTCGCGTACGACGCGAAGGGCGACCTGAAGAACGGCGGCATCACGATGTACAAGGTCGAGAAGGGCGACTGGAAGCCGCTGAAGAGCATCGGCGGGAAGTAAGCAGCCTGGCGTGACGTGACGCACCGGCGGCGGCGAAGATCGTTGTCCGGCCGATCGTGCATGCAGATAAAGCCATCGGGCCGTCGCGGCCCGGTGGTTTTTTATTGGCGTTGACCCATGACCGGGCGCTACTCGCTGCGCCCGCGCAGCAGAAACTTCTGCAACTTGCCCGTCGGCGTGCGCGGCAACGCCTGCACGAACGTGAATTCGCGCGGGACCTTGTACGCGGCGAGCCGCTCGCCGCAGAACGCGCGCAGCGCATCCGCATCGGGCGTCGCGTTCGCCCGCATCACCACGTGCGCGACGACCGTCTCGCCCCAGTCCGGATGCGCGACGCCGACCACGGCCGCCTCGGCGATGTCCGGGTGCGCACCGAGCACGTCCTCCACTTCCTTCGAATAAACGTTCTCGCCACCGGTGACGATCATGTCCTTCAGCCGGTCGACGATGAACAGATAGCCATCCTGATCGATCCGCGCGAGGTCGCCGGTGCGATACCAGCCGCCCGGCGCGAACGCGGCGCGCGTCGCGGCCGCGTCGTCGAGATAGCCGAGCATCATGCTGCCGGTCTTCAGCCAGATCTCGCCGGTTTCGCCCGGCAGCGCATCGACGCCGTCCGTCCGCACGACCCGCAGGTCGACGCCCGGGCCGCCGTGACGGCCGATCGAGCCGGCCTTCGCGATCTGCTCGTCCGGATACAGCGTCGTGCCGGCCGGCCCGGTTTCGGTCATCCCGTACACCTGGAAGAACGCGCGGCTGCGATACGCCCGCGCAAGCCGTTCGGCCTGTGCGGCGCCGATCGGGCCGCCGCCGTACAGCCACGCGCGCACGCTCGACAGGTCGAACGCCGCGAAACCGTCGACCGTGTCGAGCGGCAGCGTGTACGACACCGGCGCGCCGAAATACAGCGTCACGCGCTCGCGTTCGACGGTCTGCAGGAAGCGCAGCGGATGGTAGTCGCGCAGCAGCACGACGGTGCCGCCCGCGACCAGCGTGCCGCCGAACCAGTTGTTCAGCGGCGACGAATGCCAGATCGGCATCGCCATCAGCGTGCGCTCGTTGCGGTCGATCCCGATCGCGAGCGCCGCCTGCATCGCGGCGAGCGTCACCGTGCGATGACTGTGCACGCAACCCTTCGGGCGGCCGGTCGTGCCGGACGTATAGAGGATCTGCGCGACGTCGTCGTCGGCCGGTTCGATGCCCGCGAGGCCGTCCATCGTCGCGCACATCGTGTCGAAGTTCGGCACGCCGTCGAGTTCGCCTTCGGTCACGAGCCGCCGCGCCGGATGCACGATCCGCTCGACCACCGGTGCGAGCGCCACGTCGAACAGCAGCGCGGTGCTGCCGCTGTGTTCGAGCACGTAGTCGACTTCCGGCGCCTGCAGCTTGTGGTTGACCGGCACGAACGCCGCGCCGAGGCGCCATGCGCCGAACATCAGGTCGACGAAGGCCGGCGTGTTGAAGCACATCGCGGCGACGCGGTCGCCGGCCGCGACGCCGAGCGCGCTCAGCACGGCCGCCGCGCGGTGCGAACGCAGGCGCGCGGCCGCATACGTGATCGTCGCGGATTCGCTGACGAGGAACGGTTTGTCGGGCGTCGCACGGGCGGCGCGGTCGAGGGCGGCGACGAGGTTCATCGAGGCTCCGGGCGGGCGAACGAACGGGAATTCGGGTGAACGGGCCGGCGTCAGGCCGGGTACGCGCGCTGCAGCAGCGCGGCCACGTCGATCGCGCGCGGATCGAAGCCGCCCGCGATACGGCCCCAGTCGGGCGCGGCGAGTCGCGTCGCGACGAACGCGTCGGCGACCGCTGCCGGCGCATCGCGACGCAGCAGGCACGCCTGCGCGACGAGCGCGAGCCGCTGCGCGAACACGCGGCCCGACGCTTCGAGCGTGTCGGCCGGGGTGGCGAGCATCGCGCGCAACGCGTCGAGCGCCGCGCGGATGTGCGGCTCGCCCGCGCCGAGGTCGGCGAGTTCGTCGAACAGCGCGGCGGCCGCGTCGGGCTCGCGCGACACCGCGCGCAGCACGTCGAGACACATCACGTTGCCCGAGCC
This sequence comes from Burkholderia sp. A2, assembly GCF_001729305.1. Lineage (NCBI taxonomy): Bacteria > Pseudomonadati > Pseudomonadota > Betaproteobacteria > Burkholderiales > Burkholderiaceae > Burkholderia > Burkholderia sp. A2. Next base: position 137,963 of record NZ_LZXX01000091.1, on the reverse strand, counting down.
TTCCCAGATCGAGTTGACGGGCGCCTCGCGGAACAGGCGCGCGATCGGGCCGTCGTCGACGTAGCCGTTGCCGCCGAACACTTCCATTACCTCGCCGGTCAGCTCGACCGCGCGCTTGCAGACCCACAATTTCGCGGCGGGCGTGACGATCCGCTTCCATGCGCGCTCGCGCGGCGAGTCGTCGCGCTCGAACGCGTCGGCGAGCCGCATCGCGAGCGACAGCGCCGCCTCGCTTTCGAGCGCGAGATCGGCGAGCACGGTGCGCATCAGCGGCTGCTCGGCGAGCGCGCGGCCGAATGCGTGGCGCTGGCGCGTGTAGGCGATCGCCTGCACGACGCCCTGGCGCAGCATCGCCGCGCTGCCGAGCACGCAGTTCAGCCGCGTGTAGGTGGCCATCTCGATGATGGTCGGAATGCCGCGGCCTTCGTCGCCGAGCATGATCCCCCACGCGTCGTTCAGCTCGATCTCGCTGCTCGAGTTGCTGCGGTTGCCGACCTTGTTCTTCAGCCGCTGGATCTCGACCGCGTTCTTCGTGCCGTCCGGCCGCCAGCGCGGCACGTAGAAGCACGACGGGCCGCCGGCTTCGGTGCGCGCGACGACGAGGTGCGCGTCGCACATCGGCGCCGAGAAGAACCACTTGTGGCCGCGCAGCCGGTATTCGCCGCCGCGGCCGCCCGCGCCGGCCGGCGTGGCGAGCGTCGTGTTCGCGCGCACGTCGGAGCCGCCCTGTTTCTCGGTCATGCCCATGCCGAACCAGATCGCGCGCTTGTCGGCGATCGGCACGTCGCGCGGGTCGTAGTCGTCGCTGTAGAGCTTGTCGCGCAGCAGCTCCCACAGCGCGGGCTCTTTCTGCAGCACGGGAATCGCGGCCTGCGTCATCGTCGCCGGGCACAGCGTGCCGGCCTCGATCTGGCCGTGCAGGTAGAAGCCGGCGGCCGTCGCGGCCCAGCGGCCGCGGCGCGACTCGCGGAACGCGAGCGACACGAAGCCTTCGTGGCGATACTGGCCCAGCAGCGCGTGCCAGGCGGGATGGAAATCGACGCGGTCGATGCGCCGGCCGCGCCGGTCGAACGCGTTCAGTTCCGGTGTGTGGCGGTTCGCTTCGTCGGCGAGCCGCGCGGTGTCGGCGCTGCCGAGCCGCGCGCCGTACGCGTCCAGCTGCGGCACGGCCCAGTCGGCGCCCGCCCGGGCGAGCGCGTCGCGCAGCGCGAGATCCGTCGCGAAGAGGTTATAGTCGACGAGTTCGTCGAACTGGTTCGTGACGGCGTGAGTCGAGTCGGTCATCGCGGTTGCCTCCGGTCTCGTGCTGCGCGGTCAGCCGGCGTCATGCCGCGCGAAAGGGCGCGTCGGCGCGGGTTCCGGCTTCCGGTAAAACGTATTCCCTGCTGAATTCAGAGTAGCAAATATGCCGCCGCGACATGTTCAGGTTCCGGCGCCGCCCGGCTCGCCGGCGGCGCAACCCGCGCCCGCGTTGCGCCGCCGGCCGCGCCAGTCGCGCGCGCAGGCGAGCTCCGACGCGCTGCAACAGGCGTTCGTTCAGCTTTTGCTCGAACGCGGCTACGCGAAGGCGACGATCCGCGAGATCGCGGCCGTCGCGGGCGTCAGCATCGGCACCTTCTACGAGTATTTCGGCGACAAGCAGAGCCTCGCGGCGCTCTGCATCCACCGCCGCGTGCTGGCACTGGCCGACCGGCTGCGCGACACGGTGCAGCGGTTGCGCGGCGCGCCGCGGGCCGCGCTCGCCGGCGCGCTGGTCGATCTGCAGGTCGATACGATCGCCGCCGACGCGGCGCTGTGGGGCGCGCTGTTCGCACTGGAGCGGCAGGTGTCGCCGCTGGCCGCCTATCGCCGGCATTACGACGCCTATGTCGCGCTGTGGCGCGACGCGCTGGCCCACGCGGCCGATCCGCCGCCGGCCGCGCGGCTCGACGGGCTCGCGCGGATGGCCCACACGATCTGCTACGGCGGACTGTCGCAGGCGCTGCTGACGCTCGGGCCCGCGCTCGATTTCGCCGCGCAACGCCGCGAATTGCGGGCCGTGCTACTCGCGTACCTCGCGGCGGCGGACGCCTAGCCTTTCGTAGGGAAAATGCCCGATTTGCATGCCGGCCGGTCTAGCCGGCCTTGCCGTGGCGTGCTTCTCCCGGCGGGTCATGAGAAAAATGCATGGCCGCCATGACGAACTTTCGATTGTCCGCCGATATTGGCTCGGGCTAAATCATGCGGCAGATGCAGGGTTGCGCAGGGCGCGCCCCGCCCGAAGGACATCAGGAGGAGGAGTCATGCGAAGCGCCACCGCGCCCCGTTCGAAACTGCCCGACGTCGGGACGACGATCTTCACGGTGATCGGCCAACTGGCTGCTCAACACGACGCGCTGAACCTGTCGCAGGGCGCGCCGAATTTCGCGCCCGATCCGGCGCTCGTCGAAGGCGTCGCGCGCGCGATGCGCGACGGTCACAACCAGTACGCGCCGATGGCCGGCGTGATCGCGCTGCGCGAGCGGCTCGCCGAGAAGACCGAGGCGCTGTACGGCGCGCGCTACGATCCGGCGACCGAGATCACGGTGATCGCGAGCGCGAGCGAGGGGCTGTATGCGGCGATCAGCGCGCTCGTGCATCCGGGCGACGAGGTGATCTATTTCGAGCCGTCGTTCGACAGCTATGCGCCGATCGTGCGGCTGCAGGGCGCGACGCCGGTCGCGATCAAGCTGTCGCCCGAGCATTTCCGCGTGAACTGGGACGAGGTGGCCGCGGCCATCACGCCGCGCACGCGGATGATCATCGTCAACACGCCGCACAACCCGACCGCGACGGTGTTCTCCGCCGACGATCTCGAGCGGCTCGCGCAGCTCACGCGCGACACGGGCATCGTGGTGCTGTCCGACGAAGTCTACGAGCACGTCGTGTTCGACGGCGCGCAGCACCAGAGCGTCGCGCGCCACCGCGAGCTGGCCGAGCGCAGCGTGATCGTGTCGTCGTTCGGCAAGTCGTTCCACGTGACCGGCTGGCGGGTCGGCCATTGCCTCGCGCCGGCCGAGCTGATGGACGAGATCCGCAAGGTGCACCAGTTCATGGTGTTCTCGGCCGACACGCCGATGCAGGTCGCGTTCGCGGAGATCCTCGCGCGGCCCGACAGCTATCTCGGCCTGTCGGCGTTCTACCAGGCCAAGCGCGACCTGCTCGCGCGCGAGCTGGCCGATTCGCGTTTCGAGCTGCTGCCGAGCGAAGGCTCGTTCTTCATGCTCGCGCGCTTTCGCCACTTCTCGGACGAAAGCGACAGCGATTTCGTGCTGCGCCTGATCCGCGACGCGCGTGTCGCGACGATTCCGCTGTCGGCGTTCTATACCGACGGCACCGACGCCGGCGTGATCCGGCTCAGTTTTTCGAAGGACGACGCGACGCTGGTCGAAGGCGCGCGGCGGCTGCGTTCGCTGTAAGACAACCGGCGACGGGGACGTCGCATCGACCGGACACTTGGAGATCACGATGAAACACACGGCTACCCTGAAACTCGCGTTCGCACTCGCGTGCGCGATCGGCGCCGGCGCGGCGCTCGCCGATGCGCCGACGCTGCGCTTCGGCCTCGAAGCGCAATACCCGCCGTTCGAATCGAAGGCGCCGAACGGCGACCTGCAGGGCTTCGACATCGACGTCGGCAATGCCGTCTGCCAGACGGCGAAGCTGTCGTGCAAATGGGTCGAGACGTCGTTCGACGGGCTGATTCCGGCGCTGAAGGGCCGCAAGTTCGACGCGATCAACTCGGCGATGAATGCGACCGAGCAGCGGCGCCAGGCGATCGACTTCACGACGATCATCTATCGCGTGCCGACCCAGCTGATCGCGCGCACCGGCAGCGGGCTGCTGCCGACGCCCGAATCGCTGAGGGGCAAGCGCGTGGGCGTGCTGCAGGCGTCGATCCAGGAAACCTTCGCGAAGGCGCACTGGGAGCCGGCCGGCGTCGCGGTCGTGCCGTACCAGGACCAGAACCAGGCGTATGCGGATCTGGTCGCGGGCCGCCTCGACGCGACGCTCGTGCTCGCGCCGTCCGGCCAGCGCGGCTTCTTGTCGCGCCCGGACGGCAAGGGCTTCTCGTTCGTCGGCCAGCCGGTGCACGACGACAAGATCCTCGGCAGCGGCATCGCGTTCGGCCTGCGCAAGGGCGACGACGCGCTGAAGGCGAAGCTCGACGCGGCGATCGACAAGCTGAAGGCGGACGGCACGGTGAAGTCGCTCGGCCTGAAGTATTTCGGCGATATCGACATCTCGACGAAGTAAGCGGGGCCGCGCACGATGCCGACTCCGAACCCGAGCGCCGCGGGCAGCGAACCGGACGACAGGCCGCTGCCGGACGATGCCGTCGATGCCGTGCTGGCCGCCGAACTGGGCGACGCGCTCGTCACGCGCGCGGCCGATATCGATCCGCGTTACTTCACCGCGTACAACGAGCCGGCCGGCGTGCGGCCGCGTGCGCTGGTGCGTCCGCGCAGCGTCGACGACGTGTCGCGCACGCTCGCGTTATGCATGCGGCTCGGTCAGCCGGTCGTGCCGCAAGGCGGACTGACGGGGCTCGCGCGCGGCGCGGTCGCGCTGGGCGGGGAGGTCGTGCTGTCGATGGAGCGCTTCGCGGGCATCGAGGCGCTCGACGCGGCGGCCGGCACGATCACCGTGCGCGCGGGCACGCCGCTGCGGGCGGTGCAGGAAGCCGCGGGAGCGGCGGGCTTCACGTTCGGCGTCGATCTCGGCGCGCGCGGCTCGTGCCAGATCGGCGGCATGCTCGCGACCAACGCGGGCGGCACGCGCGCGATCCGCTACGGGATGATGCGCGAGCAGGTGCTCGGGCTCGAGGCCGTGCTCGCGGACGGCACGGTCGTGTCGTCGATGAACCGGATGCTGAAGAACAACGCGGGCTACGACCTGAAGCAGCTCTTCATCGGCAGCGAAGGGACGCTCGGCGTCGTCACGCGCGCGGTGCTGCGGCTGCATCCGTTGCTCGCGGCGCCGGCCACGGCGCTCTGCCGCGTGCGCGACTACGACGCGGTGGTCGCGCTGTGGAACCGCGTGCGCATGCTGCCGGAAGTCGTCAGCTTCGAGGCGATGTGGCCGGCGTTCTACGACTATGTCGCGCGCCATACGCCCGGCGTGTCTGCGCCATTTGTCGGCGATGGCGGTTTCGCGGTGTTGATCGAATGCGCGACGAGCGCGCCGGGCGGCGATGCGCACCGGGCGCTCGAAATGGGGCTGGCCGCCGGATTCGATGCTGCGCTCGTCGACGATGCGGTGCTCGCGACCTCCGAGCGGCAGGCGCGCGATTTGTGGACGCTGCGCGAAGGGCTTGCGATCGATGCGCTGCCCCATCTCGTCAACTTTGACGTGAGTCTGCCGACGGGCGAACTCGGCGCGTTCGCCGAACGCTGCGAGGCGGCGTTGCGGGCGCGCTGGCCGGCGCTCGCGTGCCTGTTCTTCGGCCATGTCGGCGACGGCAACGTGCACATCGGCGTGTCGCTGGCCGGGATGAACGACGCGGATGCCGATGCGCTCGATCGCTGCGTGTATGCGGTGGTGCGCGACATGGGCGGCTCGGTGTCGGCCGAGCACGGGATCGGCGTACTCAAACGTCCTTATCTGGCGCACACGCGCAGCGACGCGGAAATCGGGTTGATGCGGCGCCTGAAGGACGCGCTGGACCCGCGCGGCATCCTGAATCCCGGCAAGGTGCTTTGACGCGACCGACGCCCGTCGCCGACGGGAAACGGCCGGCGCGATGCATCAGCCGTCCACCCAGCGCAGCGCGCCGATCTTCAGGTGTTCGACGACGCTGCGCGCCCAGTCGAGCTCCGCATTGAGCAGCACGAGCGCATATTCGTTCTGCAGCAGGAACAAGCGCGGCACCTGGTCGGCCTGCGCGGTGGCGCGCAGCGCTTCGAGCCGCTCGCGCTCGGCGTCGAGCCGTGCGATGCGCAGCTCGAGCTGGCGACGCGCATCTTCCGCATCGAGCAGCGGCAGGAACGCGAGGCCGGCGCCGAACGCCGGAAATTCACGCGCGGGCTCCGCGAGCAGCGCATGCAGCCACGCCTGCCCCGCCGTGTGCCCGGCTTCCGTCAGCGCATACAGCGTGCGCTCCGGAAACGCGCCGTCGCGCTCGGTGTCGTGCACGACGATCAGCCCGTCGCGCAGCAGCCTGTCGATCGTCTGGTAGAGGCTCGTGCGCTGCCGCACGTTGACGACTTCGTCGTAGCCGCGGGCCTTCAGTTGCTGCAGCATCCCGTACGGATGCATCGGCGTTTCGGTGAGCGTCGCGAGGACGGCCAGCGCGAGCGGGGACGGGCGGCTCGTAGACATGAATAGTTAAGATATATCTAGTAATAATATAACTATTCTCAGCCAGACTATCTTGTTTGACAAGGTTTTCAGCCGAGATGCGAGCGCTTCGCGGCCGGGGCGACGGTTTCCATCGTCGCAAGACCGTGCACGATGCCGCAATCCTCGACCGAGTGCTCGCCGACGCACTGGCGGCGCAATTCAGTCAGCTGGTCGCGCAGATGCGTGAGTTCCGCGAGGCGCGCATCGACGTGTCCGATGTGATCGTCGAGCAGCGAATTGATCGAATCGCAGCGGTCGGCCGGCGTGTCGGTGAGCCGAAGCAGCGCGCGGATTTCGTCGTGCGCCATGTCGAGCGCGCGGCAATTGCGGATGAAGCGCAGCCGTTCGACGTGCACGTCGGTGTAGTTGCGATAGTTCGAATCGGTGCGCTCCGCATCGGGCATCAGGCCCTCTTTCTCGTAGAAACGGATCGTCTCGGGCGTGCAGCGGGCTGCTTTGGCCAGTTCGCCGATCTTCATGTCGTGCTCCCGTGTAAGGGTTGACCTTGTAGTGGCTTCAGGGTGTTAACTCTACACCGTCAAGCCACAAAAGGAGGTTGTCATGACCGACGCCCAGCGTCCCCACGACCCACGACACCGTCATGCCGGCGGCGCCGATGCCTGCTGCGCCGATGCGCGCGACGCGCAGACGGTGACCGTGGCCGATGCGGCGCCGGCGGCCGGCGAGCGCGCGCACGGCCATGATCATGACCACGATCACGATCACGACGAAGCTGGCGGCGATACGCATCGCCATGGCGCCGCGTGTTCGCCCGACCATGCCGACCACGACCACGACCACGACCACGACCACGACCACGCGGCCGGCGACTGCTGCGCGCCCGCCGCGCTGACGCTCGCGCCGCTGCCGGTCGCGCAGGCGACCGCGTCTGGCCACGTGCGCTCCGCGTTCCGGATCATGCAGATGGACTGCCCGACCGAGGAAACGCTGATCCGCAAGAAGCTCGGCGGCATGCAGCAGGTATCGGCGCTCGAATTCAACCTGATGCAGCGGATGCTGACCGTCGAGCACGTGGCCGGCGCGCAGCCGGCGATCGAAAGCGCGATCCGCACGCTCGGGATGACGCCTGAGGCCGCCACGACGGCCACGGCCGGCGGCCCGGCGGCGCGCGTCGCCGACGCGCCGGCCAAACCGTGGTGGCCGCTGGCGCTGGCCGGCGTCGCCGCGATCGCGTCCGAAGGCGCGACCTGGGCCGGGCTGCCTGTGTGGCTGTCGGCGGCGCTCGCGCTCGCCGCGGTGCTCGCGTGCGGGCTGACGACGTACAAGAAAGGCTGGATCGCGATCCGCAACGGCAACCTGAACATCAACGCGCTGATGAGCATCGCGGTGACGGGCGCGATGGCGATCGGCCAGTGGCCGGAAGCCGCGATGGTGATGGTGCTGTTCACGATCGCCGAGCTGATCGAGGCGAAGTCGCTCGACCGCGCGCGCAATGCGATCCAGGGGCTGATGCAGCTCGCGCCGGACACCGCGACCGTGCAGCAGGCCGACGGCGCGTGGCGCACGATCGAGGCCGCGCAGGTCGCGCTCGGCGCGGTCGTGCGCGTGAAGCCGGGCGAGCGGATCGGGCTGGACGGCGAAGTCGTCGCCGGCCGCTCGACGGTCAACCAGGCGCCGATCACCGGCGAGAGCCTGCCCGTCGAAAAGGCGAGCGGCGACGCCGTATACGCGGGCACGATCAACGAATCGGGTTCGTTCGAATACCGTGTGACGGCCGTCGCGGCGAACTCGACGCTCGCGCGGATCATCCACGCGGTCGAGGAAGCGCAGGGCGCGAAGGCGCCGACGCAGCGCTTCGTCGACCAGTTCGCCCGCGTGTATACGCCGATCGTGTTCGCGGTCGCGCTGCTGGTCGCGGTGGTGCCGCCGCTCGCGATGGGCGGCGCGTGGCACGACTGGATCTACCGCGCGCTCGTGCTGCTCGTGATCGCGTGCCCGTGCGCGCTCGTGATCTCGACGCCCGTGACCATCGTGTCGGGGCTCGCGGCCGCGGCGCGGCGCGGGATTCTCGTGAAGGGCGGCGTCTATCTGGAAGAAGGGCGCAAGCTCGCGTGGCTCGCACTCGACAAGACCGGCACGATCACGCACGGCAAGCCGGTGCAGACCGACTTCGACGTGCATGCGGACGACGCCGATGCGGCGCGCGTGCGGCACCTCGGCGCGAGCCTCGCGGCGCGCTCCGATCACCCGGTGTCGCAGGCGATTGCCGGGGCGGCCCGCGACGCCGGCACGACGGCATTCGCCGACGTGCAGGACTTCGAAGCGATTGTCGGGCGCGGCGTGCGCGGCACGATCGACGGCACGCGTTACTGGCTCGGCAATCACCGGCTCGTCGAGGAGCTGCAGCGCTGCTCGGCGGCGCTCGAGGCGAAGCTCGACGCGCTGGAGCGGCAGGGCAAGAGCGTCGTCGTGCTGGTCGACGCAACGCGCGTGCTCGGCATCTTCGCGGTGGCCGACACGATCAAGGACACGAGCCGCGATGCGATCGCCGATCTGCATGCGCTCGGCATCCGCACCGCGATGCTGACGGGCGACAACCCGCATACCGCGCAGGCGATCGCGCGGCAGGCCGGCATCGACGATGCGCGCGGCAACCAGTTGCCGGAAGACAAGCTCGCGGCGGTCGACGAACTGTCGGCGGGCGGCGCGGGCGCGGTCGGGATGGTCGGCGACGGGATCAACGATGCGCCGGCGCTCGCGCGCGCCGACATCGGCTTCGCGATGGGCGCGATGGGCACCGACACCGCGATCGAGACGGCCGACGTCGCGCTGATGGACGACGACCTGCGCAAGATTCCCGCGTTCGTGCGGCTGTCGCGCGCGACGCACCGCGTGCTGGTGCAGAACATCGGTTTCGCGCTCGGCGTGAAGGTCGTATTCCTCGGCCTCACGGTCGCGGGGCTCGGCACGATGTGGATGGCGGTCTTCGCCGACGCGGGCGCGAGCCTGATCGTCGTGGCCAACGGCTTGCGGCTGCTGTCGTCCTCCGGCGCGTTCGGTGGCGCCCAGGCCACGCGTTGAGGAGCGGGCGATGAGCTTTCTGAAACGGATTCTCGGCGGCCACGGCGGCGGCCATGGCAGCGGGCACGGCAATAGCGGGAACGGCGGCCACGGCGGCGGGCATCACGGCGGCCCGCGCCAGGGCGGGCACGGCTGCCGCAATCGCCACGGCTGGGGCCGGCAGGCGCCGGCCGACGCGGGCAACGGTGGTCAGGGCGGCAATCTGGCGCTGAGCCAGCTCGCGTGCGCGGGCTGCGGCGCACTCAACGCGGCCGATGCACGCTTCTGCGCGCAGTGCGGCGTGGCGCAACGCGGCAAGGCCTGCAGCCGCTGCCACGCGGCGCTGGCGGCCGACGCGCGGTTCTGTCCCGGCTGCGGAACGCAGGTGGCTTGAAGCTATCCGCGTGTTCGTGCCGGCTGCGCATCAGCACAGGCCGGCACGCTTCGCTCGACGGCCGGCGCACCGGCCTGCCCGATGCCGTCCCGGGCATGCTCGCACCCGCAATATCGTCGCGGTCCGTCCAGATACACGGCGCCGCGACACACCCGTCGCTCAGCGCAGCGGCAGATGAATTTCGGTGCGCAGGTCGGCCGGCGCCGTATCCATCGGCGTATTGAGGTACAGCTCGAACGGCGGCGCGTCGGCGGCTTCGCGGCCCGAGTGACGCAGCCAGTCGCCGTAGAGCCACTGGTAGGCCGTCTTCAGGTCCGCATACGGCCCGGTATGCAGCAGCACCGCGTAGTCGCCGCCTGCGATCGTCGCACGCTCGACCGGCGGCGCGGGCGCGACGTCCGGCGCGCCGTCGGCCGGCATGATGCACGCTTTCGCGCACAACTGCGCTTCGGGCGTCGTGTCCGGATCGTCGTAGAAAATCCCGATCATCTTCGCGCCCGGGCCGAACAGTCCGTTCTGCGCGGCCCACGCGCCGATCCGGCCGAACGCGTCGCCCACCTTCAGGTATGCGCCGGTATGCGTCACCGCCTAGCCGCGCAGTTCCGGCAGGCGCCGGATCTCGACCTCGTGCTTGAACATGTCTTCCTCTCCTCGCTGTAGTGGATAAATCGGCCGGTGGACGCCCGTGCGCCGGTGCTGCGCGGGCAGCACGCCGTACGCGTCGCGAAACGCCCGCGCGAACGCGTGCGTCGAACCGTAGCCCGCGCGCCGCGCGATCTCGTCGAGCGGCCGCGTGGTACAGACCAGATCCTCGGACGCCCGCACGATCCGCATCCGCCGCACCGTCAGCACGATCGATTCGCCGTACAGCGCGCGGTAGACGCGCTGCCAGTGATACGGCGACAGGCACGCGACTTCGGCGAGCCGGTTCAGGTCGAGCGGGCCGTCGAGATGCGCGCCGATGTACGCATGGACGCGCGCCACGCTGGCCGCGTAGCGCACCCATGCGGGCGGGTCGGGTTTCGTTTCGGCTGGGGGCATCGATGTGTCCGGGCTGGAACCGACGCCACGGTAGCACGGGCCGAATGGACAAATCTTGCGGAAATGCCGGACACCCGACGATCAGCCCCTTTTTGATTTCCACGAAATGGGGTCTTGCCCCTCCGGGATCTCGGACTAAAGTTAAAGACGGTGAAATCGGGTGAACGCGTCATTTTTCTCGGGTAAGTTGCTCGGACGGGGCAGCACGCATTTCGAATTACGCAGGTCGTTCGTCGATGTTCAATCGCCACACCACGTTTTCGGGAGAAGAAGAAATGGATGCTTCCAGCTTCATCACGTCGCTGCAGGCCACGCTAGGCGGATACCTGCCCAAGATCGCCGGCGCGATCGGCATCCTGGTGATCGGCTGGCTGATCGCCGTTGCGGTGCGGGCCGGCGCGCTCCGGCTGCTCAGTGCACTGAAGGTCGATCAGCGGATCACCGACAGCACGGGCCAGGGCGCGTGCGTCGAACGCATCATCGCCGGCGGCCTGTTCTGGCTCGTGCTGCTCGTCACCGCGGTGGGCATCTTCAACGTGCTCAACCTGTACGCGGTCTCCAATCCGTTCTCGCTGCTCGTCACGCACATCGTCAACTACCTGCCGAACCTGATCGGCGGCGCGGCGCTGACGCTGATCGCGTGGCTGATCGCATCGCTGCTGCGCAGCCTCGCGAACCGCGCGCTGAAGGCGAGCAAGGTCGACGCCACGCTGTCCGAAAGCGCCGGCATGCAGCCGATGAGCGGCTATCTCGGCGACGTGCTGTTCTGGCTCGTGATCCTGATGTTCCTGCCGGCGATCCTCGCGTCGTTCGCGCTGTCGGGCCTGCTCTCGCCGGTGCAGGGCATGGTCGACAAGCTGCTCGCGATCGTGCCGAACCTCTTCGCGGCCGCGGTGATCGGCTTCGTCGGCTGGGTCGTCGCGCGCGTGCTGCGCGGCCTCGTGACGAACCTGCTGGTCGCCGCCGGCGCCGACCGCCTCACGCAAGGCATCGACAGCCCGACGCCGGTGCGCGTGTCGAGCCTGGTCGGCACGATCGTCTACGTGTTCGTGTTCGTGCCGACGCTGATCTCCGCGCTCGACGCGCTGAAGATCGACGCGATCTCGATCCCCGCGACCAACATGCTGAACCAGTTCCTCGGCGCGGTGCCGGACATCGTCGCGGCGATCGTGATCGTGCTCGTCACGTTCTACTTCGCGCGCTTCGTCGCGTCGCTCGCGCAGAAGCTGCTGGAAGCCGCCGGCGTCGACGGGCTGCCGGCCGTGCTCGGCGTCGAGCGCGTGTTCTCGGGCATCCTGCAGCCGTCGGTGCTGGTCGCGCGGTTGATCGTGTTCTTCGCGATGCTGTTCGCGTCGGTCGAGGCCGCGAACCGGCTCGGCTTCACGCAGGTGCGCGACGTCGTCACGCTGTTCATCGAATTCGGCGGCCACGTGCTGATGGGCGGCGTGATCCTCGTGATCGGCGTGTGGCTCGCGGGCCTCGCGCGCCGCGTGATCGAGCAGGCCGACCGCGAGCACAGCGTGCTGTTCGCGCGCATCGCGCAATTCGCGATCCTCGGCCTCGTGTTCGCGATGGGGCTGCGCGCGATGGGCATCGCGAACGAAATCGTCCAGCTCGCGTTCGGCCTCGTGCTCGGCGCGATCGCGGTGGCCGTCGCGCTGTCGTTCGGCCTCGGCGGCCGGGAAGCGGCCGGCAAGCTGCTCGACCGCTGGTTCAACCAGCGCGGCGGCGGCCAGTAACGCCGGCCGGTACGGCCGCTCCGGCCCGCATCGCGCGGGCCGGAGCGGCGTGGCGACGCGCGCGGCCGGCGTTACCGCGAGCGTTTCCGCAAGCAAAATGTCAGCCGCGATCTTTGCCGAATTTCGATAACACGTCGTTTAATGACTCTCTAGCATCGATTCTCAGTCGCGCGGGCCCGCAGGTCCGGCGCCTTTGAGGAGAGAGTCCGATGAAAGCAGAGTCGAATGGCCGGCCCGCCGCCGGCGTCAAGTCCTCCGGCCAGCCCGCGCTGCAGCAGACGCTCGGGACCTGGCAACTGTGGGGCATCGCGGTCGGCCTCGTGATTTCCGGCGAATACTTCGGCTGGAGCTACGGCTGGGCCAGCGCGGGCACGCTGGGTTTCGTGATCACCGCGCTGTTCGTCGCGGCGATGTACACCACCTTCATCTTCAGTTTCACCGAGCTGACGACGTCGATCCCGCACGCGGGCGGCCCGTTCGCGTATGCGCGCCGCGCGTTCGGCCCGACCGGCGGTTATCTGGCCGGCGCCGCGACGCTGGTCGAGTTCGTGTTCGCGCCGCCCGCGATCGCGCTCGCGATCGGCGCGTACCTGCACGTGCAGTTTCCGGGGCTCGAACCGAAACACGCGGCGATGGGCGCGTATCTCGTGTTCATGGCGCTGAACATCGTCGGCGTGCAGATCGCGGCGACCTTCGAGCTCGTCGTCACGCTGCTCGCGATCTTCGAGCTGCTGGTGTTCATGGGCGTCGTGTCGCCGGGCTTCGCGTGGAGCAATTTCACGAAGGGCGGCTGGTCGGGCGCCGATCACTTCAGCATGGGCGCGTTCCACGGGATGTTCGCGGCGATTCCGTTCGCGATCTGGTTCTTCCTCGCGATCGAAGGTGTCGCGATGGCCGCCGAGGAAGCGAAGAACCCGAAGCGCTCGATTCCGATCGCGTACGTGGCCGGGATCCTGACCCTCGTCGCGCTCGCGATCGGCGTGATGGTGTTCGCCGGCGGCGCGGGCGACTGGACCAAGCTCGCGAACATCAACGATCCGCTGCCGCAGGCGATGAAGTACATCGTCGGCGCGAACAGCGGCTGGATGCACATGCTCGTGTGGCTCGGGCTGTTCGGGCTCGTCGCGTCGTTCCACGGGATCATCCTCGGCTATTCGCGCCAGATCTTCGCGCTGGCCCGCGAAGGCTACCTGCCCGAATGGCTCGGCAAGGTGCATCCGCGCTTCAAGACCCCGCATCGCGCGATTCTCGCGGGCGGCGTGGTCGGGATTGCCGCGATCTACAGCGACGAGCTGATCCAGTTCGGCGGGCAGACGCTCACCGCGAATATCGTGACGATGTCGGTATTCGGTGCGATCGTGATGTATATCGTCAGCATGGCGGCGCTGTTCAAGCTGCGTCGCTCGCAGCCGAACATGGCGCGGCCGTTCCGCGCGCCGCTGTACCCGATCTTCCCGGCCTTCGCGATCCTGGCGGCGCTCGTTTGCCTCGGGACGATGGTGGTTTTCAACGGGCTGGTCGCGCTGGTGTTCGTCGGCTTCCTCGCGGTCGGCTACGCGTACTTCCTCGCGACCCGTTCGCAGCGCGCGAGCGCGCCCGGCGACGCGCTGCTGGAGGAGTAAGCAGGGTGACGACGGTGAACGAGAAAGGCCGTTCCTGACGGCATCCGGCGCGCCCCGTCGAACGGGCGCGCCGTCGGCTTTTGGCAAGGAGATTCGCACGATGTCCTATACGGAGACGATCGGTCCGCGCACGTACCGCTTCGCGGACCTGAAGACGCTGCTCGCGAAGGCGAGCCCGCTGCGTTCCGGCGACCAGCTCGCCGGCGTCGCGGCGGCGAGCGAGGAGGAGCGCGTCGCCGCGAAGATCGCGCTCGCGGGCGTGCCGCTGAAGGCGTTCCTGAACGAAGCGGTGATCCCGTATGAAGACGACGAGGTCACGCGCCTCATCATCGACGATCACGACGCGCACGCGTTCGCGGAGATCTCGCACCTCACCGTCGGCGATTTCCGCAACTGGCTGCTGTCGCCCGCGGCCGACGGCGCGGCGCTCGAACGGATCGCGCCCGGCCTCACGCCCGAGATGGTCGCGGCCGTGTCCAAGCTGATGCGCAACCAGGACCTGATCGCGGCCGCGCGCAAGCGCCGCGTGGTCACGCGCTTTCGCAACACGGTCGGGCTGGCCGGCCGGATGTCGGTGCGGCTGCAGCCGAACCACCCGACCGACGACGTGAAGGGCATCGCCGCGTCGATGCTCGACGGGCTGATGTACGGCTGCGGCGACGCGATGATCGGCATCAACCCGGCCACCGACAGCCTCGCGGCGATCGTGAAGCTGCTCGCGATGATCGACGGCTTCCGCGAGCGCTACGGCGTGCCGACGCAGTCGTGCGTGCTCACCCACGTGACCAACACGATCGCGGCGATCGAGAAGGGCGCGCCGGTCGATCTCGTGTTCCAGTCGATCGCGGGCACCGAGAAGGCGAACGCGAGCTTCGGGATCTCGCTCGCGCTGCTCGCCGAGGCGCGCGAGGCCGCGCTGGCGCTGAAGCGCGGCACGGTCGGCGACAACCTGATGTATTTCGAGACGGGCCAGGGCAGCGCGCTGTCGGCGAACGCGCACTTCGGCGTCGATCAGCAGACCTGCGAAGTACGCGCGTATGCGGTCGCGCGCAAGTTCGAGCCGTTTCTCGTGAACACGGTGGTCGGCTTCATCGGGCCCGAATACCTGTACGACGGCAAGCAGATCATCCGCGCAGGGCTCGAGGATCACTTCTGCGGCAAGCTGCTCGGCGTGCCGATGGGCTGCGACATCTGCTACACGAACCACGCGGAAGCCGACCAGGACGACATGGACACGCTGCTGACGCTGCTGGGGGCGGCCGGCATCAACTTCATCATGGGGATTCCGGGCGCGGACGACGTGATGCTCAACTATCAGAGCACGTCGTTCCACGACCAGCTCTACGTACGCGAGGTGCTCGGCCTGCGCCGCGCGCCGGAATTCGAGGAATGGCTGGAGACGATGGAGATCGCCGACGCGCACGGCGCGCTGCGCGCGGCGTCGGCACGGGTGCCGCTGCTCGCGGGCGCGAACGACTGGATGGGGATTTCCGCATGAGCGACGCCGTCGAGAAGAATCCGTGGGGGCAGCTGAAATCGTTCACGAACGCGCGGATCGCGCTCGGCCGCGCGGGCAACAGCCTGCCGACCGCGCCGCTGCTGGCCTTCAACCTGTCGCATGCGCAAGCGCGCGACGCGGTGCACCAGCCGCTCGACGCGGATGCGCTGCGGCGCGAGATCGAGGCGGCCGGCATGCTGCCGACGCTGCGCGTGCAGAGCGCTGCGCCCGACCGCGACCACTACCTGCGCCGGCCCGATCTCGGCCGCAAGCTGTCGGACGACAGCCGCGGGCTGCTGGCCGGTTACGGGGCGGCGCTCGACGACGCGCCCGATGTCGTGTTCGTGGTCGGCGACGGGCTGTCGGCGTTCGCGGCCGCGAAGCAGGCGCTGCCGCTGTTGCAGGCCGTGCGGCCGCGGCTCGACGCGGACGGCTGGCGGATCGGCCCGGTGGTGGTCGCCACGCAGGCGCGCGTCGCGCTCGGCGACGAGATCGGCGAGCTGCTGCGCGCGAAGGTGGTCGCGATGCTGATCGGCGAACGGCCGGGGCTCAGTTCGCCGGACAGCCTCGGCGTGTACCTGACGTGGGCGCCGAAGGTCGGCTGTCACGACGCGCTGCGCAACTGCATCTCGAACGTGCGGCCCGAAGGGCTGCCGCACGCGGCCGCCGCGCACAAGCTGCATTACCTGATGACGCACGCGCGCCGTCTCGGGCTGACGGGCGTCGGGCTGAAGGACGACAGCGACGCGCTGCTGCCGCCGGCGGAAGCGGAGCGGATCGGCGCGACTACGTGAACAGCCGTTCGCACAGGAAATCGACGAACACGCGCAGCTTCGGCGACAACTGCCGGCTCGACGGCCACACGATCGAGAATTGCCCCGGCGCGATCCGGTAGGCGTCGAGCACGGTGACGAGCGCGCCGTGTTCGAGCGCGTCGCGCGCGAGGAAGTCGGGCATGTAGCCGATGCCGAGCCCCGCGAGCACGGCGCCGCGCAGCGCTTCCATGTTGTTGCAGGTCATCGCGGTGCGCAGCGTGAGCGGCGTGCCGTCGTCGGCCGCGAGCGCCCAGTCTTGCAGCTTGCCGGTGGTCGGGAAGCAGTAGCGCACGCAGTCGTGCGCTTCGAGTTCGCGCGGCGTGCGCGGCGTGCCGGCCCGCGCGAGATACGCGGGCGTCGCGCACAGCACGAACGCGAACGGGCCGAGCCGCCGCGACATCAGGCTCGAATCGGACAGCGGGCCGCTGCGGATGACCGCGTCGAAGCCGCCTTCGACGACATCGACCATCCGGTCGTTGAAATCGAGATCGAGCTCGACGTCCGGATAGCGCTGCCGGAACTCGGGCAGCACCGGCAGCAGGAAGCGGTAGCCGATCACCGGCAGGCTCACGCGCAGCTTGCCGCGCGGGCGCTGCGCGGAGGCCGTCACGGTCGCCTCCGCGTCGCGGAAATCCTCGAGGATCCGCTGGCAGCGCTCGTAGAAATGCCGCCCCTCGTCGGTAAGCGTCACGCGCCGCGTCGTGCGGTTGAACAGGCGCACGCCGAGCGACTGCTCGAGTTTCGCGATCGTCTTGCCGACCGCCGACGCCGAGATGCCGAGCGTGCGGCCGGCCGCGACGAAGCTCAGCGCTTCGGCGGTGCGGACGAACGCGACGATGCCGGTGAGGTTTTCCATCGAATCGAACGGTGCGCGGCGACGCACGCTAGCGGGATAATTGCGGAATTTTAGTCCGTTATATGCGGAGCTTCGCGTGGTTTTTCGCGGATTGAATCCGATTTATCTTCTGTCGCTCTGATGGCGCATCCGCGCCGGCTTTTTCGAGGAGCGATGATGGATCACCCTGTTTCAGCCGTTTCTGCCCACGCGGCGCGCCGGCGCGCATGGGTGCTGGCCGCCGTCTGCATGGCCGCCGTCGCGCTGCCGCTGTCGTTTTCGGGCGGCGCGGTCGCGACGCCGGCGATTGGCCGCGACCTGCACGGCAGCCCGGTCGCGATGAACTGGATCACCAACGCGTTCATGCTCGCGTTCGGCAGCTTCCTGATGGCGTCGGGCGCGCTGGCCG
Organism: Burkholderia sp. A2; assembly: GCF_001729305.1. NCBI lineage: Bacteria > Pseudomonadati > Pseudomonadota > Betaproteobacteria > Burkholderiales > Burkholderiaceae > Burkholderia > Burkholderia sp. A2. The sequence goes on along the minus strand of NZ_LZXX01000091.1, from coordinate 120,229 downwards.
ACCAGTTCGGCCGCAAGCGCCTGTTCGCGATCGGCGTCGGCGGCTTCACGCTGATGTCGGTCGCGCTCGCGTTCGCGCCGTCGATACTCGCGGTCGATCTGCTGCGCGCCGCGCAAGGGCTCGCGGCGGCCGCGGCGCTCGCCGGCGGCACGGCCGCGCTCGCGCAGGAATTCGACGGCCCGGCGCGCACGCGTGCGTTCAGCCTGCTCGGCACGACGTTCGGGATCGGGCTCGCGTTCGGGCCCGTGCTCGCCGGCGGGCTGATCGGGCATTACGGCTGGCGTGCGATCTTCGTGACGAGCGCGGTGGCCGGCGTGCTGTCGCTCGCGTTCGGGCTGCCGCGCATGCACGAGTCGCGCGATCCGCACGCGACGGGGCTCGACTGGCCCGGCACGGCCGCGTTCACGGCCGCGCTGACGCTGTTCACGTTCGGTGTGATCGAGGCGCCCGCGCGCGGCTGGTCGAGCCCGCTCGTGATCGCGCTGCTGGCCGGCGCGGCGCTCGGCGCGTGCGCGTTCGTGACGATCGAGACGCGCGTCGCGCGGCCGATGCTCGACCTGTCGCTGTTTCGCATCGCGCGCTTCGTCGGCGTCCAGGTGCTGCCGGTGTCGACCTGTTGCTGCTATATCGTGCTGCTCGTCGTGCTGCCGCTGCGCTTCATCGGCATCGACGGCTTCAGCGAGATCGACGCCGGCTGGCTGATGCTCGCGATCTCCGCGCCGATGCTGGTCGTGCCGCTCGTCGCGGCGACGCTCACGCGCTGGCTGTCGGCCGGCGTGATTTCCGGGCTTGGGTTGCTGGTCGCCGCGGCGGGGCTCGTGTGGCTCGGCATCGCGTTGCGCGGCGGCGCGGGGCCGGCGGCGATCGCGCCGATGCTCGCGATCGGCGTCGGCGCCGGCATGCCGTGGGGGCTGATGGACGGGCTGTCCGTGAGCGTCGTGCCGAAGGAGCGCGCGGGGATGGCGACGGGCATTTTCAGCACGACGCGCGTGGCCGGTGAGGGGATTGCGCTCGCGATCGTCGGCGCGGTGCTGGCCGCGCTCGCGCAAACGGGGCTGGCGCGGGCGGTGGGGGCCGCCGGCACGCCGGACGCGACGCTGCGGGCCGCCGCGCGGCTCGCGACCGGCGATCTCGCGGGCGCGGCTGCCGCGTTGCCGGGCGTCGGCCGTGCGGCGTTGATCGCGAGCTACGCGCACGCGTTCGACCGGCTGTTGATCGCGCTGGCCGTCGTCACGGTGCTGTGCGCGGTGGTGGTGTTCGGGTTTCTCGGCGGGCGGCCGGCCGTCGACGAAGCGGGCGACGAGATGGACGGCCACGCGCAGGCCGATACGTCGGTGCGCCGCCGGAGCGAACCGGCGTGTGCGGAGATGCACGGGCGCTGAGGCGAACGGGCATGCGCAAGCCGATGCGTCGGCGGGCAGTCGGCGTGAACCGGCGTGTGTGGAGACGCACGGGCGTCGAGCATTGCATCGTGGCGCTCGGATGCTTCGATGTTTTCGGTGCTCGGTGCTCGGTGCTCGGTGCTTGGGTACTTCGGTATTTCGGTATTTCGGTCGACGCAGCCGCCGCGCCCGCGTTGCCCATTCGTAAAGCCTCACCCGCCGCGCGTCACGCCAGCACGAGCGGCGGCAGCCCCGCCTCCGCGCGCGCTTCTGCACATTCCACATCGATCACCAGATAGCGCAACGCATCCGGCCACAGCTGGGTACGCGCTTGCGTATCCTCGTCCAGCATCGCACGCCCCTGCACGTGCCAGGTCGTCTGACGCACGAAATCGACGAACAGCAGCGCGATGGCCGGATTCACGAGCAGGTTGCCGATCGTGTTGAGCAGGTTGTTGCCCGCGAAGTCGGGCAGTACCAGCGTGCGACGGTCCGGGATATCGACGAGCGGCGCGAACGAGCCGTCGGCGCGCGGCTGGCGGCCGCGGTACGAACAGTCGGCGTTGCCGGCCGCATCGGCGGTCGCGACGATCAGGAAAGCCTGTTCGCGGATGAATGCGATGGCGTCGTCGGTCAGCGGGCCGCGATCGTTCATGGTGTCGGTCGGCGCGTTCGCCGTGGCGTGTGGATCCGCGATTCGCACGCAAGCGACATGCCACGCGGCGCGGCGCGCGTTCGCGGGCAGCGCGGCGGCGCGCACTGTGGAAATTCCGAACACCGGCCCCATTGCTGCGCACTGGCGGTGTTCAGAATCGGTACACCGGCCGTGTTGCGGGCGTGAACACCGCGCGGTGCGAACCCGCGCCGGCCGCGATCGACGTGCGCCCGCTCCCGCCCGTTCCGTTTGGCACGCATGTTGCATGAACGGGATCAGCGCATTCCAACCGGCGCTGTACTCACACAAGCACGATGAACAGGAGACATGTATGAACCCGTTTGACCTGAAACAACTGGGCCTCGACGTCGAATACCCGTACCGTCAGCAATACGACAACTACATCGGCGGCAAGTGGGTTCCTCCGGTGAAGGGCGAGTATTTCGAGAACGTGTCGCCGATCAACGGCCAGCCGTTCTGCCGCATCCCGCGCTCCGGCGCCGACGATATCGAGCTGGCGCTCGACGCCGCGCATGCCGCGCGCCGCAAGTGGGGCAAGACGTCCGTGGCCGAGCGCTCGAACCTGCTGCTCGCCGCCGCCGACCGGATGGAAAAGAACCTGAAGCTGCTGGCCGTGGCCGAGACGATCGACAACGGCAAGCCGCTGCGCGAGACGATGGCGGCCGACCTGCCGCTCGCGATCGACCACTTCCGCTACTTCGCGGGCTGCATCCGTGCGCAGGAAGGCGGCATCTCCGAGATCGACGACAACACCGTCGCGTACCACTTCCACGAGCCGCTCGGCGTGGTCGGCCAGATCATCCCGTGGAACTTCCCGCTGCTGATGGCCGCGTGGAAGCTCGCACCGGCGCTCGCGGCCGGCTGCTGCGTGGTGATGAAGCCGGCCGAGCAGACGCCCGCGTCGGTGCTCGTGCTGATGGAGCTGATCGGCGACCTGTTCCCGGCCGGCACGATCAACATCGTGAACGGCTTCGGCAAGGAAGCGGGCGAAGCGCTCGCGACCAGCAAGCGGATCGCGAAGATCGCGTTCACGGGCTCGACGCCGGTCGGCAAGCACATCCTGCGCGCGGCGGCCGACAACCTGATTCCGTCGACGGTCGAACTGGGCGGCAAGAGCCCGAACATCTTCTTCGCCGACGTGCTCGACCAGGACGACGCGTACCTCGACAAGGCGCTCGAAGGGCTCGCGATGTTCGCGCTGAACCAGGGCGAGGTGTGCACGTGCCCGTCGCGCATCCTGATCCAGGAATCGATCTACGACCGCTTCATCGAGAAGGCCGTCGCGCGCGTCGAGCGCATCAAGTCCGGCCACCCGCTCGACCTGCAGACGATGATCGGCGCGCAGGCGTCGCAGCAGCAGCTCGACAAGATCCTGTCGTACATCGACATCGGCCGCGGCGAAGGCGCGCAATGCCTGACGGGCGGCGAGCGTACGGCGCCGGCCGCCGACCTCGGCACGGGCTACTACGTGAAGCCGACGATGCTGCTCGGCAACAACAAGATGCGCGTGTTCCAGGAAGAGATCTTCGGGCCGGTCGCGTCGGTGATGACGTTCAAGGACGAGCAGGAAGCGATCGAACTCGCGAACGACACGTTCTACGGGCTCGGCGCGGGCGTGTGGACTCGCAGCGGCACGCGCGCGTACCGGATGGGCCGCGAGATCGAGGCCGGCCGCGTGTGGACCAACTGCTACCACCTGTACCCCGCGCATGCGGCGTTCGGCGGCTACAAGCAGTCGGGGATCGGCCGCGAGACGCACAAGATGGCGCTGTCGAACTATCAGCAGACGAAGTGCCTGCTGGTCAGCTACCAGGCCGAGGCGCTCGGGTTCTTCTGATCGCAGAAGCCGGGGCGACGTGCCGGGGCCGGTCGGGCCCGGCATGTCGCCCGGTTCGATTTCCCTGTTCGACAGCCGGCGCCGGTCGCGCGTTCTTGCGCAGCGGGCGCCGGCAACGCTGCCGGCCGCCGCGCACGCGTGGCGGCACGGCGCGCCGATGCGACGCCCCCCTCAGCATGGCAGAACCGCCCCGATCCTTTCCGCGTCACCCGGTCTTCCATCCGGGCGAACTCGACGCGCAACACCGCTTCGGCGTCGCCGACGAAGCCGAGCGCATGAGCGACGTCGTGACGACCCGATTGAGCGTCGGTGTGCGGCAGTTCGTCGAATCGCAGCCGTTCATGTTCGTCGGCATGGCATCCGCCGCGGGTGCCTCGATGACCTGCGACATCGTGCAGAGCCGGCGCGACGCGAACGGTGATCTGCTGCCCGTGGTGCGCGTGATCGATACGAAGACGCTGCGGTTCGCGTTGCCGGCCGCGCCTGACGGCGGCGGCGGCCGGATCGACGCGGCCGCCTGCGACGGCCGTGGCGTCGGATTGCTGTTCGTCGATGTCGTGCGCGGCCTGCGCTACCGGATCAACGGTCGCGCCACGCTGCGCGCCGATCTGCCGGAAGCGGACGCGGCGCCGTGGGCAGCGGGCAGCGCGATCGTCGAACTGGCGATCGCGCAGGCATACGGCAATTGCGGCACGCGGGTCGTGCGGCTGAAGCCGGCCCGGTAGCCGGTATCCGGGCGCGGGCGGCGGCGCGCGTGCGCGCTCGCCGCGCGGATCGCACCGGCGGCGTGCGCGGCATGCCGCCTTCGGGTGCGCCCGCATGGCGCGCATCGGCCGGACAGCGTGCAATGGCGGCTTGCTCGCCGGGCCGTGCGGTTCGGCACGGGACTTGCGTGACACGCAGGGTTCCGCGCAGGTGAGGGAGGACACGATGAATCAACACGTGGCGTATACGGAAGAACCGACCGCCGAGGACACGCGGCGCAGCGCGCTGGGCGACGACGCGTTCGCCGGGCAGGCCGTCGTCAGCGTCGCGCACGATGCGGACGAGCAGGCGCGCAACCTGATCGGCTGGCGGCAAACCTACGACCAGCTCGCGGCCGGCCGCTTCGTCGGCACGCTGACCGAGCTGCCGCTCGATACGATGAAGCTGTTTCGCGAATCGACCAGCCATCTGCTGCGCCAGGCGTGCGAAGTGCGCGGCGACGCGTACTGGTTCGGCATCCCGCTCGTGTGCGACGGCTCGGCGCGCGTCGATGCATGCCGCATCGGCCCCGGCGCGCTCGCGTTCCGGCCCGGCAACGTCGAATTCGAACTCGTGACGCCCGCGCAGTTCTCGATCTACGGCGTCGTCGTGCGCGGCGACGTGCTGCGCCGCTACGCGGAGGAAGTCGAGCACCGCGCGCTCGACGAGCGGCTGTTCACGCAGCGCGTGATGCAGGTCGGCGACGCGCGGCTCGCGCGCCTGTGCGCGCTGCTCGGCCGCCGGCTCGACGGCGCGGTGGCGATGGCCGGCCCGCTGCCCGATGCGCAGCGCGACGACCTGCAGGCCGAAGTGCTGGCCGCGCTGTTCGATGCGTGCGCGCAACCGGCCGACGACGGCGGCGGCGCGGCGCCGTCGACGCGCCGCTGGATCGTCGACCAGGCGCGCGACTACGTGCTCGCGCACCGCACGCGGCCGGTCGGCGTGCCCGAGCTGTGCGAGCAGTTGCACGTGAGCCGGCGCACGCTGCAGTACTGCTTCCAGGACGTGCTCGGGATGGCGCCCGCGACCTACCTGCGCACGCTGCGGCTGAACGGCGCGCGGCGCGACCTGTGCGGGCGCGCGGCCGGCTCGGTGCAGGACGTCGCGGAGGCGTGGGGCTTCTGGCATCTGAGCCAGTTCGCGACCGATTACCGGCGCCTGTTCGGCAAGCGGCCGTCGGAGACGCTGCGCGATCGCGCGTGAGGGGCGCGGCGCGGTGAGCCGGGCGGCCGGAGCGGCGTTGGCGGTTCGACCGTTCCGCTTGCCGCCGCGCCCACTTCGCTCGCGTGGCCGGTAAAAGCCTGGCGGGATCAGGCGGGTGGGCGAAGCGGCACCGGTGCTGGCGCGGCGTGCGGGCTGCCGCCGGTTCGATCGTCGCGCTTGCGCCGCGCCGCTTTGCTCAGATGGTTGGCGCTGCCCCGTCGCGCGGGGCGGGCCACGCCAGCGCGTCCCAGTCGATTGCGCGATACGCGGCTTCGACCGCCGCGAGATCGTCCGGCCGCTCGCTGCGATGCAGCCCGTGCAACGCGGCCGGCACGTCGAGCGTGACCGGCACGCAATGCGGATAGTCGCGCACGCGCAAGGCCGGCCCGATCGTCGTGAAGCATGCGATTGTCGGCACGTCGAAACCGTCGGCGAGGTGCACGGCCGCCGTGTCCGGCGCGAACAGCAGGCTCGCGCCCTTGACCCACGCGATGAAGCGCGCGGTGTCGGTCGCGTCGCGGCTCACATCCACGTAAGCGGGATGCGCGATCGGGCCGAACCCCACCACCGGCAGCCCGTAACGCCGCGCGAGCCGTTCCACGAACGCGACGCGCAGCGCGGGCGGCACGCTGCGCACCGCGGTGCTCGCATTCGGGCAGAACAGCACGTACGGCCGCTGCCACCCGGCCGGCAGCGCGGGCAGCGATAGCCGCGCAAGCCAGCGATTGCGCTTCGCGGCGACCGGCACGGCGTCTGGATCGACGCCGAGCGCGTCGAGGAAGAAATCGATCATCGGCAGCCGCGCGAACGCGGGCCAGTACAGGTGATTGCCGACGTCGATGCAGTGCGCGTCGGCGGGCAGCGCGTCGGCGGGGCACGGCAATGCGCGTGACGGCGCGACCACGTCGGCCGCGAGCGCATACAGCGCATCGACGTAGCGCGGCGCGCGCGCCGGCCGGTACAGCGTGAAGCGGAGATCCGCATGGGTCGCACGCAGCGCGGCGACGGCCGTCAGCCCGATCACCGAATCGCCGAGCGCGACACCCATCCCGTTGATCACGTGCACGTGCCGCTTATCGCCGTGATCGAGCCGGAACGGCCGGTGCGCGGCGTGCAGCAGGCCGAGCGCCGGCGCCGCCGCCACGTAGCCTTCGGCGCGCACGTCGCCGTATTCGAGGTCGTACGGCGCGACGAGCGTGCCGTCGGGCGCGAGCAGCGTGCCGGGGCAGGCCAGCGCGTCGTCGTGCGACAGCGCGGCGACGGGCGGCGCGGCGTGCATGTTCACCATCGTCATGCGCCGCGCGCGCGGCGGCCCTGCTCGCGGATCTGCTCGAGCGTCGCGGCCGGCGTGCTGGCGTCTTGCGGGATGCGGATCTCGATCACCGCGGGCAGTCCGCAGGTCAGCGCGCGTTCGAGCGCGGGCGCGAAATCGGCGGTGCGCTCGACCGTCTCGCCATGCGCGCCGAACGCACGCGCATACGCGGCGAAATCCGGATTCGTGAGCCCCGTGCCGTGCACGCGGCCCGGGTAATTGCGCTCCTGATGCATGCGGATCGTGCCGAAATGGCCGTTGTTGACGACGATCGCGACGATGTTCAGCCCGTATTGCATCGCGGTCGCGAGCTCGTTGCCGGCCATCATGAAGCAGCCGTCGCCGGCGAGCGCGACGACGGCGCGCTGCGGATACAGCGATTTCGCGGCGAGCGCGGCCGGCAGCCCGTAGCCCATCGCGCCGCTCGTTGGCGCGAGCTGCGAGCGGAAATGCCGGTACGCGAAGTGGCGATGCAGCCAGATCGCATAGTTGCCCGCGCCGTTGGTCAGGATCGCGTCGTGCGGCAGGCGCTCGCGCAACTGCACCATCACGTCGCCGAGCTGCACGTTGCCGGGCATCGGCAGCGGCGCATGCCATTCGCGGTACGCGCGGTGCGCGTCGGCGGCCGCGCCGGCCCATGCAGGCCGCTCGGGCGGTTCGAGCGCGGCCAGCGGCGCGGCGATCTCGGGCATGCCCGACACGATCGGCAGGTCGGCGGCGTACACGCGGCCGAGCTCGTCCGCGCCCTGATGCACGTGGATCAGCGTCTGGCGCGTTTTCGGGATGTCGAGCAGCGTGTAGCCGCCCGTCGTCGCTTCGCCGAGGCGCGGCCCGATCACGAGCAGCAGGTCGGCGTCGCGGATGCGTTTCGCGAGCGCGGGGTTGATCCCGAGCCCGACGTCGCCCGCGTAGTTCGGGTGCGCGTTGTCGATCGTGTCCTGGAAGCGGAACGCGCATGCGACCGGCAATTGCCAGCGTTCGACGAAGGTGCGCAGGTTCGCGCACGCGTCCGGCGTCCAGCCGCTGCCGCCGACGATCGCGAACGGCCGCTCCGCGCGCGCGAGCCGCTCGCGCAGCTCGTCGAGCTGCGCGGCCGACGGCGCGGCCGCGATGCGTTTCGCGGCCGGCACGACGGGCTGCGGCGCGCATGCGTCGGACAGCACGTCCTCGGGCAACGCGAGCACGACCGGGCCGGGCCGGCCGGACGTCGCGACGTGGAACGCGTGGCTCAGGTATTCGGGGATACGGCGCGGGTCGTCGATCTGCGCGACCCATTTGGCCATCTGGCCGAACATCCGGCGGTAGTCGATTTCCTGGAACGCTTCGCGGTCGAGGTGTTCGCGTGCGCACTGGCCGACGAACAGGATCATCGGCGTCGAATCCTGGAACGCGGTGTGCACGCCGATCGACGCATGGGTCGCGCCGGGCCCGCGCGTGACGAACGCGATGCCGGGGCGGCCGGTCAGCTTGCCGACCGCTTCGGCCATGTTCGCGGCGGCCGCCTCGTGGCGGCAGACGACCGTCTGGATGCGGGCGGTGTCGTCCGCGAGCGCATCGAGCACGGCGAGGAAGCTCTCGCCCGGCACGCAGAACACGCGTTCCACGTGGTTGGCGAGCAACGCATCGACGAGCAGTCGCGCACCGGTGGTGGCGCGCGGCTCGAGATCCTTGGAATGCGACATGGGCTGCCGTCTCCCTGGGTAGCGGGACGTACAGCTTACGCCGGTTGGCCGTGGGCCGGTGCGACGGCGGCTGAAAAGTGTCGGAACGCTGGGCGGTTCGGGGATTGCGTGCTGGCTTCGGTTGGCCATCCGGCCAGCTTGTGCATGCTTGTGCGAAGACGGAAAGTGAGCGCTATGGATGGCGGGCTGGCGCTTGTCTCGATCCGAAAAGAGGGCATCCCAAATAACAATAAAGTGGGGTTCCGTTCAATAGTAAAATTTCAGCGAACGAGTGGAGAAGGGGCGAGAGCCATGACGACCGAAACGATCGATCAAAAGACGCTGACGGAGCTGATCGAAGCCGGCGCGGTGCGTGCGGCCCGCGTGGTCGGTTGCGGCAACGGCTGGGCGCTGTCGGCCCGGTGCGGCGCGCACGAGCGCTTCCTGTCGGCCAAGCGCGGCGACGTGCGGGTGTTTCGCCGTTTTGAAACGCTGGTCGGCTTTCTGCGCGACATCGGCATCAACCGGTTCGATGTGGATGCGTCGGCATTCGACCCGGACGCGGCCGGGCGGGCGACCCGACCCGATCGTGCGGCGGCGTTGAAGGCGGCACACGAGGCGGTGGCTCACGATCGCTGGTTTCGCGAGCAGGTGCAGCAGGCGCTGGATGACCCGCGTGCGTCGATTCCGGACGCCGAAGTCAGCGCCGACTTCGCATCGCGCCGTGCGGCGTTGCGTGAGCGGCTTGCGGGCAAGCGCGGGGATGCTTCTTGACCCTCGCGTTGCACTGGAATCCGAAGGCGTACGAGGATCGCGCCGCGATCATGGAATACATCGCCGAGGACGACCCGCTGGCCGCGCTCGAACTCGACGAACTGCTGGAAGAAAGGGCGGCGGCGCTACCGGCCCATACCGAGTTGTATCGGCAAGGGCGGGTGGCCGGCACGCGCGAGCTGGTGATCGCGCCGAACTATGTGCTCGTCTATCGCCTCCGGCCGGCCGAGGGCATCGTGGAGATTCTCCGCGTGCTGCATGCGCGGCGGCAGTGGCCGTGATGTGCGTATTCATTGCCGGCTCGTCAGCCGAAGGAGTACCTGTTATGTACACACATGGATTTACATCTCGGCCCGCATCGGATAATGTACATACAATGTACATCCGATCGGAGATCGACATGCATACCACGAGGGTATTCAGGAACGGCAACTCGCAGGCCGTGCGTATTCCTGCGGACCTTGCCTATGAGCGCAGCGATATCGAACTGGAAATCGAGCGCGTCGGTGACGAAATCCGCATTCGGCCGATGCGGCGGCCTTTGACTCAGGTACTGGAGAAGTTCGCGAAATTCGGGCCGGACTTCATGACAGAAGGACGCGGCGACCAGGAGCAGGCCGAACGCGAGGGTTTGTGATGCCGCGCTTCATGCTCGACACCAACATGTGCATCTATCTGATGAAAAATCAGCCGGAGCAGGTCGCGAGACGATTTGCGCAGTGCTACACGGGCGACGTCGTCATGTCGGCGATCACCTATGCGGAACTCGAGTACGGCGTGACCGCATGTGCGAGCCCCACCCGGGAGCGCCGCAATCTCGCCGCATTGATCGAGGACATTCCCGTCGCGCCTTTCGACGCCCCGGCAGCGCAAGCGTATGGTCCGATCCGGGAGGCGACTCGCGAGCGGAAGAAGGATCACCTCGACAAATTGATCGCCGCGCATGCGGTGTCGCTCGATGTCGTCCTCGTCACCAACAACGAGCGGGATTTCGTCAGCTATCCGGGGTTGCGACTGGAGAACTGGCTGAACGACTAGCGTCGGGCGCCATGCCCGGCGGCAATGCGGGGTATCGATCCACCCCGCGCCGCCGCCGGGCCGGACATCAGCACTCGACGATATTCACCGCCAGCCCGCCGCGCGACGTTTCCTTGTACTTGGTCTTCATGTCGGCGCCCGTCTCGCGCATGGTCTTGATCACGGAGTCGAGCGACACGTAGTGGGAGCCGTCGCCGCGCAGCGCCATGCGCGCCGCGTTGACGGCCTTCACCGACGCCATCGCGTTGCGCTCGATGCACGGGATCTGCACCATCCCGCCGACCGGGTCGCAGGTCAGGCCGAGGTTGTGTTCCATCCCGATCTCGGCCGCGTTCTCGACCTGCTGCGGCGTGCCGCCGAGCACGGCCGCGAGCGCGCCGGCCGCCATCGAGCAGGCCACGCCCACTTCACCCTGGCAGCCTACTTCCGCGCCCGAGATCGATGCGTTGAGCTTGTAAAGGATCCCGATCGCGGCGGCCGTCAGCAGGAAGTCGATTACGCCCTGTTCGTTCGCGCCGGGCGTGAAGCGCGTGTAGTAGTGCAGCACGGCCGGGATGATGCCGGCCGCGCCGTTGGTCGGCGCGGTGACGACGCGGCCGCCGGCCGCGTTTTCCTCGTTGACCGCGATCGCGTACAGGTTGATCCAGTCGATCATCGACAGCGGGTCCTGCAGCGCGCGCTCCGGGCTGCCCGTCAGCGTGCGGTATAGCTGCGGCGCGCGGCGCTTGACCTGGAACGGGCCGGGCAGGTTGCCGTCGGCGTCGGGATTGCCGATCCCGCAGCCGCGCGACACGCACGACTGCATCACGGCCCAGATCTTCAGCAGCCCGTCGCGCGTTTCTTCGTCGGTGTGCCACGCGCGCTCGTTTTCCCACATCAGCTGCGCGATCGACTTGCCGGTCGACGCGGTCAGCGCGAGCAACTCCGCGCCGGTGCGAAACGGGTGCGTCATCTGCTCGGCCGCGCTCAGCACCTTGGTGTTCGGGGCGCCGGCCGTCACGACGAAGCCGCCGCCGACCGACAAGTAGGTGCGCTCGACCAGCACCGCGCCGTTCGCGTCGCTCGCGCGCAGCTTCATCGCGTTCGGGTGTTCGGGCAGCGCCTGGCGGTAGAACGCGATGTTCTCCTTCAGCACGAACGGCACCGGATGCGTGCCGAGCAGCGCGAGTTGCTTCGTCTTGCGGACATCGTCGAGCCGCGCGTCGATCGTGTCGGGATCGACGGTGTCGGGCGCGTCGCCGAGCAGGCCGAGCATCACGCCGCGGTCGGTGCCGTGGCCCTTGCCGGTGGCGCCCAGCGAGCCGTACAGCTCGACCTTCACGTGGGCCGTCGCGTCGAGCAGCCCGTCGCGCTCGAGGCCCTGGACGAACATCAGCGCCGCGCGCATCGGTCCCACCGTGTGCGAACTGGACGGACCGATGCCGATCTTGAAGAGGTCAAACACGCTGACTGCCATTTCGATACCTGCCTTGCTGTAAGAATGGTGCTAGCGCGCCTGCAATGGCAGGCACGCGGCGAGCCATGCGGGCGGCGTTGGGGAAAGCTGCTGCGCGACGCGGGCGTAGCGCCCGTCGAGCCGCGCGGCCAGATGAAAGAGTTCGGTGGCGTTTTTCGGGTCCCACTGCCCCGTGTAGCCCGGCAAGCCGGCCTCGCGGCGCTTCGCGTCGAACGGCACCGGCGAATTCACGAATTCCTCGTGGGTTTTCTCGCCGAGCGCGTACGGCACGAGCCAGTCGAGCGCGGCCGCGAGCGTCGCGCCGTTCGCGCCGCGCTCGCGCAGCCAGTTGCGGTTGAAGCGGCGCGCGGCGAGCGCGGCCGTCACCAGCGGCTGCAGATCGTAGACCGCGTAATGCAGCGCGTCGCGTTCCTCGAAATCCCAGGTCTTGCCGTCCGGGCCGATGTTGTCGGCGAGATGCTCGACGAACAGCCGCTGCGCGGCGTTCATCATCTTGCGGTCGCCGAGCGTGAACGCGGACAGCGCGATCAGCTTGATCCGGTGGCTCTGCCAGTTGTTGCGCCAGGTGCCGGTGAGCGGGCGCTTCTGCGCGTCGACCTGCGCGACATAACCGGCGCCGAGCTTCGCGATGAACGCGGCCGTCGCGTTGCGCGTCTTCACCGGCAGCGCGCTCGCGGTCATGTCGTACGCGACGATCAGGCTGTCGAAGCGCGTCTCGTCGATCGGGTTGAAGCTCGGCTGGTAGGTCGAGACCCACGCGGACAGGAAGCGGTCGACGAGTTGCAGGTAGCGCGGCGCGTTCGTCACGCGCCACGCGAGCGCCGCATCGCGCATCAGGTCCATGTCCTTGAGCGCGGCTTCGCTCTGGTCGTAGATGCCTTCATGCGGCAGCGTGCCCTCGGTGTGCACGCGCGCCATCGCCTTCGGCTGCTCGCCGATACGCGCGTCGACGCTGCGAATCAGCGCCTGCACGCCTGGCTCGGCGTGCGTCGTCTCGCTCGACTGCAGCGCCGGCGCCGCGCAGAAATTCATCGCCGCGCGCGCACTGCCGGACATGCCGAGGCCGGCAGCGGCCAGCGACAGCGCGGCGACGAGCATCGGCACGTAGCGGCCTGCGCGCGGGCGCGGCCGCCGCGCCGCTGCACCTTGGCCCGGAAACATCGGACGCACCATGCGGAACTCCTTCATTGGCTGGATCGCGTGTGATGTTAGCCGGATTGGCGGGCGAGCGTGAAACGGTTGGCCGGGCGGCGAACGTAAAAACCGCACGCAACCGGCGGCTGCGTGCGGTGGGGTCACGGTCGGACGCTCCGGTGCGGGACGGGCGTTATGCGTAATCCGACATCGGCACGCACGAGCAGAACAGGTTGCGGTCGCCGTACGCGTTGTCCGCGCGGCCGACCGGCGGCCAGTACTTGTTCGTGCCGAGCGACGCGACCGGGTACGCGGCCTGCTCGCGCGAGTATGCGTGCGGCCATTCGTTCGCGGTGACGACGGCCGCCGTGTGCGGCGCGTGACGCAGCGGGTTGTCCTCGCGATCGGCCCGGCCTTCCTCGACCGCGCGGATTTCCTCGCGGATCGCGATCATCGCGGCGATGAAGCGGTCGAGTTCTTCCTGCGATTCCGATTCGGTCGGCTCGACCATCAGCGTGCCCGGCACCGGGAAGCTCATCGTCGGCGCGTGGAAGCCGTAGTCCATCAGGCGTTTCGCGACGTCGTCGACGCTGATGCCGCTCGTTTCCTTGATCGGACGCAGATCGAGAATGCACTCGTGCGCGACCAGCCCGCCCGGGCCCGAATACAGCACCGGATAGTGCGGCGCGAGGCGCTTCGCGATGTAGTTCGCGTTGAGGATCGCGGCTTCGGTCGCGGCGGTCAGGTTCTTCGCGCCCATCATCGCGATGTACATCCACGAGATCGGCAGGATCGACGCCGAGCCGTACGGCGCGGCCGACACCGCGCCGATGCCGTCTTCCGCCCGCGCGTAGCCGGTCGAGCGCTGGTTCGGCAGGAACTTCGCGAGGTGCGCGCCGACCGCGACCGGGCCGACACCCGGGCCGCCGCCGCCGTGCGGGATGCAGAAGGTCTTGTGCAGGTTCAGGTGCGACACGTCGCCGCCGAACTGGCCCGGCGCGGTCAGGCCGACCATCGCGTTCATGTTCGCGCCGTCGACGTACACCTGGCCGCCGTGCGCGTGGACGATCTCGCAGATCTCGCGGACGTTCTGCTCGAACACGCCATGCGTCGACGGATACGTGATCATGATTGCCGCGAGGTTCGCCGAATGCTGCTCGGCCTTCGCCTTCAGGTCGGCGATGTCGACGTTGCCCTGCGCGTCGCAGGCGACGACCACGACCTTCATGCCGGCCATGTGCGCGGACGCCGGATTCGTGCCGTGCGCGGATGCGGGAATCAGGCACACGTCGCGATGGCCTTCGCCGCGCGATGCGTGGTACGCGTGAATGATCAACAGGCCCGCGTACTCGCCCTGCGAGCCCGCGTTCGGCTGCAGCGACACGGCCGCGTAGCCGGTGGCCGCGACGAGCATCTGTTCGAGCTGGTCGATCATTTCGCGGTAGCCGACGGTCTGCTCGGCCGGCGCGAACGGGTGGATGCCGCCGAACTCGGGCCACGTGACCGGCAGCATTTCCGACGTCGCGTTCAGCTTCATCGTGCACGAGCCGAGCGGGATCATCGAACGGTCGAGCGCGAGATCCTTGTCCGACAGGCTGCGCAGGTAGCGCAGCATTTCGGTTTCGGAATGGTGGCGGTTGAACACGGGGTGAGTCAGGTACGCGCTCGTGCGCTCGAGGCCGGCCGGCAGCGCGGCGACGCCGGCGAGGCCCGCGTCCAGCGCATCGACGGCCGGCGCGGTGCCGCCCGCGGCCTGCGCGAACACGTCGAGGAGATCGGCGAGGTCGTCGCGCGTCGTCGTTTCGTCGACCGATACGCCGACTTGCGTGTCGCTCACGCGGCGCAGGTTGATGCGCTTCGCCTTCGCGAATGCGTGAATCTGCGCGGTACGCGCGCCGGTATCGATCGTCAGCGTATCGAAGAACGTGTCGTTGACGGTCGCGAAGCCGAGCTGCTTCACGCCGGCGGCGAACAGCGCCGCGATGCGGTTCACGCGCAGTGCGATCGTCTTCAGGCCGTGCGGGCCGTGGTAAACCGCGTACATGCTGGCCATGATCGCGAGCAGCGCCTGCGCGGTACACACGTTCGACGTCGCCTTCTCGCGGCGGATGTGCTGTTCGCGCGTCTGCAGCGCGAGACGCAGCGCGGGCTTGCCTTGCGCATCGACGGTCACGCCGACGAGGCGGCCCGGCATCTGGCGCTTGAATTCGTCGCGCACGGCCAGGTAAGCGGCGTGCGGGCCGCCGAAGCCCATCGGTACGCCAAAGCGCTGCGTGTTGCCGATCGCGACGTCCGCGCCCCATTCGCCGGGCGGCGTCAGCACGGTCAGCGCGAGCAGGTCGGCCGCGACGACCACGTGGCCGCCGGCCGCGTGGATCGCTTCGGTGAGCGCGCGGTAGTCGCGCACGTCGCCGTTCACGCCCGGGTACTGCAGCAGCACGCCGAATGCGTTCGCCTGTGCGGCGTCGGCGGCCGGGCCCGTCTTCACGTCGATGCCGATCGGCAGCGCGCGCGTACGGATCACTTCAAGGGTTTGCGGCAGCACGTCGTCGGCCACGTAGAACACGTTCGACTTCGGCTTGCCGGTGCGCTGCAGCAGCGTCATCGCTTCGGCCGCGGCGGTGGCTTCGTCGAGCAGCGATGCGTTCGAGATCGCGAGACCCGTCAGGTCGGCGACCATCTGCTGGAAGTTCAGGAGCGCCTCGAGGCGGCCCTGGGAAATTTCGGGCTGGTACGGCGTGTAGGCCGTGTACCACGCCGGGTTTTCGAGCACGTTGCGCAGGATCACGGCCGGCGTATGCGTGTCGTGATAGCCCTGGCCGATGTACGAGCGGAACACCTGGTTCTTGTCCGCGAGCGCACGCAGCGCGGCGAGGGCTTCAGCCTCGCTCTTCGGCTGCGCGAACGGGACGAGCGGCAGCGTTTCGGCGCGGCGGATCGAGGCCGGGATCACGGCGTCGATCAGCGCGGCGCGCGACGCGAAGCCGAGCGTGTCGAGCATGGCCTGCTGGCTGGCGGCGTCGGGGCCGATGTGGCGTTCTGCGAACGCGTCGTGCGTTTCGAGCGCGGCGAGCGAGAGGGGCGTGCGGTTCATCAGGCGGTCCGGGTGTTCGAGCTTCATGGCGTGACTCTGGTCCCGCGCGGGCCGGCTGCCCGGCCGCGCGCGGTTCGGGTAAGGAAAATTAGTCGATCAGCTTGCTGTACGCGTCGGCGTCGATCAGCTTGTCGGTCGATGCGCCGGCCGCGAGCTTGATCTTGAACAGCCACACGCCGTATGCGTCGCCGTTCACTTCTTCCGGCGCATCGGTGGCGGCTTCGTTGACGGCGACGATCTCGCCGGACACCGGCGAGTAGATATCGGATGCCGCCTTCACCGATTCGACGACGCCGACGGCGTCGCCCGCGGTCACCGACTTGCCGACTTCGGGCAGCTCGAGGAAGACGATGTCGCCGAGCGTGCTCTGCGCGTGATCGGTGATGCCGACCGTCAGCGTGCCGTCCGCCTCGGTGCGGATCCACTCGTGTTCGTCGGTGTACTTCAGATCGGCCGGGACGTTGCTCATCGGATGCTCCTGGATAAAAGGGTGTGTTCGTTTTGCTGGCGCGCCGCCATGGTGCGCCGGATGGGGTTGCGCCGGGCGCCATCTCCCGGCAGGCCGGGAGGCGGCGCCGGCCGCCTCCCGGTCGTTACGCAGCGAGGACCTTGCCGTTGCGCACGAACGGCAGTTTTACCACGCGCGCGGGAAGATTCTTGTCTCGAATTTGCACCTGGACTGTGTCGCCGATCTGGACGGCCGTCGGCACGCGCGCGAACGCGATCGATTCCTGCATCGACGGCGAGAACGTGCCGCTCGTGATCTCGCCTTCGCCGTGCGGCGTGACGACCTTCTGGTGCGCGCGCAGCACGCCGCCCGCCTTGCCGTTCTCCTTCTGCAGGATCAGGCCGACGAACGCGGCGCGCGTGCCGTTGGCTTCCAGCGCGGCGCGGCCGACGAAGTCGCGCGGCGCGGTGAGGTCGACCGTCCACGCGAGGCCCGCGTCGAGCGGGGAGACGGTGTCGTCCATGTCCTGGCCGTACAGGTTCATGCCCGCCTCGAGACGCAGCGTGTCGCGCGCGCCGAGCCCGCACGGACGCACGCCGTTTTGCCGCAGCGCATCCCACAGCGCGACGACGTGCACGGCCGGGACGATCACTTCGAAGCCGTCTTCGCCGGTGTAGCCGGTGCGTGCAACGGTGAGATCGCCGAACGGCGTGCCGGCGACCTGCGCGGCGTTGAACGGCTTGAGCTCGCTGGTGGCGGCGCGCGCGGCGGGCACCGTCGCCCAGACCTTCTCGCGGGCGTTCGGACCCTGGACGGCGACGATCGCGAAATCGCGGCGCGGCGCGATCGTCAGGCCGTAGCCGCCTTGCTCGTTCAGCTGGTTGAACCACGCGATGTCTTTCTCGGCGGTGCCGGCGTTGACGACCACGCGGAAGAATTCTTCGGTGAAGTAGTAGACGATCAGATCGTCGATGACGCCGCCCTGCGGGTTGAGCAGGCACGAGTAGAGCGCCTTGCCGGGCGTCTTGAGCTTGCCGACGTGGTTCGCGATCGCATGCTCGAAGAACGCGCGCACGCGGCTGCCGGTGAAATCGACGACGCACATGTGCGATACGTCGAACATGCCGGCGTCGGTGCGCACGGCAGCGTGTTCTTCGATCTGCGAGCCGTAGTTGACGGGCATGTCCCAGCCGCCGAAGTCGACCATGCGGGCATTGAGCGCGCGGTGCGCGGCGTTGAGCGGGGTGTGATTCAGTGCAGTCATCGAGGCCTCAGGCAAGGCGCTTGCGCGCGGATCAGAACGGCCATGTGCCGACCGCCGCGGCCGATGGCCTCGAGCGATCCGTTACATGCCCCTCTGTCCTCGATACCTGAGAGATTGCGCTGCGGGCAAAGCCCGGCAAACGCGCGCCCCTTCGGTGGGCAGCTTGCCCGCGCAGCCAATGCGCTGCGGGCTACTGCCGCTCTCCAGAGTGCGGGGAGCGTCGTGCGCGCAGTGCGCGGACGCGGTTCCCCGACGCGGTCGGTCCTTTTGCCTGAGAGTTTGCGGGTGTGCCCCTTCGGCGGCGCAACCGGTGTCGGAACGACCCGGTCACACGCTCTCCCGACGCGTGCGGGCGACTGTACGCGAGCGGGTCGGCATTGTCAATTTGAGCAAAAGAATGTCGCTTCGCGACAAGCGGCGGCGGCCGGCGCCGCCGCTTCATTCGTGCCGGCAGGCGCCGGGCGCGTTACTCGCCGATCGCGCGCGCGGCCGTGTCGAGTTCCTGGTTCAGCACCCGCTGCTCGTCGCCGGACAGGCCGCCGTTGTGCTGGGCCGACATGTCGTTCGCTTCCTGGCGGATCACGTCGAGGCGGTGGTGAAGCTGCGCGCCGTACGGCGGCGGGTAGTAGCCGCCGTTCACGCGCGCGTCGATCCGGCGATGCAGGTTGTCGATCCGGCCCTGGACCTCCTGCATGCGGTCGTTCGCGACGACCTGCGGATTCGGTCGCGGTGGCGGAGGCGCCTGCCGGGCCGGCCGCTGCGGCTGCACGATACATGCCGCGAGCGAGGAAACCAGGACGCAGCATGCCGCTGCGCGAATCAACCGTTGCATCACATTCTCCTGACGGATAAGTGTCGAATCGACTTTTTGAGAAACGCGTCAGACCGGACGACCGCTGACTTTCGTTCCCGCACCATTTGTAACGGAATGTTGGGGCTGGGCCGGGCCGGCCGGCGGTCGGTGTGGCGGCAGACCCGGCGCCGCCGCCGACGCGGGGCGGCGTGGCGCGGTGGGCGGCCGGGCCGACACCGACCCGGCCGGCGGCCATCAGACGGTACGGCGCACGAACGGCACCCGGCGGCCGTCGTGTTCGCTCTGCGCGGCGAGCTCGATGATCGTCATCACGTCGACCGCGTCCTGCGCGGTGACGGGGAACGGCGCGCCGTCGCGGATCGACGCGGCGAGCGCGCGGTAGAACTCCGCGTACTGGCCGTCGAGCGTCGGTACCGGACGTTCGACTTCAAGGTCGCCGTCGAGCACGCGCAGCAGGCCGGGCGGGTTGCCGCCGCCGAATTCGACGTCGTCCGCGGTGAGGCCGGCCTTGAGCTGGTCTTCCTGCGTGTCGAGCCCGAACTTCTGATAGCTGCCGCGCGTGCCGTGCAGCGTGAACCGCGCGGGCTCGATCGCCGACAGCGCGCTTGCATGCAGCGCGACGTCCTTGTCCGGATAGCCGAGCAGCAGGTGCACGAAATCGGGCGCCGTGCCGTTGTCGCGGCGCGTCTTGACGGTGGCGCTCACCGTGTCCGGTGTGCCGAACAGCGCGAGCGCCTGGTCGATCAGGTGCGGGCCGAGGTCGAGCAGCAGGCCGCCGCCGCGGGCCGGCTCCTCGCGCCAGCGCGTGCGCGGCGTCGGCCGGAAGCGGTCGAAGTGCGACGCGAAGTAGGTGACGCGGCCCAACTCGCCCGATTCGACGACGCGGCGCACGGTGAGGAAATCGCCGTCCCAGCGGCGGTTGTGGAACGGCGCGAACAGCCGGCTGCGCGCGTTCGCGAGCCGCGCGAGCGCGAGCGCCTCGTCGGCGGTGAGCGTGACCGGCTTGTCGACGACCACGTGGCGGCCCGCTTCGAGCACCTGGCGTGCGAGCGTGAAGTGCGTGTCGTTCGGCGTGGCGATCACCACGCACTCGATATCGTCGAGGCCGAGCAGCGTGTCGAGATCGGGGACGATGCGCGCGCCCGGATACGCGGCGTGCGCGCGATCGGACTGACCCGTCGCGATCGCGGCGACTTCAGTGCGGCCGCTCGTGGCGATCACGGGCGCGTGGAACGTCGCGCCGGCGAAACCGAAACCCATCAAACCAATCCTGAGCAATGACGACATGGCAATTCCTGGCTGCGAAGGAAACTAAAGGATGGCGCGCCGGAGCGGCGCGAAGACGACTGGCTATTTTGGCATGGCGCCGCTGCTTGCACAGACGCGTCGGGCGAAACGCGCGAGGCGATGCGGCAACTGCGCAAGGGGTGCGGGCATTTGCGCGGGATCGGGCGCCATGCGCGCGACTATCCGGCTTGCGGCTTTCGGCCCTCGGCTCCGCTCGCGGCTTTCTGCGCCGCGCGCCGCGCGGCAAGCCGCGGCGGCCGAATCGCCGACCGCCAGCACGCGCAGCGGCGGGCCGCCGCCGGCGACGCCGTCGCGCGGGCCGGCCGCCTCGGGCAGCCGCGGCGTGACGCGGCGCACGTAGCGCCCCTGCGCGAACAGCAGCGGGCCGAGGGCGGCGATGGCGAACGGGTATCCCATGAGGTCGATCCGGTGACGGTTCAGGCGAATTGAAGCGGGCCGGCGCGGGTGGTGCCGGGGGAGTGCGTATTGTGTCCGATCGCCGCGCGGACGGGGCCAGATTGGCCGAGCGGACAGGCACGACCCCGCCGAACGGACAGGGGGCGCCCGCCCGGCAAGCCTGCGCGCGCCCGTCCGGCCGCGCGCCCGAAACACGCGCCGCCGACGTGTTAACATGCGCGTCCTGCCCGCGTGTCCGCCTGCTTCGCCAGCCTGTCGCGTACGGCATCCTCCCGGCATTCCGCCGTCAACCAGCAACACCATCCGCCATCATGTCCGCAGGCCTCAATCCCGCTCAGAATGAAGCGGTGCGCTACCTCGACGGTCCCTGTCTCGTGCTCGCCGGCGCGGGCAGCGGCAAGACTCGCGTGATCACGCAGAAGATCGCGCACCTGATCGAAGCGAAAGGCTTCGAGCCGCGCCATATCGCCGCCGTCACGTTCACGAACAAGGCGGCCGCCGAAATGCGCGAGCGCGTGTCGAAGCTGCTGGAAGGCAAGACGCTCACCACGCCCGGCAAGGAAGGCCGCAAGGTGCCCGTCAACCAGCTCACCGTCTGCACGTTCCACTCGCTGGGCGTGCAGATCCTGCGCCAGGAGGCCGAGCACGTCGGCCTGAAGCCGCAGTTCTCGATCATGGATTCGGACGACTGCTTCGGGATGATCCAGGAGCAGCTCGGCACGACCGACAAGGGGCTGATCCGCAAGATCCAGAGCATCATCTCGCTGTGGAAGAACGGCCTGATCATGCCCGACGAGGCGATGGCGATCGCGGCCAACGAGGACGAGCACCAGGCCGCGCTGGTCTACCGCAACTACGTGGCGACGCTGCATGCGTACCAGGCGGTCGACTTCGACGACCTGATCCGCCTGCCCGCCGAGCTGTTCGCGAAGAACGAGCCGGTGCGCGACCGCTGGCAGAACAAGCTGCGCTACCTGCTGATCGACGAGTACCAGGACACCAATGCGTGCCAGTACGAGCTGCTGAAGCAGCTCGCGGGCCCGCGCGCCGCGTTCACGGCGGTCGGCGACGACGATCAGGCGATCTACGGCTGGCGCGGCGCGACGCTCGAGAACCTCGCGCAGCTGGGCAAGGATTTCCCGAAACTGCACGTGATCAAGCTCGAGCAGAACTACCGGTCGACGGTGCGGATCCTGACCGCCGCGAACAACGTGATCGCGAACAACCCGAAGCTGTTCGAGAAGAAGCTGTGGTCCGAGCACGGGATGGGCGACTCGATCACCGTCACGGCGTGCAACGACGAGGAGCACGAGGCCGAATCGGTCGTGTTCCGGCTGTCCGCGCACAAGTTCGAGCGGCGCGCGCACTTCCGCGACTACGCGATCCTGTATCGCGGCAACTTCCAGGCACGCATCTTCGAGCAGGTGCTGCGGCGCGAGCGGATCCCGTACGTGCTGTCGGGCGGCCAGTCGTTCTTCGACAAGGCCGAGATCAAGGATCTGTGCGCGTACCTGCGGCTGATCGCGAACGCCGACGACGATCCCGCGTTCATCCGCGCCGTCACCACGCCGCGCCGCGGCATCGGCAACACGACACTCGAGGCGCTCGGCTCGTTCGCGGGGCAGGCGAAGGTGTCGCTGTTCGAGGCCGTGTACATGGGCGGCATCGAGGCGCGGCTGTCGGCGCGCCAGGTCGAGCCGCTGCGGATGTTCTGCGACTTCATCCAGCGCCTGACCGAGCGCGCGGACAAGGAGCCCGCGACCGTCGTGCTCGACGACATGATGGAGGCGATCCACTACGAGGCGTACCTGTACGACGCGTTCGACGAGCGGCAGGCGCAGTCGAAGTGGCAGAACGTGCTCGAATTCCTCGAATGGCTGAAGCGCAAGGGCACCAAGCCCGAGACGGAGGCCGTCGACGGCGAGGCCGACGGCTTCCACAACGCGGACGGGCTCGCCGATACGGGCAAGAACCTGCTCGGACTGATCCAGACCGTCGCGCTGATGTCGATGCTCGAAGGCAAGGACGAGGATCCGGACGCCGTGCGGCTGTCGACCGTCCATGCGTCGAAGGGGCTCGAGTATCCGCACGTGTTCCTGGTCGGCGTCGAGGAGGGCATCATGCCGCACCGCGGCGGCAGCGAGGACGACGGCCCGATCGACAACGAGCGGATCGAGGAGGAGCGCCGGCTGATGTACGTCGCGATCACGCGCGCGCAGCGCAGCCTGCACCTGAACTGGTGCAAGAAGCGCAAGCGGGCGCGCGAGACGGTCGTGTGCGAACCGTCGCGCTTCATCCCGGAGATGGGGCTCGACGAAGCGCCGCCGCCGACGCCGGAAGAAGCGCCGATGTCGCCGAAGGACCGGCTCGCGAGCCTGAAGGCATTGCTGCAGAAGTGACGCGGCGGCGCTGCCGCGAGCACGATGGCGCGCCGAACCGGCAACCCCAAAACGAAACCCCCGCGATGCGCGTGCGTCGCGGGGGTTTTTTACGGACGGCCGTGCGGGCGCGTTACTTCGCCGCGTTGACCATGTAGTCGACGGCCGCCTTCACGTCGGCATCCGACGCGTTCGACCCGCCCTTCGGCGGCATCGCGCCCTTGCCGTGCAGCGCGTAGTTGTAGACCGTATCCATCGATTCCTTCAGGCGCGGCGCCCAGTCTTCCTTGCTGCCGAACTTCGGTGCGCCGAGCACGCCGGCCGCATGGCAGGCCTGGCAGGTCGACGCGTACAGCGCCTTGCCGGCCGTTGCCGCATCGGCGCCGGCCGGGGCGGCCGCGGGCTTTTCGCCGGCCTTCGGGATCGCGGCGATCGCGGCCATGGCCGCGGCGGCCTGCGCGTTCGATGCGTCGGCGCCCGACGCGGGCGCGCCGCTGGCGGGCTGCGCCGCGTTGGCGGCCGGCGCGGCCGGTTCGGGGAAGTTCGCGCCGTCGTTGTTCGCCATGTACACGATCGCGCGGGCGATTTCATAGTCGCTGACGTCGTCGGGGCTCGTGCCGCCGCGCGCCGGCATCGCGCCCTTGCCCGCGAGGGCCGTCTTCAGCAGCGTGTCGAAGCCTTGCGAGATGCGCGGCGCCCAGTCGTCCTTGTTGCCGAACTTCGGCGCGCCGGCGGCGCCGGTGCCGTGGCAGGTCACGCAGACGGCCTTGTAGACTTCCTCGCCGGTCTTGTACGTGCGGGGCGCGTTGGCGTCCTTCACGTCGACCTTCGCGATCGGCGCGATACGGGCGGCGACCTGCTGGTCGGATAGCGCATCGGTGCCGGCGCCGGAACGGAATGCATGGTTCGCGTAATTGGCGAACAGGACGATCAGGACGATCGGAATCGCGAACGACGCGATGATGACGGCAATCAGCTGCCCGGGGGTTTTGACGGGAGATTCGTGGGGTGCTTCGCTCATGCTTGCCTCGTCTCCGTGAATAGGAATTGTGAGCGCGGTGCAACGGCAAAATGGCAGTCCAATGAAGCACGGACGATTATAGACGGAACGTTTACATCACGGCGAGCGGCGCGATGGCGCGTGTTTACCCGCACGCAGGGCCGTCCTACGGCGATTCGACGGGCAAGGTGGACGCTTCTCGGGAAACCGGGTATCCTTGCCGTCTTGCCAATCGTGGGCGGCCTGTATATGGGGTCGCTTCACTGTCTCACGCGCCCGTAGCTCAATGGATAGAGTACTGCCCTCCGAAGGCAGGGGTTGCTGGTTCGATCCCAGCCGGGCGCGCCAAGCCTATCAAGGCTCTCAGCGGTTTCCTCCCTTCGTCGGACAGACTCATTGCAGCTAAATTGCAGCTAGCACCGGTGCCGGCTCGGCCGTCAGCGGCGTGACCCAATGCGCCAGGTGATCGGCTGACAGGTGCGCGTACCGCTGCACCATTTCCAGCGTTTCCCAGCCGCCCAGCTCCTTCAACACCTGCAGCGGCGTGCCGCGTTGCACGTGCCAACTCGCCCAGGTGTGGCGCAGGTCGTGCCAGCGGAAATCGTGCACGCCGGCGCGCCGCAGCGCCTTGGTCCAGGCGGCCGTGGCCGTCTGGTAGACCGGCTTGCCGCGATAGACGAACACGCTATCCGCGCATTCCGGCGCCCGCCGATTCGCGCGCTGGCGCTGCAGCACGGCGATCGCGGTGTCCGACAGCGGCACCGTGATCGCCTTCCGGGCCTTGGCCTGGTCCGGATGAATCCACGCGACGCGCCGCGTCAGATCGACCTGCGACCACTGCAGCCCTGTCACGTTGGCGCGCCGCAAGCCGGTTTCGAGGCTGAAGCGCGCCATGTCGGCGAGGTGCGCAGGCAGTTCAGCGAGCAGCCGCTCGGCCTCGGCCGGCGCCAGCCAGCGGATGCGTTTCGAGACGACCTTCGCGCGTTTCGTGACCGGCGCGCGCGCCAGCCATTCCCATTCGACGGCCGCGTTCAACACGGCTTTCAGCACGCCGATCACGCGGCGCACCGTGGCGTCGCTGACGGGCCGGTCGGTTGCGACGATACCGTGTCGCGTGCGCACGGTGCGCGGTTCTCGACGTTTGGCGAGGGCGATCGCATCGATGCGGTTCCGGTCGATGTCGGCGAGCGCGACGCCGGACAGGTGCCGGTCGAGCCAGCGCAGATGGATCTTCGACGTCTCCAGGCTCGCGAGGCCGGATCGTTCTCCGACGTAGCGGATGACCGCGTCGTTCCATGAATGGCGCGGCTTCGTGCCGAGCCGCGCCTGGTTCCAGAGGTCGACCTTCAGCCGGTCGTGGAATTCCTGGGCCTGCGCTTTGTCGCGGGTGCCAGTGCTTCCCTGTACCGGCGTTCCGCCGCCAGGGGGGTACAGCTTGTATTGCCAGTTCGGGCTGGTTTTTCGTTTGTAGAGCGACATGAGTGGGCTTCCTCGTGCTGATCGTCCTGCGCCGCTCGCGGGAGCCATTCCCCGGCGAGGTAGCGCTGCAGGGCCATGATGGAAAAGATCCAGCGCTTGCCGACCTTGCGGCCGGGCAGCATGCCGGCCCGGGCCTTCAGGCGCACCGTTTCGGGATGCGCGCCGAGCAGGGCGGCTGCGCCGGACAGGTCAACGGTCGCCGGGTTCGTATCGGCGGCAGGCCGCGCGGCGGGCGGACACGCAGCGCAACCGGTGGCATGGTGGAGGGCGTGTGAAGGGCGCATAACACGTTGATATTCAAGAGTTTTGTTTGCCATGTGTCGCCATCATTCAGACGTGGCGGCCGCGTGGAACTCGTGGCGCGAAGCTGCGGTACCGCTCGCGACCGATGGCGTCGCGCGCCTGACTCGTGGTGCTCGACGGCGGCGGCCTGCCGCGGCCTCCCCGTATGCTTTCTTCTTTTCTTTCAATGCTTTGAAGAGAGAAGGAGAAGGGGATGCAGCAGCCCGCGAGCAAGCCGGACCCGTGGCAAAAGCGGCCGGACCCATGGCGATCCGAGGGCAATGCGCGGCGGTACTTTCCTCGACAATCAAGGACTTGCGAACCATGACCGGCGAAATCCACGACTCGCTTGCGCCGCCCGCCGGTCCCTCGCGATCGCCGGAGCGCACCAGCCGGTTGGCTTGATCGCGGCTCATGCGCGGCGTCCGTGCAGCGCGTCGGTCGCGAGGTCCTCGCGCACCGACACGTGCAGGCCGAAGGTGGCCAGTCGCTCGAGCGACACCGGCGTCAGGTACGGCACGCGGCGCATGTAGATGCGGCGCTCGACCTCTTTCTCGCCGACCACGACACCGGCGTGCTTGAGCTGCGCCTTGAACACGCGGTCGGACTTCACGGGCAGGCCGTTCCATTTGTCGCGCAGGGCGCTCGTGTGGGCGAGGTGATCCATCACGTGCCCGGTGCGCAGCAGCAGGCAGAACTCGCCGTCGACGGTGTCGAACGTGTACGGATGCTTGTAGTTGCCGCCGTCGATTTCCGACAGCACCGTCTCCATGATCCAGACCCACGGCTCGCGGTCGGCACTCGTTTCGGCGACGTGGCCGTTCATCTCGGCGATCAGATCGCGCGGGAACTCGCCTTCGCCGGGATCCATTCCGGCAAATTCGCACAGGTAGCGCCATGCCAGTCCGACCGCCGCGTAATTGGCGGCCATGCGCCGCGCGCCGTCGTCCTCGCCGCTTGCGCGGCAGCCCCCGAGCGCCTGGTCGCGCAGTGTCGCGTATTGATCCAGCGCCGTGCGCCGGTCGAGCCCGGTCAGGAATTCGAGCCATTGCCGGACCGGGAAGCGCGGCAGGTCGTCGGGCAGCAGCGGCCCGCGCTTGCCGGTCAGCGTCGTACGCACGAGCTTGCCGAGCAGGCTGCGCACCGGCACATCCTCGCCGGCCAGCATCACGGGTGCGCACAGCAGGTATTCGGTCATGTCGGTGCCGCGCCGCGTCACCGTGTATTGATAGTTTTCCTGCAGCAGCCCGACCGCCTTGTCGATCACATCCTGCCGGCGTGCCGACAGTTCCTCCCAGCCGACCGGATGGCTCGTATGACTGATGCTGGTTAGCAGCCGGAATTCCGTTTGCAGCGACTGCCCGGAGAACATCGTGAACGCGAGCGAGCGCTCGAGCCGCTTGATGAGCGTCGACTTGCCCGCGCCCTTGTTCGCCTGGATCGTGAGGTGCGGCCAGAAACCGAGCAGCGCTTTCAGATGACCACCGAGCGCCCAGACGAGCGGGATCGTCGCGGCGTTCTGCCGGAACGTCGTCTGGTAGGCCGCGATCACGCGGCGCGCGTCGCTCACCGGGCCGCCCGGGAAGGTCAGGTTGTGATACGGGCACTGCTTGTCCGCTTCGGTGAAGTAGCAGTCGGGGCCTTCGTTGACGATCAGCCGGCCGTCGCGCCAGGCGAGCCCGACGAAGTTTGCGGCGCGGCGTGCGCCCAGGTCGGCGCCGCGCTCGAGGATGTTGACCATCCGCTTGAACGGCGCGGGTGCCCAGATCGGACCGAACTTGCTCCACTGATCGACGTTGTGCAACTGGTCGTCGAGCATCACGCGACGGATCAGCTGGGCACCGTGCCGCGGCGCCTGCACCGACACCGCGAAGTAGACGGTGGGCGCCTGATCGGCGTCGCCCGTCATCGTCGAGGTCGCGCTCGCGACGGCCACGCGGCTGATGCCGGCGATGCGAAAGCCGCACAGGTCCGTCATCACGGGCGTATCGACGCCCGATTCCTCGTTGCGATCCATCTTGGTGATGTAGCTCGTGAAATCCGGGCGCACACGAAACCGCCAGTACTGCGCGAAGTCGTGCGGCGGCAGGAACAGGCGCGGCCGGCCGCGGCGCGATGCGTCGCCGGGCAGCCCGGCGAGCAGCCACGGTTCGAGCTGGTCGAGCGCGCGCGCCAGCTCGGCCGGACCGCGCAGCTGCAGGTAGTCGTTCACGTCGTTGATCGGCGTGCGCGTGGTGTCGCCGTCCGCCAGATCTGCGAACCACTCCGACTGATCGACCAGCACGGCGCTGATGTCGAGTGCCGTCAGCCGTTCGTAGAGCGCCCACGCGGCCTCCGGGCCGGGCCGCTGTCCGGCACGCGGGTGGCCGTCGGCGAATGGTTCGTCGTTGTCCAGGCAGATCGTGACCTGCTTGCCGCGCAGGAACGCGAAGTCGATGCGCTCGACGTTCGCGAGGCCACGCAGGGCGAGCGCGGCCGTGCCGGGCAGCGCGCAGGTGTCGATCGACAGCGCGTTGATCGCGCTCTCGACGATCACCACACGCTTCGCGCGCTCGAGCCGGCGCGCGTCGGCGGTCCACGCGTAACCGGCCTTGTCGCCTTGGGTCTGGGTCTTCACCCCGCCGTTGAGCGCGGGATCGACGTAGCGCATGTCGACCGCCACGACCCGTGCATCGCCCGGCGCGCGCACGACGAACGCGGCCGCGGGGCCGCCGTGGCCGACCTCGCCGGCGGTGATTTTCGGGCTCGTCCACGTATTGAAGCCGAGGGTGCGCGCGGCGAGCGCCGCATCGATCGCGGCGACTGCGATGCCGCGGCTGCCGAGGTAGTCGCGCACGCGTTCGCGTTCAGTCACGCACCGATCGGCGATGTATTCCACGGTCGATTTCTCGCGGCGCTCGGCCGGCGCCGGCCGCTCGGACGGGAGACCGTATGCGTCGTGGAGATAGCGGACGGCGTCGGCGACGGTGCCGCCGCGCGCGTGGATCACGAGGTCGATGCAGGATCCGCCGGCATCGGCGCTGTGGTCGCGCCAGCCGGTGCCGTACTTCGGGTGGTTCGCATAGATCGACAGTGACGGGCTGCGGTCCGCATGCTGCGGCGAGTGATAGAGCGCGCGGTCGCCGCCGCGGCCGCGCTTCAGGCCGAGACGGCTCGCAAGATCGTGCAGGTCGATGTGTCGTTTCAGTTCGTCGATCGAAGCCATCTTCTTTATTGCTGTCGTTCCGGTTGGGCGGGCTGCGCGGGGGTACCGGCCGAGGCCGGTGGCGCGACGAGGGCGTGCAGCGCGGCAGCGGATTGCGGGAAGCCGAGCGCAAGGCGATCGGCGAGCGCCGACACGAAGTGGCCGAGCATGTGCTGGCGCGCGACGCTGCCGGATGCGTGGTCGCGGCGCAATGTGTCGGCGGCGGCCGCGATGGCGGCGCGGAGCGCGACGTCGTGCGGTGCGGGTTCGGCGTAGCGGTTCATGTGAGTGCCCCTGCGCCATGCCTCGAACGGTTCAAGTTCATGAGGAATCCTTTCAATAGAAAAAACGATCCCTCGCGCCGCTCAAGCACGATGCGAGGGAAACGGGAGAAGGTGACGGGTTAGGGCGTCAGACGGGCAGCTCGAGCTGCGCGGCGAGGCGTTCGCGCACGTGCGGCGAGAGCGGCAACTGCAACGACAGGTTCGGGATCGCGGACGGCGACAGCGTGCGCGCGAATTCCATGTTGACGACGTACGTGTGACCGCATTCGGGATTCGAGCACTGGAACGTGATTTCGCGGAAGGTCAGCGACATTTCACGGCTGCTGCGCGCCGTGGCGCGGGTGCGGCAGTGCGGGCAGCGGTTCAGGATTCGCATGAGGGCTCACTCCGGGCGAAAGACTGCAGATGGCCGGGGCCGTCCCGGGTAGCGTCCGCGGCCGCGCTGCGGCACTGGCCGATCGGCGGATGGATGCGGGCGCTCGCACGGCTCACAATCGATGCCGCGGGCACGGACGGTCGGGCGCGTTCGAAAGCGGGGAACATGAGCGCGCTCCGGCTCACTGGCGCGCGCTGCGCGAGCGAGGCGCCGCGATCGCGCGCAGATGGCTGGCGCCGAGGCGGATCAGTTCGCGCGCCATGCTCGAGATCGAGCGGTTGCGCTGGGCGGCGAGCTGCTCGAGCTCGCCGCGCTCGACAGGCGTCAGGCCCACGTAGACGGGCTTGTCCGACATCGTGCCGCGCGGCGAACGGCGCGGACCTTTGGGAGTATTCATGGTCGGTATACTTTGCGGAGATAGTCTTGCGTTACGGTGAGGCTAGTCTAATGAGCAAAAAACGGCTCGTCAATTGTTAATGGGTAATTTATGGCACAAATTGGGAGTCGCCTGCGGGATGAGCGCTTGCGGATCGGGCTCAGCCAGGACGAGTTTGCGACCGTGGGTGGCGTGGCTAGACGCTCGCAGTCGGCGTACGAGTCGGACGAGCGCGCTCCCGACGCGGCCTATCTGCTGGCCGTTCGCGAGATCGGCGTCGATATCGGCTACGTGCTGACCGGCGAGCGGTCCGCCGCAGGGGAAGCGGCGCCGGCGGAAAGGATCCGCGACGCCGACGAAGCCGAAGTGCTCGCGATGTATCGGCAGCTCAACGACACCGGCAAGGCCTCGCTGCATGCGTTCCTCGCGAGCTGCATCAGCACCGGCGCGATGGTGCAGACCGTGACGCCGCGGCGTGCGAAGCGTCTGCCGGAGAAGCGCCGCGCGGCGCTCGATCAGCGTACGGCAGAGAACGTCGACCGCGCGATGGCCGAGATCGAACGGCTGAAGGCCGAGCGCGCGGCGAAGCAGCCGAAGAAGTAATGCATCCGCGGGGTGGCGCCCCGCCACATCACCCGGCGCGCATGCATGCGGCGCAACCTGCGTGGCCGTCTCTCTTCCCGAACCGTTGCGGGGTGCGACGGCGGAGCAGCGCATTTCCCGTTTTCCGCTGTCGCCCAGGTGCGCTCGGCGCACTGCACGAGGGCATCGGATAAAATCGGATGAAATACTGTATATCCATACAGTATTGGTTTAGCATTCTGAAAGCCGGTGAGCTGGCGGCGGGGCGTTCCGAGGCGGCCCGTCGTGTCAGGCGGCCCCCGGTTGATGACTGAGTTTGCGGAGACCGGAAAAATGGACACCAACAGGAAGCACGACAACGGGACGATCGGCGCGTCGGCGCACGCCGACTATCGCGCGGACGCGCGTGGAGCGACGATGGGGCCGCCGCGATATCGTTCGGACCTGACCGACGATGAGCGGGCCGATGCGCACGCAGCGATCGACAACGCGATGCTGTCGGTCGGGCAGGTGCTCGAAGCCGCGCTGCAGGCGATGGCCAATCTGCGCGATGCGCGCGCCACGTTGCAGCAATGTGGCGACGCGCGCGACCTGCGCATGACGCTCGGCGGGCGTCAGCAATCGAGCTGAACCGGCGCCCCACACTGATCCCCCGCAGGCCGGCATTCGCTTCGGCCGCTGCAACGAATCCGGGCCGCGCCCTCTCGCGCGTGGCCTCACTCCCCCTCCCGCGACATCCTGCCTTCGCCCCCGCGATCGACGACCTGCAATCGCGCGTCGCGGCACGGTCGCGCATCGGTCGCCGGCGGAGCCTTCCGGTCAGCGCTGGCCGGCGTGCGGCTTCTTCTTCGGCGCGTCGCGCACCTCGAGCTCGAGCGCGGTGGTCAAGCCGCCGTCGCCGATCGTATGCGTCGCTTTCTTCACGAGCCACGGCGTGTCGTCGATGTCCGGCTTGAATCCCGTCACGGTGACGGGCATCTCGGGAAACAGCTCGGGCCGACCGAGCGCGAGTGTGTAGCTCAGCGTGGACTCGCCGCGCTGCGTGCGCGCATATTCGGCTTGCGCGGCCGCGCGCGCCTCGGCCTCGGTCGCGTAGTCCTCGGGCAGCACCTTGACGTTCTTGCCTTTGGCATCGCCGACGATCACCGAGAGCCGGCGCGCACTGCCGTTCGAGTGATAGTGCGCGCGCACCGACGTGTAGCTGTCGCGCTGAGCGACGTGATAGCGATGCTGGTCGCCGCTCGCGCGCGTGAGGGCCAGCACGTCGAGCGGCTTGCCGCGGACCGTCTTGCCGCTGCCGATCGGCGTGAACAGCAGGTGCTTGTCCTTCACGGTCATCACCGCATCGTAACGCCTCGCGACGCGCGTCAGGAACGACATGTCGGACTCTTGCGTCTGGTCGACGTGATCGATCCGCGTCGCGGCGAGCGTCGCGTCGACGGCAGCCGTGAGCCCGTAGCGCGCGGCGATGGTGCGCACGATCGCGCCGATCGTCTGCCGGTGCCAGCTTTTCTCGCGACGTTCGTGCATGTCGTTCGTCATCGATGCGGAGCGGGCGCGGATCGTGATGACGTCCGGTGCACCGCCATGCTCGACTTCGTCGACCGTGAACGTCCCCTTGTCGACCAGTGGCTCGCCGACCCATCCGATCGACAGCTTGATGCTCGCACCGCGTTTCGGAATCGCGAACGTGCCCTGCGCGTCGTCGAGGACCAGGTCGAGCATGTCCGCCTCGTCCGCGCGCGATTCCGACAGCGACAGGCTGATGAGGTTGGGGGCGATCAGGCGCGACAGATCGCGGCCGTCGAGCGTGATCCGGTAGTCCGCCTGCGGCTGCAAGCGGCCCGCGCGGGCCTGTACGC
The DNA here is from genome assembly GCF_001729305.1 of Burkholderia sp. A2. Classification (NCBI taxonomy): domain Bacteria; kingdom Pseudomonadati; phylum Pseudomonadota; class Betaproteobacteria; order Burkholderiales; family Burkholderiaceae; genus Burkholderia; species Burkholderia sp. A2. Next base: position 87,885 of record NZ_LZXX01000091.1, on the reverse strand, counting down.
TACCCGGCTTGCGTTCCTGCGTGCTCATTGCTCGGCCGCTCCGCTTTCGACGTCCTGCTGCGCTTCGGCGAGCACGCCGTCGTCGACGCGCTTCAGCGTCAACGTGAACGCGATCTTGCGCGGCGTGCCTTCCTTCGTGTGATACGTGGCCGTTTCGTTGAGGCTGTCGATGACGTAGGCACCGTACACGTTGCCGTTGCCGTCGACGAGCACGTAGGCGTCGCCGGCGTCGCCCATGCGTGCGAGCGCCTCGATCGACGCGATCTCGCCGATGCCGTTCTCGGGCGCGACGATGCCGGTGAGGGTGATCGTGTCATCGCCCGCGCCGGTGAACTGGCTCGCGTCGCGCACGCCGACGCGCGAGCTGCTGCGATGCTTCCAGTTGCGCTGGCGCTGGAGTTCCTGGTACGGCGTGGTCGCCAGGCTGAAAACGAACTGGTCGAGCGACATCATCATGGGCGGGTTTCCTCGAGCGGACAATCAATCGGACAGGCGTGACGCGCTGCGCGACGCCTTCGCGCGTTCGGCGCGTTCGAGCTCGGCGCGCACCATGCGGGCGATCTGGGCCGCATCGGCGCCGGGCGGCGGTGCGATGTTGATGGTGACGGGGCCGCCCGCGGGCGCGGCGCTTGCTGCGGCGGCTGGCGCCGTGAGCGGCGGGCGATAGTCGAGCGACACGTTGTAGCGTTCGAGCGGCGCGGCGGAGCCGATCGCCGGGCTTGCCGCAAACGCGGGCGGCCCGACCAGCGCGGCGGCGGTCGTGAGCGTGGCCGCGGTTCGCGTCATGCGGGTCGGGGTGCCGGTGGTGCCGCCCATCCCGCCGTCGGACGTGGCCGACGGCTGCATGCCGAGCTTTTCCTTGAGCCAGCCGAGCGTCGAGCTGCCCAGGTTGCCGACCGTATCCTTCAGCGCGCCGAGGCGATTCGTGATGCCGTCGACGAGGCCGGACACGACGCTGGCGCCGATTTCCTGGAAACGCGTGCCGATGTCGCCGAACCAGTCGCCGATGCTGCCGAGCGTGGTTTTCACCCACTCGACGGTGGCGTCCCATTTCGCGGTGATCCAGTCGCCGGCAGCGCCGAACGCGCCCTTGATCGCTTCCCACAGCGCGATGAACTTCGGCCCGAGCGTGTCCCAGTTCTGCCAGACGTAGACGCCGGCCATCGCGATCAGTCCGATCACGGCCAACAGCGGATTCGCCATCGCCAGCCGGCCGAGCGTCAGCAGCGCTTGCCCGACGAGCCTGAACGCGCCGACCATCGACGTCGCGAAGCGCAGCACATTGACCGATCCCAGGATATTGCCGAAGACGCTCGCCAGTGTGCCGGCGACGGTGAGTACACCGCCCAGCGCCGCGAAGGTCGTGACGAGGATCCGGGTGGCCGTGCCGTGTTCGCGCACGAACCGGACGATCTTCTCGAGCACCTTGGCCGTCACGTCCAGCGCCGCGTTGTAGACCGGCGTGATCTTCTCGCCGATCTCGAGTTTAAGGTCGCGCAATTGCGCGAGCACGACGAGCTCCCGGCCCGCGGTCGAATCCGCGGCCTTCGCCCGCATTCCGGTGACGCCGTCGGCGGCGGCGCTCTGCCTTTCGGTGTCGTGGATCTGCTCGCGCTGGTCATACATCGTCGTGAGCAGGGTGCCTGCGGCCTTGTCGGGGACCAGCTTTGCCAGCGCGGCTTTCACCTTGTCGGGCTGGGTGATGCCCTTCGCGGCCAGCTTCGGCAGCAGCACCTTTTCGAGCCATTCGAGCGGCGATGCCTGCAGCATGTCGCTGCCCGCCAGCGCACCCGGCTTGAGCCCGCGGATCGCGCCGTTCTTCGCGTGCATGACCCCTTTCGGATCGACCAGGCCGAGCGCCGTCAACTGCCGTGCGGCGAGAGCCGTCATCTTGCCGTCGAAGAGGCTGCCGGACAGCGCGGCGAGGCCTTCGCCGGCCGCCTTGCCGCCGAGCTTCTCGATGAGCGGCTGCATTTGGTAATAGAACGCGTCCGTGCGCAACTTCCTGGCTGCGCCGCCCCCCGATTCGGCGAAGTTGTTCCACTCATCGCCGCTGACCTTGCCGCCGGTTGCCGTCTGCATCTTCTGCACGATGTTCGCTTCGACGCCGAACGCGGCTTCGCTCTTCGTGCCGCCGCGCAGGTCGATGACTTTCAGCATGCCCATGAACTTGTCGACGTTCGCCTTGGCGTCGTCCTTGCCGAACAGCGCCTCGTTCGCCGACCTCATGTTTGCCAGCATCGGCAGCGCGACGCGCGCGCGTTGCTCGTCGCCACCCAGCGCCGACAGCGATTCGCGCATCAGCGCCAGGTTGTCGACGACCGACTGTCCGCCGATCTGCTGCGCGCGGGCGAAATTCACGGCGTCGGCCGAGGCGCCCTGCGCGCGCAGACGCAGCGTTTCGCTTTCGGCCTGCTTCGCGACGTCGAGCGGCTCCGACAGCATGCCGAACATGCTTTTGCCGGCGCCCGTCACCGTCTTGCCGCGCTCCGCCCATTGCCTGCCGACGCCGCTCAATGCGTCGATCTTCGCGCGCCGGGCATCGGCGCGCTTGCGTCGCGCGTCGTCGAACGCGAGCGAGTCGGCCGTCATCTTCGCCTTGCGTCGCGCGCTGTTCGTGGCCAGCGCGAATTCGTGCTGATCGAGATGACGCGTGTCGATGCCCGCGCCGACGAGCTGCGTGCGCAGTTCGCGGATGCGCGCGACCTGCCTGCCTTGCGTGGCCGTCAAATCCGTGGCCGTGCGTTGCACTTTGGCGAGGTCGTCGATCATCTGGCGTGACGGCGGACCGGACGCGCGCAGCGCCACGCTCAGCTCCCCGGCGCGCAGCTTCGCCGTTTTGAGGTCGGTCGCGGTTTTCGCCACACCGCTGCGCAAGTCGCGAAACTCGCCGATGCGCTTCTGCGTCTTCGCCATGTCGTCCAGCTCGCGGCGGGTTGCGCGCAGCGAGTCGGCCAGCCCCTTGTTGCCGGTCAGCATCATTTGCAGGGGCTTCGTCATGTTGTCGATCATGTCGACCATGACGCGCAGTTTCAGGGTGTTGTCCATCGTCGATCGTTTCGCTCATTGGGCGCCGGCACGCACTCGCGCGCGTTCGCGCCAGTCCATCAGCTCGGCCAGGCTGAAGGCATCCATCACGGGCGGTGTCCAGCCGAACACCGTCGCGATGTCCGCCATCGGGTCTTCTATGCGGTCTGGGAGGCCAGTCGGGATTTCACGGCCTTCGGCATCAAAAAACCGGCGAAGATGCCCCCCAGCTGCACGAGGTCGGCGGGATCGATGCTGGCGACGTCGGCTTCAGTCAGCATCGGCGAGCTGATGCGCGGCAGCACTTTCGACAGCGCGACCACGTCGAGGCTGACGAGGTCGGACAGCGACACGCCGCGCAACTCACCGGATTTGGGCTTGCGCAGCGTAATCGACGTAATCGTCTGGGTGCCGCGCACGAGCGGCGTGTCGAGCGTATGCGTCGCCGGATCGTCCTGCTCGGGTGTCTCGATGGCGCTCGCATCGGCCTGCAGGTCGGTAACGGCGGCGTCGGATTGGATCGGGTTCATGGTGGTCCTGTGCGTGATCAGTCGGAAGGAAAGGTGAAGGCAGGCCCGGCCGCGTAACCGGCCGGTGGCCGATTACAGGCCGATCGCGTTGCGCAGCGCCGCGAACAGGTCGTTGCCGTTGACCTTCTCGATCATGTTGACGAAGTCGATTTCGATCACGTCCTGGCCGTTCACGGACAGCTTGTAGTAGCTGGCGACCGTCGTGACCTTGAACGCGGTGTCCTCCTTCGACTTCGCGGTGCCCGGATCGATTTCGCTATGACGGCCGCGGATGACGATCTCGATCGCGTCGACGTTGGTCGAATCCTCGGATTGATAGCCGCCGGCGAAGCGCAGCAGCACGCCGTCGTGCTTCGTGATCGCATACTGGCCGAGCACGGAGCGCATGAAGCCGCCGCAGGTCCATTCGAGCTGGATCCCTTCCTGCCCGAAGTCGACCTTGATCGGGCCGCTCATGCCGCCGCCCTGATAGTCCTCCATCTTGCGCGTGAGCTTCGGCAGCGTGACTTCGACGACCTGGCCGACGAAGTTCTCGCCGTTCTGGAACAGGTTGAATCCCTTGAGTTTGCGAGGCATACCCATCGTGTTTGACTCCTGGTGAGGCCGATCGTTACGCGCTCACGCGCGCGGCGAAATCGGCGAGATAACGGTCGGTGATGCGCTGGCGCAGCATCAGGTTTTCGAGCGGCGGAACCGGCGTGTATTCGTAGTCGAGATACGCCTTGCCGGCCTTCAGCACGTCGGTCGTGTTCGGCTCCGGGTCGTACCAGGCGGAGCCGCCGATCAGGTAGCCCTGCGAGATCCATTCGCGGAACTTGGCGTTGATCGTCTCGATGATGTCGCGCGGCAGCGACGGGTTGAGCGGGCCGTCGACGATGGCCATCTGCGCTTCGGCGATCGAGTCCGCGATGACCTGCGCGGTGCGCGTGTAGTTCTCGAACGCGAACAGCGGATCGTCCGAGCACGTGCGCGAACCCCAGAAGCGGAAGCCATTGCGGTTCACGAGCGTGGTCACGTCCTGTTCGTTCAGGAAACCCGCGTCCGTCGCCGGATCCTGCAGGTCCCACGACACGTCGGCGCTGATGCCGGTGACGCCGTTCACGCCGACGTTCGACAGCGTCTTGTGCCAGCCCGTGTCGTTGTCGATCTTCGCGCGCAGACCGGCGGCATACGCGGTGGCCGGTACGACGACCGTCATGTTGGTCGTATCGTCCCAGGCAAGGAAGTCCGGCCAGACCACCATGAGCTCGCGCTGGCTGAATTGCTTGCGATAGGCGACGGCTTCTTCTTTCGTCTTGCAGCCGTTGGCCGACACGTACGCGAACGCGCGCAGCGATTGCGCGATCGACGCCAGCGCGGCGGCGACGGGTTGCGTGTCGAGGCCGGGCGTCGCGAGGATGCGCGGCTTCACGCCGAAGCGCGCTTGCGCGCCGAGCAGCGTCTTCATGCCGGTGTACTTGCCGTCGGCGGTGACGCTGCCGATCACGTTGGTCGCCGTTTCGGCTGCGTCCTTGCCTTCGGCGACGCGCACGACGATCGTGACGGGCTTGGTTTGCCGGCCGATCGCGTCCAGCGTGCGGCGCAGCGTGCCTTTGGTGCCGGCCTTGCCGAGCGCGGCGACGACGTTGGTCAGAAGGACCGGTGTGTCGAGCGGGAAGGCGGTGGCGTCGGCGTCGGATGCGGTGCAGACGATGCCGACGACGGCCGTCGACACCGTGCGGATCGGGCGGCTGCCTTCGTTGATTTCGATGACGCGTACGCCGTGGTGGTAATCCTGCGGCATGGTGTGTGACTCCTGTGATGAATAGAAAACGGAAACGAGATCACGTTCGCTTGCGGGCGCGCATCATGCGGCCCGCCGCCTTACGCAGTTCGTTCGGGATTCTCCGGCGAGTCGTGAGCCGGATTCTTGAGCGGTGCCGGTTCGTCGGGCCAGACCACCTGCCGGTCGCCGAGCGCGTTGTCGACTGCGCGCTCCAGCGCATCCGCGTAGGTTTTCCACGCGCGATAGTTGATCTGATCGACCGCCGACAACGTGCCATTCGTAAATGCGTCGCCGTTCTCATCGAGGAACGCTCGTGCCCGTCGGATCCGGTTTTCGTATTCGGACAGCATCGGCCCGCAGACGACGTCGAACGATCCGGGCTCGGCCGGCCACTCCGCTACGTCGGGAAAGCGCTCGGACTCGATCACGCGCACAAGGTCGAGCTGGTAGTCAGTCCAGGCGAGGAAGTAGTAGGCTTCTTCACGAGACAACCGCCGCGCTGCGAATGCGTCGGCTTTGCCGCGATTCATGTCGCGGGCGCGTGCCATCCGGGTTTCGAATTCATTCATCGCAGCAGCACGTTGTTTGTTCGCGATGCGCGCCGCGTCGATCACCCATTCCCCGTTTCGCCATACGTGGTCATCGGAGGGGCGACGTTTGTCCGTCAGGCGCAGTTCGTCGGGTGCCGTACCGGCCGCCATGATCTCGGTCGGTTCGCCGTTGTCCTGCCGGTACAGGACCTGCCCGCGATGATCCGGCAGCAATATCCACGCATCGTTCCGGCGAAACGGCCAGGTCATTTGCGGACGCTCCGGCAGCGGGTCGGGCGTACTGAACGCCGGTATCAGCCATCGATCGGCGTTCATCGGATCGGGGTCGGCTAGGCAACTCGAAAGGTATTGCCCCGTCACTGCGTCGAAGTTGTGAATCAGCATGGTTGTCCCTGTTTCTAGTAAGCGCGGATCATTGCGAGCAGTGCGACGTTGCGCGGTCGCGTTTCACCGGCGCCGTCGCCATTGACGGTGATCGCATGCGAGTGCGCGCCCGCGTTGCCGATGCCGACGTTGTGCGCGTGGTTGCCGTCGCCACCGACCCAGACATTGATTGTCGCGGCGTCGGTCCCGACGCTGAACTGGCGGCCGTTATCGGGTCCATAGGCGCGACCGACGCTGGTCCCGTAGGCCGCATCGGCACCGAGGCCGACACCGTGTGCGTGCGCGTCCTGCCCGACGGGGTGACCGTGCCAGCCTTGCGTGTCCGTCCATGCGCTGTGAGCGTGATCACCCACGCCGCTGGCGCTTGCGCCGTGGCTGTGCCAGCGGTTCGTGCTGTCCTGCCATGAGCCGATGATGCGATTGGTGTCGATGCCTCGGGCGTCGTCCCAGCACCGGACGAATTCGCCGCGCATCTCCGGCAGGCGGAACGTCGTCGTGCCGTCGCCGGACGAGAAGCAGCCCCAGAGGGCCTTCGTCCATTCGTCCTCCGTCACCAGCGCGCCGCTGGCCTGTGCGTAGGCCCACAGCGCCGGGTAATCGGCGCGCTTGACGAGCGCGCCGTTGACTTTCAGGAAGCCCGCGCGCACCGACGTGCGAGGCTCGAAGACGATCTGGCCGATAGAGGTCGTTGACAGAGCAGCGAGTACCCATTCGGTCGTTGCGAGCGCTGTCGAACGATCGCCTGCCGCCGGCGTGGGACCCTGTACCGGAGTTTTGAAGACGGTGCCGCCCGGTGTGAACGATGCTTGCGCAACCGAGTTGCACGTGACGCCGAACGATCCGTCGTTGATGTGGTACAGGCCGGTGTCCGGCGCGCCGTCGTTGAGGAACGTGAGGGAGGGCGCTTGCGCACTGCCTTCCGACAGGTAGATTCGCTTGCCGGAATCGAACCAGAGATCGCCCGACATCGTGCCGCCCTTCGTGCGGTCGAGCGGCGTCAGATTGCCGGTGTGCCAGACCGGCTTGTCATCGACGCGGAACGTATGGTCATCGGTCCGATACTGGAACGAGCCGGCGTTCCCGCCCCCCCATCCAATCGCTTTGTCGTTGCCGAAGAGGTATCCGTCGATGGGACCGAGTCGGATGTGCCCTTCGCCGGTACCGCGCCCGACCACGAGTTCGCCACCGATGTTCGTCGAGGCTCCGCTGGCGTTGATGATGACATTTCCGCTGGTGAGCGACCAGGCAAACGGGCGGAAATCGTTCCACTGGCCGTCCGGATCCCCCTTGTTGGTCGACAGCAGATAGACGTCCTTGCCGTCATTGCGCAATAGGGCGCCGTAGCCATTGGAGATCGCCCGGAAATGCGCACCGGTGGTGTCCATGTCACGCGCGGTCAATCCACCGCTGAAAGTTGCGGTGCCGCCGACCTGAATCGCGTTGCGGCCGTCGTCAACCGACGTCCCGATCAACATGCGACCAGACGGCAGCACGCGAACGCGCGCTGCGCCACCCGCGACGATATCGCAGGAGCCGTCGACGTCTTCGGAACCGATGCTGGCGTTGCCCGCTGTGCGGAAATAACCATTGGCCTCGTCGGCAGCAACCCAGGCCTTGACGCTGCCTTGGCCTCCCGAGATGGTCGTGCCATAGGTTCGAGCGTTGCCGTCGACCTGCAGTCGCGAATTTCCGTCGTCGTTCTTGACGTCGCCAACGAGCATCCGGCCGCCGTAGGTGATGCGCATGGCGCGCGCCTGGTACGAATCGGCCTGGATGTCGTTGACCGTGCGGTTCAGCCACAGGTCGACGTACTCACGGCCCCAACCGCCATTGTCGAAACCGGAGCGGATCGTTGCGACCAGGCGTGATCCGGTGTCCGGGCTGTCGCCTCCGAATGTGCCGTGCAAGCGTACGCGGCTTTCGCGGCCGTTCTTGCCCGACGGAGGGCGAATCGACACGTGCGCGGTGTCCGGACCCGCATCGAATTCCGTGGCGACCGGGCCCGTGAACTTCGCGCCGGTCAACGCTGCGTATCGCGACGCAGCGGTCTTTGGCGTGATGGCGCGCGTGTCATCGCCACCCGCGTCGACTTCCCCCTGCGTCGCCAGCTCGACCACCCCCTGCCGCTCCGTCGTCGCCGGCGGATTGAGGAACGACGCATCGCCGAAGACGAGTTGCGTCGCGTCGATCGTCGCGAACTGCATGTCGGTCGACAGCAGCAGCAACGCGGCAGGCGATTTCTCCATGATCGGCGTCGCCTGGCCGTACGCGGCCAGCAGCACGCCGTTGTCGAGGTAGAGGCCGAAGCCGTACAACGAATACTGGTCCGCCGAGTCGTCCTTCAGCGTCGTATGGATCGTGTCCGGCGCGACGTTGGCGCCGCCAAAGGACTTGATCCGCTTCAGCTCGTTCGGCAGCTTGGTGAGCCCCTTGTCGGCGACGAACGGGGCGTTCGCCAGGCCGATTTCCACGACCTGGTGGGCGTTCGTGCCGCCGTTGCCGGCGGCGACGAGCGCCGCACGGCCGGCGTCGGTGATGATGATCTGGGTTGCCATGTGCGATCAGTAGTCGGTGAAGTTCAGGCGGCGATAGGCCGCCACGCGCGCGGCGGCGCCGATCGGTTGTCGGCCCCGCATCTCGAAGCCCTGCGTGAACGTGTAGTGCGCCCGGACAGGTTTGGTGCGGTCGATTTCCGCTAGGATGTCGGCCACGTATTCGGCGGTCGGCGGTTCGCCGTCCTGGCCGCTGACCGTCATCACGAGGTCGAACGTGCCGGGCGGGCCCGGCGGGTGTTGCCCGAACCATTCACGCAGGACGATGTTTCCGCCGAACGCCGCGACGACCTCGCGCACCGACGCCGCGGTACCCTTGCGTCGGGCGATCGGAATCGCCTGGCCGACGCGGGCGCGCTTCACGTATTCGGGCCAGTAGTCCTTCCACGCATCGACACCGAGGTGCCAGGCGAGCCACGGCAGCAGGTCGGACCGGATGGTGTCCGGGTTCGTCAGCGTCGCGATCGGCGTCGGCACGTCGTCGAGACGGGCGTTCGTCGCGGCAAGCCTGCGTTCGAGCCGCGTCGCGTTCGGCGGCAGGATGTCATTCATTGCTGTACACCCCGCCGTCGATCAGCTCGATTCCGGTGCAATACGGGGCCTGCTGCTTCGTCGCCGGCAGGCCGGCAAGCGGGCTTTCGAGGATCACCTTCTGCACGCCGGCCGCGCGGGCGGCCGCATAAATGCCGTCGAGCGTCACTTCCATCCCGAGGCGGTGCATGGATTCCGTGTACTGCTTCATCGCCCGGTTGGCTTGCGCGAGCGCCACCGCGCGATCCGGGCCGGCAAAGAACACCAGTCGTGCGCGTACCTGGTAGCGCAGGATGTCCGCGCCGCGTACCGTGACCTTGTCGGTGAGCGGCCGCACGTCGTCGGCCTGCAGCGCGGCGGCCACGGCGTCGATCAACGCCGGCGTCGCCGTGCCGTCGCCATCGCGTGCGAGTACCGTGACGAGCACCTCGCACGGGGCCGGGCTGATCGCCGATGCGTCGAGCACGCGTCCGTCCGCATTGCGTGCGTGCGAGACGTATGCGCCTTCGGGGCCGGCGACCGAGAAACTCTGCGGGGCGAGCTGCGTGCGGGCCCGCAGGTCGGCGTCGCTTTCCATGATGGCCGCGAGGTCGTGTTCCGGATCGGCAGGCGAGATCGTCAGGCGCCGGATGCCGAACAGCGCCGCCAGATGGTCGAGATCCGTGCCGACGGCGTACGCGAGCATCACCGCACGCGCGGCGTCGTTCACGCGCTGACGCAGCACGATCTCGCGGTATGCGCTTTCCTGCAGCAGCTTCACGAGCGGCTCCGACTCGAGCGCGAGCGTCGCGGCGATCTCGGCTTGTTCGGCCGCCGGGTAGAGCGATACGAGCCGTGCCTTGCGCGCGGCAAGCAACGTCTCGTAGTCGATCGTTTCGACGACGTCGGGCGACGTCAGTTGCGAGAGGTCGATCGGTGTCCCGCTCATGCCGGGCTCCCGTTCGCAACCGGCACGCGGGTCGACACGGCCGTACCGCTCTCGCCGGTCCAGCCTTCGATGTCGAGATAGAGCGAGCCGGCGGCCGCGTTCGCGTCGTCCGCGGCGAGCACGACGCGGGTCAGCGTCAGGCGCGGTTCCCAGCGCATCAGTGCCGTTGCGACCGCTGCATACAGCCGCGTGCGCACGGCGCCGTTGCCCGGTGCGTCGATCAGATCGGGCAGCTCGGAGCCGAACGTACGGCGCTTCACGCACGACGCAAGCGGCGTCGTCACGATTCTCCCGATCGACTGGTAGAAATGATCCAGGCCCGAGATCGAGCGGCCGGTGTTCGCGTTCATGCCTTTCATTGCGGTTCGCTCACGAGTTGTCCATCGCCTTGTTCGCGATGCGTGTGATGCGGGAGGCTGATGCCTCGGGATGTCACTTCGCTGGTAAAGGTGGCCGCGCCGTCGATCTGCATCGTGGCGCCGCCGCCGGCGCCGCCCGTACCGGTCATGCCGGATTCGAACGCGAACGGCCCCTTGACCGTCATCGCGCCGGTGCAGGTCGTCTGCGGCGCATCGAGCGTGATGCGGTCGGCCAGCACGGTTGCGTCCCGGGTCTGTACGACGACCGATCCCGGCGCGACGACGCGGACCGTCGCGCCGGCCGGCAACTCGACCGTGAGCGCATGCGCGGCATGGTCGTACGTGATGCTGGCCCCGTCGGGATAGACGCGCGCATGGGTATCTGGGCTCGAGGCCGGTGCCGGCGCGGCGTTCGAATAGACACCGCGCAGCGCGACGCCTTGCGCCGGGTCGCCCATCGGGCACAGCAGCACGACCTGTTCGCCGGGCGTCGGCGGCAGCCAGTCGCGGGTCGCGCCGGCGGTGCCGGCCACCCACGGAATCCAGTTGGTTTGCAGACCGCTGCCGTCGGAATCAGCGTCGCCGACCGAGACGCGGCACAACGCCGCCGCATGGTCGACCGCGAGGATCGTGCCCTTGCGCACTGCGTTGCGTGCCTGCCGTTGAATTTCATTTGCGTCCATGCAGTCATGGTGCCGGCCGGGTGATCGCGGCGCGAGCGATGGCCTGTGTCGTCGCGGCGGGGACAGCACGCACCGGATGCCGGCATGAAGTCGTGCGTCGACAATCGCAGCACCGGTTCGCATGAGGATGGAGTCGTGCGTCTTCGCGACGTCGTCACGAGGTCTGAACGCAGGTGTGCCGATCGATGTCGGGATGGAGGCGACGGCGCGGGCGATTCGGTGAATCGACCCTCGCGACGAGGGGGCATGGATGCCGCGTGAATCGCCGGACGGGCGTTCTGCAGGGAAGTCGCGTGGCCTGGCGTGGCGGGTCACGGAGCAAGGGCGTCGTGAGGATGCGTGTCGTCGGCGATGGCCGGTTCGACAGGAGGATGGAGGCCTGGTGCCGGGCGTGATGATCGGGGGGGGATTTCGCGGTGGCGCGCGAGGCGAGCTGGCTGGCCGCGACGTGCGGCCGTCGCCGGGCGCCATGACGCGGCGCGCGGGAAAGCGGGCGGGTGCCCGCCCGGTTCAGCGGATCTGCGGCAGCGCGACCCAGGTCAGCGTATTGGCCGGGTCGACGCGTGTGTCGTCGACGTGCGTGATCACCTGTCGGCCGTCCGGACCGGTCGTCACGGCGACGCTTTCCGTCAACGCCAGCCGGATCGACAGGTCGACCGCGGCCTGGTCGCGGATGCCGACCTCGAAGGTGATGCCGCTTGCACGTGCGGCCGGGTTCGTCACGAGATCCGGCTGGTTCGCGCGCACCCATTCGATCAGCGCGACGAACACGGGATCGGTGTCGCCGGAGAAGTTCGTCGCGAGTACATGGGCCGTGTATCGGTATTCGAACGACGGCGTCAGTGTGCCGGTCGTTGCGATCGCTCCTTGCTCGACGAGCACGGTCAACGCGCCGGGTTCGGCGGCGATCGACGGAATGGCGACGGCGAGCGCCCGCCGCAGGCTGTCCGGCTTAATCATGCGGATGGGCTCCCTGGTCGGGGGTGGCCGTGCCGGCCTGACACGCCGCGATCATGTCGACGGTCGCCGCGCACGTCGCCCAGGCTGCCTTGACGAGCGTGAGCGTACCGTCGAGTTCACCGTTGGTGCGCGGCGCGAGCATCGGTAGCGTGCACGGTTTCACCGTCTGGCACGTGTTCGACATAATCGCCGGCGCCGGTGAGAGCGGGACTGGCTTGCAGGCGGACAACATCGTCAGGCAGAGGAGTGTCAGCCCAGGCACGAAGCGCGGCGTTTTCATCGGTCAATCTCCGGTTTTCAAGTCGAATGGCGTCGAGCTTCGACGCGATGGCGGTTTGCGCGCGATCGAGCCGCGCCTGCTGTTGCGCGCGCCCGGCGGCGTCCTGCTGCAGGCGCGAAATGACGCCGTCGCGCGCGGCGAGCGCCTGTTGCGCATCGACGCGTTGCTGCTGCGCATTCGCCAGGTCGGCGCGGAGCCCATGCACGTACAGCGCGACGGCGGCGCACGCGATGAGTGCGACGACGCATACGACGAATTTCGCGGCGAGTTCGTTCATGCGGGGGGCGCGGCGGTGGCGTCGGTCGGTCGGGATGCGGCCTGCGTCGATGTCGCTGCTTGCGACGCATAGCGATCGAAGGCACGCGCGAGCTTCACGTCGTAGAGGTTCGCCGCATAGTCGGGTCCGTTGTACGCGCGGGCGAATGCGGCCCACTGGCGTGCGCCGAGTGCGCGGCGCAGCGCGTCGTTCGCCGCGATGTAGCGGACGAACGCGTCGAGGTGCTGTGCTTCGCCGTCTTCCATGCACGCGACGAATGCGTCGATGCCTGCGTAGCCGAGGCGCTCCCAGTGATAGCCCATGACCTGGAACGCTCCCCAGCTCGCGGATTCCCACGCGGCGCCGGCATCGATCGACTCGGCCATGGCGAGACGCATATATTCCGCGGCGCTGCCGCGATAGCCGCCGCGTGTGCGCGACACGATGTCCGGCTGTCGGGCCGCGAGCGGCGCGGGATCGATCCCGCGCGCCTGCAGCCGCTTCCAGAACACATGGCGTTCGAACAGGATGACGGGGCGACCATCGGGCAGGAAGCCGGTGCCGCGCGACTCGACTTCGTTGACCGCGCGAATGCAGGCGAGCGGCACGTCGAGCGTGCGCGCGGCACGCTCGAGATCGGCGAGTGCCAGGTGCTTCGGATCACGTTGGCCGGTGGCCAGCGCGGCATAGGTCTTCGGGCCGGCGATACCGTCGTCGACGAGGCCGGTCTTGCGTTGCAGTGCGATGACGGCGGCATCGGTCGCCGCGTCATAGACGTGCGTGATCTGCACCGCATAGCCGGCGCGGACCAGTCTGCGTTGCAGCAGGCCCACGTCGTCGCCGTGGTCGCCGAGGCGGCGGGTCTTCATCGTCATTCGCTCCTCAGGAGGCGCGCAACGTTGCCACGCGTGCCGCAGACGAACATCGCCAGGAAAACCGCGGTGGCCGCATCGAAGAAGCCGACGGAGCCGGTATGCAGCAGCAGCTCGATCGACGCACCGCCGGCGACGGCGACGAGGATCCAAGCGAACCATGATGCGTGGCGCCGGTGTCGTGCGCCGTTGCGTCGATAGGTGAGCACGCGCACGAGCACGGCGACGTGGGCGGCGAGCGCGATCAGTGCGAGCGGAAGGGGCACGTCACTCCCCCTTGCGGAACAGCGACAGGAGATCCAGCGTCTTGATCCGCTCGATCAGCTGCAGCGTGACGGTGATCACGAGTGCGGCCGCGAAGAACGCGGCGACACCGGTCGAGTGGATCGGCGTCGCGCCGACGATCTCCGGGGCGGCGAGATAGCCCATCACGAGCGAGATCAGCAGATAGGCCGTACGCCGCGCAACGCCGATCTCCCTGGAGGTGACGACCACGAGCGCGGCGCCGGTGAATGCGCCGATCAGCGCGTTGCCGTCGATGCCGGGCGCGAGCCCGGCGACGCCAATCGCGGTGGACAGCATGGCGGCTGTTGTGAGGTTCGGTTCGGCCATGACGGTGATTCCTGAATCATTCAAACAATTGCAGCAACGGTCGTGCGCTCGTCACGGTGTCGATCGGCGGCAGGTAGACGGGCGTGCCGGCGGGCAACACGACGCCGAGGCTGGCTAGCCCGGTGTTGGCCTCGAGCACGGTCTCGACGGTGCCGTCGGTCCGGCCGTAGTGACGCCAGCACACCGTGTCCACCGTGTCGCCTTGCAAGGTGCGCGCGATCATGGCTGGGCCCACCGATGCTGAAGTGGCGGGTTGGCGGTGGCGATACTGGCCGGCGTGCCGCAAACGCGTATCGAAGTCATGCTGCTTGCCATGGCGAGGTCCCGAGCCGTGAGGCGGTGAATATGGTTCTCATGGTCGAGCATCGCGGGGCGGGGTTCAACGAGACGCGTGCGTGGTCTGCGTGGACACGCAGCGGGGCGCGTGTCGCGATGTGCATCGCGCTTTACGCTTCACGGACGGGTGTTGAGGTTCACGGGAGGGCGCCGTGCAGCGGAATTGCAGCCTGGGTGAAGCGGGGCGGGCTTGAGTGATCTTGTGCAGCCTTGGTTTTGCCGGGGACCTGGCCTGCAGAGCATTGCTGGACAAGGGTTCGGCACGCGTAGGTAAAACTCCGAAGGCAGGGGTTGCTGGTTCGATCCCGGATGCGGTCGTTGTTGCGAAGCACCGGTTCCAGGCGGGCGTGCCGGCGCATTCGCCCTTGTGCGAGAATCGCCCGCAACGACAACTCCAAGCGTCGATCGCGGCGGCCGTCCGCGCATCGCGCCGACTCCGATGGCTGCCATTCCGTCCACCTCGACCGCAGTCGCTGCCTGCGCGCTGACCGATGCGCAGCAGGCGCTGCTCGCGCGTCTGCGCGCATATTCCCCCGACGATCCGCACGCGCCGCTGCCGTACAGCCGGCGTCTTGCCGAAGCCGAAGGCTGGTCGCATGACCACGCGCTGGCCGTATTCGACGAATACAAGCGCTTCGCGTTCCTCGCGCAGGTAACCGGCCATCCGGTCACGCCGTCGGTCGCGGTGGACGCCGCATGGCACCTGCACCTGCAATACACGCGCGAATACTGGGACGTGTTCTGTGCCGACGTGCTGCGCGCGCCGCTGCATCACGTGCCGGGCGCGGGCGCGCCCGGCGAGGCCGCGCAGTACGCGCGGCACTACCGGCAGACGCTCGACAGCTACCGCAGGCTGTTCGGCTGCGAGCCGCCCGAAGCGATATGGCCGCGCCCCGTGGCCGAGCCGGCCGTGCCCGCCGACGCCCCGGTGCAGCGCGCGGCACTGCACGACGGCCCTTCGAGCGCGGCCGCCGCGCGCCCGCGACTCTGGCGGCGCTTCGCGAAGTTCGCGTGGCCAACGGCGGCGATCAGCGTCGCGGCGACCTGCGCGAGCGCGAGCGATTTCAATGTGCTGGACTTCTCTGGGCCGGACTTTCTCGGATTGTTCTACGTGCCGCTCTGCATCGCCGCGCTGCTGCTGATCGCCGGCCTGCAGTGGATCGAATACCGTCACCGTGCGTGGGGAACGCGTGCCCCCGAATCGTCGCCCGACCTGAGCGCGGAGGAAGCGGCGTATCTCGCGGGCGGCGGCGCGCGGATGGCGCAGGTCGCGATGCTGTCGCTCGCGCATGCCGGTGCGATCGAGCTGCGGATGAGCAAGGTCCACGGCGCGCGGGTGCGGATCGACGATCCGCGACATGCAGGCGCTTATGGCGCCGACTGGGAATGGCTGAGGAGGCAACCTGGCGGCGAGACGAGCTGCCACGCGTTCGGTCAGCGTCTCGCGTGGCGCGAAGCCGACTGCGCCGCAGCGTTGCAGCGCAAAGGCTGGCTCTGGGCGCCGGGCGAGATGCGGGCGACGCGGATGGCCGCGCACGCGATCCTGCTGCTCGTGTTCGGCGCGGGCGCGGCGAAGCTCGCGGTCGGCCTGACCCGCGGCCGGCCCGTGTTGCTGCTGATGATTTTCATGGCGGCGTTCATGGTCGCGTACCATTTCATGGTCGGACGCCTGCCCGGCTTCGGGCGCGGCGGCATGACGCGCGGCGGCGAGGCGGCGCTCGCCGCGCACCGCGACGAACGCCGGGGCGACCGCGCGACGCCGGACGGGCTTTTGTGGACGGCCGCGCTGTTCGGCGCCGGCGCGCTCGCCGGCACCGTGTGGGCCGCGCATTCGAAAGTGCTGATGGCGCCGCCGCCCGTCGCCGTGAACACCGGCGGGTCGAGCGGTTCGTCCGACTCCGGCGCCGGGGACAGCAGCAGTTCGAGTTCGTGCAGTTCGTCGAGCTCATGCAGCTCGAGCAGTTGCGGCGGCTGTTCGAGCAACTGAGCACCGGGCGCGCTGCCGGGATAGCGCGCCGGGCCGCCAGCGTCAGGCAAGCGGCACGGCGCGCGTCGAACTATGCGATCGCGGCATCGGCGGGCGTTCGTGCCTGCGCGGCACGCCCGTCGCCCGCCTCGACGATCAGCGTCCAGTCGAACGCCGACAGTGCGCAGAGCTGCTCGACGGTGGCCGTGTATTCGTGCGCGGGCGCGTGCAGGTAGCGCACCTTGTCGGTCCATTCGGGCAGCGTCGCCTGCGACGTGGTCAGCACGACCGCCAGCAGATCCTGTTCCGGCCGCCTTGCGATTTCCTGCAGGCTCAGCCGGACCTTGTCGAGGTCGCCCTCGGCGTCCAGGATCAGCGCGCCGGGGATCGGCGCATCCGGCCGGCCGGGCGGGTTGCCGACAGCGCCTTTGTCGATGCACTGCTGATACACATGGCGATAGCGCGGCAGCGCCTGCTGTAGCGCGTGATGCTTGCGGACCTTCGCCTGCGCCGTGCGCGCGAGCCCGCGGCGCAGCGCCGGGTTCGCGATCAGCCGGTCGAGCGCGTCGACCCAGGCCTGCGGCTCATCCGGGACCAGCAGGCCGTCGCAGCCGTCGTGCAGCGCGAGGCGATAGGCTGGCCGGTCGCTGACGATCGAGGCGATGCCGGCCGCCGCGTATTCCTGCCACTGGATCGTACTCGTGCCGGCGTTGTAGTCGTGGTCGGCGAGCGGCAGCAGCGCGATGTCCCAGCACCGTTCCGGCAGGCGTCGTGCGTGCGCGTCGTAGTCGTGAAGCTCGGGCTCGCACCCGGCGTCCGGGTGGCCGGCCCAGCCTGGGGGGACGTCCGCGCCGACGAAACTCACCTTCACCTTGCCGGGATGGCGCGCGCAGATCGCCTGCAGCGCCGCGTCGACGAGCGCGAAGTTGTCGGCGCGCAGCGACGCGCCAGCGATGCCGATCGTCACGCAGTCGTCGCCGCGCGCCGTCACGGGGCGGTAGAACCGGTCGAAGTCCACGCTGTCGGGCAGCACGTGAACGCGCGGGTGCGACAGCCGGTAGCGGCTGGCGATGAACGGCGTGGATACGATCACGGCGTCCGCGTTGCGCAGCACGAGCTCGATCCCCGCGCGGGCCATCCCGCCTTGCGCGGCGAGCTGGTGCGCGGCCGGCAGGTCGGTCAGCAGGTCGTCGGTCTCGTAGATCACCGGCTTTTCATGCTTGAAGATCGTATACAGGTCGTTGCCGGTCAGGATGCCGGGCGTCAGCCGGTGCAGCAGGATGGCGTCGGCCGTGGCCAGCACGCTGCTGTCGATCTGGCCGTCCCGGATGCCCGGGACGAGTTCCCATTCGTCGTTCAGCAGACCGAACGGCAGCGTGAGGCGAATTCGCGATGACGCGCACGTGTCCGGATCGATCGAATACACGATCAGGCGCTTGCGGCGCGGTGCGGCGTCCGCAATCGCGGCGACGGGCGCCCGCGTCCGGTTCTCCGCGAGCAGCCGCGCGTACAGCACGCCGTGGCGCGCGGCGTTGCGGCCGATGTCGTGCTGCGCACGGATCGCATCCTGCGCGGCCGCGGCGAGTCGCGCGCGGGTTTGCGGATGCTCGATCAGGTGCGCGATCGCGTCGACCCACGCGTCGGCGGTGTCGGCGACGAGCCAGCCCGTGCGGCCGTGGACAACCGAGCAACCTTCCGCCGGCGTGGCGACGAGCACCGTGGCCGCGCCGGCCGCCGAGCATTCGAGCCATGCGCGCGGCGGCGCATCGTCGCGCAACGTGACCGGCGCCGCGACCAGCGCGATGTCGAGGTCCGCGCGCTTCAGCGCGTCGGCGTAGCTGTCGTAAGGGGCAGGCTCCGCGATCAGCGTGACGTCCGGTTCGCGGTCCCAGCCGGCCGGCAGCGCCGCGCCGACAAACGACACCCGGAGCTTCCCCGGAAACCGGCGGCGGAGCTCGGCCAGCGCGTGGCGGACCTGCTCGAGACGCACGCGGTCGAGACCGGTGCCGGAAACCGCGAGGTTCACGTGGTCGCGCACGCCGGGCGCCGCGCGGTGCAGACGCTCGAGATCGACGCCGGTCGGCAGCACGTGGACCGATGCGTTGACATGACGGTACTGCCGCACCAGCGCTTCCGACGGCACGACGAGCGCATGCGCACGCTGCACGGCGCTGCGGATGCCCGCCTTGCGGCGCGCGTTGTCGGCCGCGCCGGGGATGTCGGCGAGCAGCGTGTCGAGCGGCGCGTCGATCTCGAGGACGACCGGCTTGCCGAGCGAGAACAGGTGTTCCAGCGTGGCGGGGGACAGCAGGCCCGGCGTGTCGCCCTGCAGCACGATCAGGTCAGCGCGCTGCAGCGCGTCGGGATCGATGCCGGCCGGCGTGACAGGGAACGTCAGTGCCCATTCGCGGTCCAGCCGCGCGAACGGCTGCGCGAAGCGCAGGCTGGTGCGCGCGTGGTCGGCCGGTTCGGCGGTGACGACCGCGATGCACGAGCGCGGCGCGGACGCGGGCTGTCCTTGGGCGGCGGCGCCCGTCGCGACGGCCTGCGCATCCAGCTTGTCCGCGTGTGCCTGGGTTCGCTCGACGAAGTTCTGCAGCTGCTGCCAGAACGCGTCCTCTTCCTTCAGGTAGACGCCGCGCGCTTCGTGAACGGTGGCCTTCGCGTGCGCGATCTCGTGTTCGTCGAGCCCCCACGCGATGCCCTTGCCGTCCATCACCCACCGGGTCGGCTCCGACAGCGACGCGTCATTCATGATGCACACGACCGGGCAGCCGCACAGCAGCGCTTCGAACACGGCGGTAGACCATTCGTACATGTACACGCACTCGACCTGTCGGAACAGCGCCGCGAGTTCGTGCGCCGAACGTTCCGGCACGCGGGTCGAGATTTCGATCGACTCGGCGGTGACCGGATGCAGCGTGCCGCCGCGCCGCAGGTGGCGATTGATGAAGACGGCCGTGCCGTTGCGGCGTGCGTCATCGACACCGTCGCTGTTGAAGATGCGCGTGTCGACCAGCGGTATGCGCAGCAGGTCCGCCTTCCATTCTTCGGGCACCAGCGACGGCCCGAACGTGAAGATGAGGTCGTTCGGCTGCAGGGTAATCGGTTCGCCGTTGATGCGGCCGGGCTCGGCCAGCAGGTAGCGTACGACGCAGCGCGCGTTGAACGGATTGCCGGTGACGACGTCCGGGTAGACGACGATCGGGCTGCGATTCGCGCGGGCGTGCGCCTGCACGATGTCGTCGGTCAGCGGCGGCGTGCGCAGGTCAGGATGCACGACCGGCGTGCAGACGTACGCTTCCTGGCCGAGGAGGTTCAGCACGTGGCACAGATAGTGCATCGCGCGGATCCCGCCGGAGGTTTGCCGGAAATTCGGCGCGAGGATGTAGTACGGGTGGCCGAGTCGCGTAAAAATGCGCGAACCGCCGTGCGCCAGGCCGGGTTTGGGAGTCGTCATCGTTATCGGGTGCGGTAGAAATCGAAGACCACGTCGAGGATGCGATCCTGTTCGGCTTCGGTCATGTCGTGGTACAGCGGCAGCCGGACGAGCCGGTCGGCGACGAGGTCCGTCACCGTCATGCCGGACCCGCAGCGCCCATAGCGCTGCCCGGCCGGCGAACTGTGCAGCGGCACGTAGTGGAACACCGCGTTCACGCCCACCGCGCGGATCTGCTGCAGCAGCTCGGTGCGTTCGGCGAGGTCGCGTGCGAGGAAATAGAACATGTGGCCGTTGCCGCGCTCGGCGAGCGAAATCGCGGGCAACTCGATCAGCCCGTCCGCGTGCAGCGGCCGCAGCGCGTCCTGGTAGCGCTGCACGGTCGCGCGCCGCTGCGCGGTGATCACGTCCGCGTGCTCGAACTGCGCGTACAGGAACGCCGCGATCAGCTCGCCCGGCAGGAACGACGACCCGACGTCGACCCATGTGTACTTGTCCACCTGCCCGCGGAAGAACTGACTGCGGTTGGTGCCCTTCTCGCGGATGATCTCCGCGCGCTCGACGAGGCGCGGGTCGTTGACCAGCAGCGCGCCGCCTTCGCCCGAGATCACGTTCTTGGTCTCGTGGAAGCTGAGGCACGCGAGGTGGCCGAGGCTGCCGAGCGGCTTGCCGTTCCACGACGACTGCAGCGCCTGAGCGGCATCCTCGATCACCCACAGGTCGTGGTCCGCCGCGAGCTGCCCGATCACGTCCATGTCGCATGCGACGCCCGCGTAGTGCACCGGCACGATCGCGCGCGTGCGCTTGGTGATCGCGGCGGCGATCTGCGTCTCGTCAAGGTTCAGCGTGTCGCGGCGGATGTCGACGAACACCGGCGTCGCGCCGCGCAGCACGAACGCGTTGGCGGTCGACACGAACGTGTAGGACGGCATGATCACTTCGTCGCCGGGCTGCACGTCGGCGAGGATCGCGGCCATCTCGAGCGCGGCCGTGCACGAGTGCGTGAGCAGCGCGCGCTGGCAGCCGATGCGCGCTTCCAGCCAGCGGTGGCAGAGCTTCGTGAACGCCTGGTCGCCGGCGAGGCCGCCCTGCTCGACCGCTTTCGCGATGTAGTAGAGCTCCTTGCCGACCACGAACGGGCGGCCGAACGGAATGACGTCGAGATTGGGTGGGCCGAACATGGTCAGGCTCCGCAGTAAGGGGGACGTTCGGCCGCGCGGCTCGCGCGCGGCGCCGCTCAGATGTCCTTGCGGACGAGAATCGTGAATTCGTACAGGCCGTAGTCGTGCAGCAGCGCGACGTGACGCGAATAGCGGCGCTTGCAGCGATCGAACAGCGCGCACGGGTCCGCGTAGTACAGGAGGTCCGGGCGCATGAACGGCGGATCGGAATACGACGTCAGGCAGTTGAACGCGAAGCCCAGTCGGCTCGTCGCGTGCAGCGTGTCGAGCGTCGCGTGGATGTAGTCGAGCCATGCGTCGTCACCGTGACCGCGCCTGACGTTGAAGATGCCGGATGCGATCCCGTAGTCCGACGCGGCCTGCGGCACCGCGCCGACATGAAATGCGACGTTCGCGTCTTCGCGATAGCGCTGCCGCGCGGCGTCGACCATATCGGACGAGATGTCGTAGCCCGCATACGCGAAGCCGTCGGGTAGCGCACGCGCCTTCAGGAAATCGACCAGCGCGCCGTAGCCGCAGCCGATGTCGTTCACCGAGTGGCCGCCGGACTCGGGCAGGATCTTCGTCAGTTGTTCGAAGCGCAGGAACTGGCTGGTTTCGCCGTTCCAGTCGACGCCGCGCGCGGTCGCGCCGTGCTCCGCCAGCCGCGCGCTGTAGTACGCGGCCACTTCTTCCAGCAGGCTCGCATGCCGGGATTCGCTCATGGACATCGCCTCAGTCTTTCGAGGTCAGCGCGTACCGACGCGCTTCGGGACCGCAGTTGAACAGCACGTCGAGCACGGTCACGCCGTGGACGAAGTCGCCCCACTGCTGCGGATACTCGGGATAGCTCGGATAGTCGAACCAGCGCACCGCGACGCCGGCATCGGCGAACAGGTTCTCGTCGAGGTAGCTGCGCGCGGCCGGGCCGGACAGGTACTCGGACGCGCCCGCCTGCACGCACAGGTTCAGCAGCTTCTCGGTGCGGTCGCCGTGGAGCGCATAGTCCGACGTCGACGACACGCGCGTGCCGATCTCCAGTTGCCGCAGGACCCACGTCAGCATCGCGAAATTCAGCTCGCTCAGCATCCCGTAGGTGCGACCGGTGTAGAGCGCTTCGAGCTCGTCCGCATAGCGCGCGAAGTGCGGTGCGCGCGCGTAGTTCTGCTGCAGGGCCTTCCAGTGCAGCGGCGCCCAGTCGGCGCCATCGATTTCGGTTTCGCGGATCGACTGGTGATACTTGCCCTTCACCTTCACCGGCACGCTCAGCCATTGCACGCCCTGCGGCGTCTTGATCTGGTTGCGGTTGCGCCAGTCGCGGCGCGTGTACTGCGCGTCATCGTAGAGGATGAACTCGTCGCTGGCGGCGATCAGGTCGAAGTAGCCCTTCCACGGAATGTAGTTGGACTGCACGATCGCCACCCGCTTCGCGTCGCGGTTCATGGTCGCACCGCTCATGCCGGAATGTGACCGTACCGGTACATGTCGACGAGCTCGGGCGGAATGCCCCAGTCCGTTGCGCCCAGCTTGTCGTGCAGCGCCTCCAGGTCCGCGCGCATCGCGTTCCGAAGCTGTTCGACCATGCGGTTGCGCGCCGGTACGAAGTCGTGCTGGTACGCGGCATTGATCTGATGGCGTACCGTCTTCGCGATCGCGGCCTCGCGCGTCATGTTGCGGATCAGCGGGCGTTCGGGCGCGAGTTCCGCGTAGCGCGGATCGATCGGCTCGCCGCGCATCGCCGCGACGAGATCGCGGCACAGCACCGGCGACAGGTGGAAACCGTCGCGCTTGGTGCCGCCGAGAATCCACAGGTCGCGCACGCTGGTTTCGCCGAACAGCGGATACAGGTCGGACGTCGTCGGTCGCCAGCCGACGTTGACGTTGACCAGGTTCGCGCGCGAGAAGCGGGTGTTGATCTGGTCCATCGCGGACTTGAGCAGCGTGTACGCGCTGCCGGCGTGGCCGTGCTCGTGCGGCACCGGGCTGATGTAGTTGCTGGCGCCGACGAGGGTCCGGTCAGGCCCGTACGGCGCCGAATACACACCGCACGCGAGGCCGCGGTTGGTCGTGCGCACGCAGTGCGTGTGCACGTTCTCCGTGCTCTGCAGTTCGATCGACATGCCGATGCCGTAGAACATCCGCTGCACCGGCAGATCGGGCAGGCTCGCCTGCAGCACGCGCGTCACGTTGGCGCCGTTGCAGAGAATGAAGCGGTCCGCGCCGAGCACGCTGCCATCGGACAGGCGCGCCCCGGTGACGCGTCCGGCCGCGGTGTCGAGCCGCTCGACCTCGGCGTCGATGAAGCGCACGTTGCCGGCTTGCGCGACCGACGCGCTCAGCGCGTCGAGAAACTGTTTCGGATTGACCCAGCCTTCGCGCTTCAGGAAGACCGCCTTCAGCGCGCGATAGCGCGGGTCCGGATGATAGTTCGGGATGCCTGACGGATCGACCGCCTCGCAGGGCTCTTCGAATTCGCGGCAGAACCGCTGCATGGCCGCGAAGTTCTCGTCGTCGAGCGCGTCGGTCGCCGCGTTGTTCAGTACGAAGGTGCCGAAGCCGTGCGCGACCGCGCGCTCGGGCGTGCAGATTTCAGCGAATACGGCGGGCCAGGCCGCCGTCGCGCCGCGGCTCAGCTCGAACTTGAAGCGGTCGATCGGCGTGCCGAGCGAGTCGCCTTCCAGCTCGGTGAACGAATTGAGCATCGCCGCCGCAGCGCGCGTGGCCGAGCCGGGCCGATGCGCGTGGCCGACGATCACGAGTTCGACGCCCGCGTCGGCCTGCTGCCATGCGCGAGCCGTCATCAGGCCGAGAATGCCGTTGCCGAGGATTGCGAGTTTCATTTGCGTGTGCCCCCACCTTCCGGGAATGACAGGTAGCAGAGCGACGGATAGGCTGCAGCCTTGTGGATCTGGTGCGCACGGTTGCCGAGCAGGTCGCGCAGGTAATGGACGCCTTCCGCGGGCAGCTGGCCGCCGCGGGTGAGCTGCCAGAACGCGACGACGCCGCCGGGCACCAGCCGCTCCATCACCGCGTCGAACGCGTGCCGGGTCGGCTCGATCACGTTCAGGTCGAACCACGCGAGCGCGACCATCTCGCCGGGATGCGCTTCGTCGAACGCCGCCAGCGTGTCGCGGCAGTCGCCTTCCCACACGTGGTGCTTGTCATGCACGTGTCCCATCGCGTTGCTGCGCTCGTGCAGGTTCAGCAGCTTGCGCAGCAGGTCGGCGTACTCGCCGGACAGCGAGTACGTGCCGTCGGAGAACAGCTTGCGGTCGCGCGTGTCGTGCTCGGCGAAGCCCGTGTAGCCCGTGAACGTATCGAATGCGTGGATCCGGCGCTGGAAGTTCAGCGGCTCGAGAATCGCGCGGAAGTTCTCGCACAGCACGGCGGTCTGCCCGCGCCACGTGCCGAGATCGAGGATCGCGCCCGGCAGCGGCACGATTTTTTGATAAATCTCAAAGGTCGCGAGAATGCGTGCGAGGAGCGAGCCGCGCACGAACAGGCCGAGCGACCGTTCCAGTTCCTCGCGCGTCGCGGGGTAGGTCTGCATCAGGTCGAACAGTTCGCGGCGCGCCGCGAGCTGATCGCCATCTGCGTTGGTGATGATCGCTGATTCGTGCATACACAGGGCTCCAGGCACAAAGGGTGTGACCGGACGAGCGCGTGTCGGCGCGGTGGCATCGGAATGCGCAACCGTCCTGGCGTCGCAGGTCGGACATCTTTCTACGATCAAGTCTAGCGAGCGCCGCCAGGATCGAATGTCGGATTAGCGGGTGGTTTCACCCCGCATTTCGATGGATGCGCGCGTGTCCGGCGCGAATTCGAGGCGCCCGCGGGTGCGGCTTGCAGTCGTGGGAATAGCGACCAATTCCAGCACCTGCTCGCCAAATTGGAACGCGGCGTGCGCGTGGAGAATTCGGACACGTCGGAGACCGTCGGTGCGTGCGTCCGCGGGCGAAGGCGTGTGCCGACGCAGCGGCGCCGGCCGCGATTCGAATCCCGTATTGGCTACCAGGACGACATAGCTCATGATGCCCACCTCCCCCGCCGCCGCCACGATCGAACAGGCGCTGGCGCACCATCAGGCCGAACGGCTGGAAGAGGCCGAGACGCTGTACCGGCAGATCCTTGACACCGATCCCCGGCACGCGGACGCGCTTCACCTCCTTGGCCTGATCGGCCATCAGTACGGGCGCTATCAGGAGGCATCCGACCTGATCATGGCGGCGATCGAGATCCGGCCGGACGCGATGTACTACTACAACCTCGGCAACGTGATGCAGGCGGACAACCGTCACGCCGCCGCCGTCGAGTGCTTCCGTCTCGCAATCGATCTGCGACCCGACTACGTCGATGCGTACAACAACCTCGGCAACGCGCTGCGGCTCGCCGGCGACGTCCGCGCGGCCGTCGATGCGTTCTGCCAGGCCATTGCGCTGAAGCCGGACAACGGCCAGGCCTACAACAATCTTGCGAATGCGCTGTTCGACCTGAACGAGATTCCGGCCGCGCTCGAGGCTTACCGGCACGCGGTCGCGCTGCGCCCCGAACTGCCGGAGCCGCGCAGCAACCTGCTGTTCGCGAGCCACTGCAGCGAAGCGTTCGACCACGACGCCTATCTCGCCGAGGCCGCGCGCTACGACGAACTCGTCACGCGGTGCGCGAAGCCGTGGACGGACTGGCTCGTCGACCTGGCTCCCCGGGTCGGGCGGCCGCTGAAGGTCGGCATCGTGTCGGGCGATCTGAAGTCGCATCCGGTCGGCTATTTCATCGAGAGCATGCTGAAGCATCTCGACGCGAACCGGATCGAGATGCATGCGTACCCGACGCGCGACGTCGAGGACGACGTGACCGCCCGCATCAAGCCGGCCTTCTCGACATGGACCAGCATCGCCGGCCTGAGCGACGAAGCGGCGGCTGCGCGTATCCGCGCGGACCGCATCGACGTGCTGCTCGACGCGGCGGGCCACACGGTCTACAACCGCCTGCCGCTGTTCGCGTGGAAGCCGGCGCCGCTGCAGGCGAGCTGGCCCGGTTATTTCGCGAGCACCGGCGTGGGCGCGATCGACTACGTGATCGGCGACCGTCACGTGCTGCCGCCCGCCGAGGCCGCGCATTTCACCGAGCGGCCGTGGCATCTGCCGGACAGCTATCTGTGCTTCACGCCGCCGGCCGAGCCTGTCGACGTCGGCGCGCTGCCGATGCTCGCGAACGGCCATCCGACCTTCGGCTATTTCGGCAAGCTCGCGAAGATTACCGATCACGTCGTCGCGGTCTGGTCGCGCGTGCTGCAATCGGTCACGGGCGCGAAGCTGTTCGTGAAGGCCGAGCATCTCGACGATCCGCGCGAGCAGCAGGCGCTTGCCGCGCGCTTCGCGGCGCACGGCATCGACGCGCAGCGCCTGATCCTCGAAGGCCGCTCGCCGCGCGCCGAATACCTGGCCGCGTACGGGCGTGTCGACCTGATGCTGAGCCCGTTCCCGTATCCGGGCGGTACGACGACCGCCGAAGCGCTGTGGATGGGCGTGCCCGTGCTGTGCCGGCGCGGCGAGCGCTTCCTGTCGCACATCGCCGAGAGCCTGCTGCATTCGGCGCGGCTCCCCGAGTGGATCGCGGACGACGACGCCGCGTATGTCGCGAAGGCCGTCGCGCAGGTCGGCCAGCCCGCCGAGCTGGCGGCGCTGCGCACGACGCTGCGCGCGCAGGTGCTCGCGTCGCCGCTGTGCGACGCGCCCCGCTTCGCGCGCCACTTCGAGGACGCACTGCACGGCATGTGGGCGCAGCACGTCGCATCCGCGTGAGGCCGCTCACGACTTGACGTGCGTGGGCCTTTCCACGTTGGCGGCAAGCGGAACACGGCGCCCCTCGCGCTGAGCACCGCGCCGCCGTCGTCGGGATGGCGCGCGATGGGATTGCGGCGCCGGCCGTGATGATCGGGCACGGCGGCAGGCTGATCGACTTCCGACGCGAACCGCATCCCTATTGAGCAGGACAGACGAGATGGACGGAACAGGACAGGCATTGCAGGCGGCGCTCGCGCATCATCAGGCGGGGCGTCTCGCGGAAGCGAAGACGCTGTACGACGCGATCCTCACCGCGCAGCCGGGCCAGCCGGATGCACTGCATTTCCTCGGGCTGCTGGCATGCCAGCTGAAGCAGTACGACGCGGGGCTCGCGCTGATGGAGCAATCGCTCGTCGAGCGGCCGGATGCGTCGTACTTCAACAACCTGGGCAACATGCTGCGCGAAAGCGGCCGGCTCGACGACGCGATCGCGCACTACCGGCGCGCGGTGGCGCTGCGGCCGGACTATCCGGAGGCGCACAACAACCTCGGCAACGCGTTGCGCGACGCGCACGAGCCGGCGGCCGCGATGCAGAGTTGCGCGCGCGCGATCGAGCTGCGCCCCGGCTATGCGCAGGCGTACAACAACCTCGGCAATGCACTGCAGGATCTGGGTGACCTCGATGGCGCCGCCACGCATTACGGCCGCGCGATCGAGCTGGATGCGTCGATGGCGATGGCTCACGCGAACCTGAGCGCCGTGCGTCACAAGCAACTGCGCTGCGCGGAAGCGCTCGCGCATGCGCAGGACGCGATCCGGCTCGCGCCGAACCTCGGCGACGCACATAACCACGCGGGCAACGCGTATCACGGACTGAACCGGCTCGAGGATGCGCAAGCGAGCCATCGCATGGCCGTCGCGCTCAATCCGGCGGACGCCGGCGCATGCCACAACCTGTCCGTCGTGCTGCTGAAGCTGCAGCGGCTCGACGAGGCGCTCGTGTATTGCCGGCAGGCGTTGCAGGCCGGTCCGCCGGCCGTGTTGATGCACGTCAATCTCGGCGACATCCTGCGCGCGCAGGGCAACGTCGATGCCGCGGTCCAGGCCTATCGCGACGCGCTCGCGCTGGTGCGCGACGATGCCGACGACGTGGCGGCGACCGTGCTGAACCGGCTGCTGTTCAGCGCGGCGGCGTCCGCTTGCGTGAGCCCCGCCGACTATCTGGCCGACGCGCGACGCTACGGCCGGCACCTGGCCGGGCGTTCGACGCGCCATGTGCACGATCCGCGCGAGCGGGACGCGCGCGCGCAAGGGCGGCCGCTGCGCGTCGGCTTCGTGTCCGGCGACCTGCGCCTGCACCCGGTCGGGATCTTCCTGGAAAGCGTGCTCGCGCACCTCGAGCGCACACGCATCGACCTGCGCGTGTACGTGACCACGGACGAGGAGGACGCGATCACCGCGAAACTGAAGCCGCACGCGAACGGCTGGCGCTCGATCGCCGCGCTGGGTCCGGACGTGGCCGCGCGGATGATTCACGACGACGAAATCGACGTTCTCGTCGACCTCGCCGGCCATACGCAGTCGAGCGGGCTCCCGGTGTTCGGCTGGAAACCCGCGCCGGTGCAGGCGAGCTGGCTCGGTTTCTTCGCATCGACCGGCTGCGACGCGATCGACTACTTCATCGGCGACCGCTACACGCTGCCGGACGCCGAAGCGCATCACTTCGTCGAGAAGCCGTGGCGGCTGCCGGACAGCTTCCTGTGCTTCACGCCGCCGGCCTGCGACGTCGAGGTCGGCCCGTTGCCGATGGCGGCGAGCGGCCATCCGACGTTAGGTTGCTTCGGCCAGCTCGTGAAGATCGGCGACGACGTCGTGCGCGCATGGTCGCGCATCCTGCACGCGCTGCCGAACGCGCGGCTGCTGCTCAAGGCGCACGAACTTAGTCGCGAGGGCGTGCGCGACACGACCGCCGCGCGCTTCGCGCGGCATGGCATCGACGCGGACCGGCTGATCCTCGAGGGCGGTTCGCCGCGCGCGGAATACTTGGGCGCATACAACCGCATCGACGTCGCGCTGAGCCCGTTCCCGTACCCGGGCGGCACGACCACGGCCGAAGCGCTGTGGATGGGTGTGCCGGTGCTCGGCATGAAGGGCGGGCGCTTTGTCACGCACATCTGCGAAAGCGTGCTTCACGCGGCGGGCATGGGCGAATGGGTTGCTGACGGCGAGGACGGCTATGTCGCGAAGGCGATCGCGGCAGTGCACGATCGCGAGCGCCTCGCGGCGCTGCGCGCGAGCCTGCGTGCGCAGCTGCTCGCGTCGCCGTTGTGCGACGCGCGCCGGTTCGCGGCGCATCTCGAAGCGGCGTTCCTCGCCATGTGGCAACGCTATACGAACCCGGAGCAGGAAGCATGAACGATATCCACGACACGCTGCAGTCCGCGCTCGCGCATCATCAGGCGGGGCGTCTCGCGGAAGCGAAGACACTGTACGACGCGATCCTCACCGCGCAGCCGGGCCAGCCGGATGCACTGCATTTCCTCGGGCTGCTGGCATGCCAGCTGAAGCAGTACGACGCGGGGCTCGCGCTGATGGAGCAATCGCTCGTCGAGCGGCCGGATGCGTCGTACTTCAACAACCTGGGCAACATGCTGCGCGAAAGCGGCCGGCTCGACGACGCGATCACGCACTATCGGCGCGCGGTGGCGCTGCGACCGGACTATCCGGAGGCGCACAACAACCTCGGCAACGCGTTGCGTGACGCACGCGAGCCGGCGGCCGCGATGCAGAGCTGCGCGCGCGCGATCGAGCTGCGCCCCGGTTACGCGGAGGCGTACAACAATCTCGGCAACGCGCTGCAGGACCTGGGCGAGCACGAAGCGGCGGCCGCGAGCTACGCCAAGGCCGTCGCGCACCAGCCGCGGTACGCGGATGCGTACTGCAATCTCGGCAACGCGCTGCATGCGCAGGAGAAATTCGACGATGCTGCGGATGCCTATCGTCGCGCCATCGCGCTGCAACCGGGCTTCCGTGTCGCGCACCGGGGGCTGAGCGCGACGCTGCGCGCGGCCGGCGATCTGCAAGGCGCGATCGACCATGCGCGCGAAGGGCTCGATCCGGGCGACGCGGACGCGCACTGCGTGCTGGCAAGGTTGCTGCAGCGCATCGGCGATTTCGACAAGGCGCTCGAACTGCTCGAGCAGGCGGTCGCGATCGACCCCGCGCATGCACAGGCATGGGCGTGGCTCGGCGATTTGCGCAACCAGCAGGGCGAATACGGGCAGGCGGTGAAGGTGTGCCGGCGTGCGATCGAGCTCGATCCCGAACTGGCCGACGCATACAACTTCCTTGGCTTCGCGTATCACAACCTCAACTTGCTGGCCGCCGCGGAGTTGAGCCACCGGCATGCGATCGACTTGAACCCGGACGATGCCGACGCGCATCACAACCTCGCCGCCGCGCTGTTTCGGCTCGAGAAGCTCGACGAGGCGATGAAGCACACCGAGATCGCGAGGGCGCTCGGCATCGATCCGCTGAAGGTCCAGATGACGCTCGGCGACATCCTGTGGGCGAAAGGGGATCTCGCCGGCGCGCTGGATGCGTTCCGCTCGGCGATCCGGCACGACCTGCATCGCGCGTACTCGCGGATGCTGTTCAACATGTCGAGCTCACCCGCGTTCGAACCGCAGGAGTGGGTCGCCGAAGCGCGCCGCTACGGCGAGCATCTCGAGCGCGACGCGCATCCGTTCGAGCACGACCGCGCGCAGCGCGTCGCGCAGGCGCAGGGGCGGCCGCTGCGTGTCGGCTTCGTGTCGGGCGACCTGCGGCAGCATCCGGTCGGCATCTTCCTTGAAAGCGTGCTCGCGCGGATCGACCGGTCGCGCATCGAGCCGCATGCCTATGTGACCTTCGTCGGCGAGGACGACGTGACCGCGCGGCTCAGGCCGAACTTCGCGAGCTGGAAGAAGGTGGTCAGCCTGGGCCGCGAGGAGGCCGCGCAACTGATTCGCGACGACGGCATCGACATCCTGATCGATATGGCAGGCCATACCAACTGGAGCGGCTTGCCGATCTTCGGGCACAAGCCCGCGCCGGTGCAGGCGAGCTGGCTCGGTTTCTTCGCGACGACCGGTTGCCGCGCGATCGACTATTTCATCGGCGATGCGCATACGCTACCGGCCGACGAGGCGCATCACTTCACCGAGCGGCCGTGGCGGCTGCCGGACAGCTACCTTTGCTTCACGCCGCCGCCGTACGATGTCGCGGTCGGCCCGCCGCCGATGGGGGTTCATGGCGGCGTCACGTTCGGCTGCTTCGGCAAGCTGATCAAGATCAGCGACGAGGTCGTCGCGCTGTGGTCGCGCATCCTGCACGCACTGCCGGACGCACGCCTGCTGCTGAAGGCCCATGAGCTCGGCGCCGGCGACGTGAACCAGGCGACGCTCGAGCGCTTCGCGCGGCACGGCATCGGCGCGGATCGGCTGATGCTCGAAGGCGGTTCGCCGCGTGCGGAGTACTTCGCCGCGTATAACCGCATCGACATCGCGCTGAGCCCGTTCCCGTACCCGGGCGGCACGACCACGGCCGAAGCGCTGTGGATGGGCGTGCCGGTGCTCGGGATGAAGGGCGGCCGGTTCGTCACGCACATTTGCGAAAGCCTGCTGCACGCGGCGGGCATGGGCGACTGGATCGCGGAAGACGAGGATGCGTACCTCGCGAAGGCCGTCGCGTTCGCGCGCGACCGCGACGGGCTGGCGACGCTGCGTGCAACGCTGCGCGAACGCGCGCTGGCGTCGCCGCTGTGCGATGCGTCGCGCTTCGCACGCAACCTCGAGGACGCGCTGCACGGCATGTGGGCCCGCTACGCGGCCGGCGAGACGGCACCCCGGGACGCGTGACGAGCGGGATCGCGCCACGGCTGGAAGCCGCGCTCGCGCATCGTCGGGCCGGCCGCCCGAGATGATCGACGCGGCCGTCGAGCGGGCGACGCGGGCGTAGCCGGCGCGATCCGGCGCGCGCTCCCGCCTGCAGGCGAAAAAAAAGCCGCATTGAAGCGGCTCGACGGTACGGCGACAACGGACCGCTCGACTGGCGGCGTCTTTTAATTCGAAATGCGCGGCGGCCGAGACGCCCGGCCGGTCACAGCATGCCGGCTTTCTGGTACTGGCTCGCGGCCTCGATCCGCTCCCGGGACTGCGCAAATTCCGCGGCCAGGCGGTCACGGTCCGTCTGCGCATGCTCCGTGATCGACGCGTCGATCGCCATGATCTGCCGCACCTGATCCAGCACGTCCGGGGTCTGCTCGCCGGACAGGTTCATCAGCAGCGGCGAGCGTTCGTCGGCGAGGGCCGCGACGCGCACCCAGTCGCGCGCATCGGCCGCCGACTGCATGGCACGGGTCAGGTCGAAGGCGCGGGACAGCGTGTCGTTCGTCATGGTTCTGCTCCGAAGGGGGGGCGGCCAACGCTTACTTGTTGTTGGCCATCGCGCCGGCGCTGTTCTGGCCGCCGAACAGCTGGGTCAGGTAGCGGGTGTTGTTCGCCATCGTCGCCATCAGCGTGTTCAGCGCGGTGAACTGCGCATTGTATTGCTTGGTCAACTGGTCCGAGTAGCTCTGTAGCTGCGTCGCCTGACCCTGCACACTCTTCAGATCGGCGTTGATCGCGTTGGTGCGCTGGTCGATCAGGCCGGACGTCTGCGTGTACGAGTTGATGTTCGCATTGAGCGCCTGGGCGATGCCGTTCGTCTGGTTGAAGATCGCCGTCACCGCGGAACTGTTCGACTTGAGCGCGGTGGTCAGCGCGGCGGTGTCGACCGACATCGCGCCGGTCGAATCCACGTTGATGCCGATGCTGCCGAGCGCATAGGTCGTGCCGCCCGTCGTGACGCCGCTGCTGAGCGTCGTCGCGAGTGTGTTCCTGATCGTGTTCAGCATCGCGTCGCCGAGCAGCGGGCCGGCGGTCTTCGCGGTCGAGTCGTAGCTCGACAGCGATTTCGCGGTATTCACGAAGTTGGTATACGCGGTCGCGAAATTGTTGATCGCGGTCGTCGCCGCGGCCGTGTCTTGCGACAGCGTGATGGTTTGCGTCGTGCCGACTGCGGCCTGTGACAGCGCCAGCGTGACACCCGTCAGCGCGCCCGACACGTTGTTCGACGCGCTCGACACCGGCGTGCCGTCGATCGTCAGCTTCGCGTCGGCGGCCGGCGTGACGGTCGTGTACCCCGACGTCAGTTTCGAGTTGACGCCTGTGCCCGTGATCGAGATCGTGCTGGCTGCACCGGTGAGGTTCGACTGCATCACGAGATGCTGGCCGTCCGAACCGGTGATGACCGACGCGGTGACGCCGGCATTGCCGGACGCGGAGTTGATCGACGACGCGATGTCGGACAGCGACGCGCCGGCCGCCACGTTGACGTTGAACGCGGGGTTGCTGCCGAAGGTGATGCTCAGCGAGCCGGCCGAGATCGTGTCCGCCGACGTCACGCCGGCCGACGACAGCTTGTTGGCGGTCGCGAGCTGCGTGACATTGACCGAATACGAACCGGCCACCGCGCCGCTGCCGCTCTTGATCGTCGTCGCGATGCCCGTGCCGCTCGCCGTCGCGGCCAGGCTGCCGAGCGCGGTGCCGTCCGAGAGGCCGGTGAGCGCGGTCTGCAGCGCGGACAGCGCGCCCTTCAGCTGGCCGATCGCGGACAGCTGCGTATTGTCGTTCGTCTGCCGGGTCTGCAGGGCCTGCAATTGCCCGGCCGTCTTCGCGTTCACCAGCGTCGTGACGAGCGTATTGACGTCGAGCGTCGAATTGGTCGCGCCGCTGATGATCGATTGACCTGCATTCGCCAGGATGGTGCTGATGTCCGTGCTGCTGACGGGGGTCGTGGTGGCCATGCCGTTGCTCCGGTCGTCCGCGCAATCAACGTGCGCGATGCGGCGGGGCGCCGCGGTTCAATGCAAAGAGGGAGGCGTGCCTCCCTGAAGAATTCCGGTCCGGGCGGTTTCGGCGGCGTCTCGATGCGTCGCATGGCGACGCCGCCGTGCCCGGAGGCGGGCGGGCACGTGGCCCGCCGCGGGTGCTGCTCGATTAGCCGAGGAGCTTCAGGACTTGCTGCGGCAGCGAGTTCGCTTGCGCCAGAACCGAGATACCAGCTTGTTGCAGCACTTGCGCCTTGCTCAGGTTCGCCGTTTCCGTCGCGAAGTCCGCGTCGGTGATCTGCGAGCGAGCGGCGGTCATGTTGGTTGCCTGGGTTTGCGTCGTCGAGATCGCAGCCTGGAACGTGTTCTGTGCTGCGCCCAGCGTTGCCTGGAACGTGTTGACTTGCTTCAGTGCCGCGTCGATCGCCGTGATCGCCGATTGCGCGCCCGACTGGGTGGCGACGCTCAGGCTGTTCACGCTCATGCCCGTGCTGTTCCAGTTCGCCGTGCCGAAGTCGACGGTAACGACCTGGTTTGCTGCTGCGCCGATCTGGAACGTGACGCTGCCGGCGCCGCCCAGGATGGTCTGGCTGTTGAACGTCGTTTGCGATGCGACACGGTCGATTTCGCTGAGACGCGTCGTCACTTCAGCTTGCAGGTTCGCGCGGGCGCTCGAATCCAGCGAGCCGTCGCCCGCTTGTTGTGCCAGCGTACGGATACGCTGCAGGTTGTCGACCGTCGATTGCAGCGCGCCGTTGGCGGTCTGGATCATCGAGATGCCGTTGTTCGCGTTTGCAACACCTTGCGTCAGCGCATTGATTGCCGCCGTTTGCGACGTCGAGATCGCCAGGCCTGCTGCATCGTCAGCAGCGGTGTTGATGCGCTTGCCCGACGACAGGCGGTTGATTGCTTGCGACAGTGCGCTTTGCGAGCCCGACAGATTCGTCTGCGTCGTCAGCGAAAGGATGTTGGTGTTGATGTTCAGCATTTGCTTCCTCGTTTTGGAAAATGCCTGAGATACAGACAGGTTCTGATTTCGGCGTGGCGCTTTTTTGCGTCTGGCGCTGCCCGCCTTTCCTGGTTGACGGCGGCACCCGGCGAAAACTTTAGAGGGATGTTCGAGGAAATTCGGGACGGAAGGACCGGTTTCGCCGGGAAGGCGCACGGGGCATGGCGGGCGGCGTGGCGGCCGTGGCGCGAGAATCGCGCGGTTGGGCGGAACGTTCGCCCGCGATCGACAAAAGGGTGGTTTTGTCTGTGATTCCCTGCTATGATGGCGGGCTGAATTGAGATTTTCTGTCACGCCTTTGCCGGTTTCGGCATGTCTGCTGGCAGTCAAACGCGGCGCTGCACGCGGTTGTGAAGCGTACTCGCGGTGCTTTCCGCCTCTCTTTTCCGGCCTCCGAGGCCGTATTTCCGCTCGTTTCGCCTGTTGTGGGGACGCTCGGATGGCCGGTGCGTGGCGCTTGGCCGCTACGTTTTTGACCGTTTAAGCAATTTAGGAACGACATGACGACGATTCTTCTGAAAGAAAACGAGCCGTTCGAAGTGGCGATTCGCCGCTTTCGTCGCGCTATCGAAAAAAATGGCCTGATCGCTGAACTGCGTGAGCGCCAGTCTTACGAAAAGCCGACCGCAGTCCGCAAGCGCAAGAAGGCAGCAGCCGTCAAGCGCCTGCACAAGCGTCTGCGCAGCCAGATGCTGCCGAAGAAGCTCCACTAAGCGCGTCTGACGGTTCGCCGCGAAACGGCGGAGTGTGCCTCGACAGAGGCCGCTCCGCCGTTTTGCTTTTGCGGGCCGGGAAAGCCCCGATGTCGCGACGGCCGATGGGCCGCGCGATGTTTTCGGCCCACGTCCGGCGGTTTTCGACCGGCGGACGCGGCGTTCAGAAGTCGATCTTCGCGCTCAGGCTCACCGTGCGCGGGTCGCCCGGCTTCACGTAGTCCGCGTACTGGTATTCCCAGTAACGGCGGTTCAGCACGTTGTCGATCGACGCGCGCAGCGTCACGTCGCGGCGGCCGACCCGCGTCAGGTAGCGCGCGCCTGCGTTGACGACGAGAAAGCCCGGCGCGTCGAGGCCGCCGGCGGCGCGCAGCGGCGTCGCGCCGGTGAATTTCGCGTCGACGCCGAGCGTCAGCCCCGGTACGCCCGGCACCGCATAGCCGACGTCGCCGGCGAGCACGAAGCGCGGCGCGCCGGCAACACGGTTGCCGTTGTTGCCGATCCCGTTCGCGTACCACGCGTCGAGCAGCATCGCGTCGACGCCCGCGCTCCAGCGCGCGCCGAATTTCGCGCGCGCGCCCACCTCGATCCCCTGAATGACCGATTCGCCGTCCTGCACGTAGACGTTCGCGGCATTCGCATATTCGGCGCTGCGCTCGATGCGAAACAGCGCGGCCGTCGCGCTCCAGCGCGCCTGCTCGCTCTTGATCCCGAGCTCGTACTGCCTGCTGCGCAGCGGCTTGAGCACCTGGCCCGCGTTCGCGTAGACGTCGTTCACGCGGCTGCCGGGCTCGAGCGATTCGGCGTAGCTCGCGTACGCGGTGGCCGTCGGCGCGAGCTTGAACATCACCGCGAAGGTCGGCGTCACCACGCCGTTCTGGCGATAGCCGGGATCCTCGGCGCCGCTCGCCTGGAACGCGCGCTGCGCGTAGTTCATGTAGCGCACGCCGGCCAGCACCGACCAGCGCTCGGTCAACTGCACGGTGTCGCTCGCGAACAGCGATTTCTGCACGATCTCGCTCGTGCGGTACTGGATGAAGCCGTGCGGACTCTCGTAGCGGTACGGATTCGGCGCATAGAGGTTGCCGGCGCCGAGCGGCACGAATACGCTGTTCGCCGAATAGTCGTTCGCCTGCTTCTGCCACGACGCGCCGAGCACGATCTGGTGGCCGAACGGGCCCGTGCGCACCTTGCCCTCGACCATCGCGCGCCACTGGCTGAAGCGGTGATCCTCCATGCCGACGTAGCGGCTGTCGGTGTAGTTGCCGGCCGCGTCCTGCAGGTATAGCGTGCTTTCGTTGCGGCGGCGCGTCGCCTTGCTGTAGCTGTACGCGACGTCGAGCTGCCAGTCGGGGGCGAGCTGGTATTGCAGCCCGGCCGTATAGAGCTGCAGGTTCGTGTTCAGGTACTGGTCCTTGCCGCCCAGGTTCGTCGACCCGCCGCTGATCGTGGCGGGCAGTGCGCCGCCCGGATAGCTGCCGGTGAAGATCGACGGCGTCTGGCCGGTCGTGCGGCGATCCTGGTACAGCGCGCCGAACGACACCGAGAGGTCGCGCGTCAGGTTCGCCTGCAGCGCGACCGACACGCTGTCGCGGCGGATGTTGCCGTCGTTGTACGTCTTGCCTTCCTCGTGCGTCGCGTTCAGCCGCGCGCCGAACATGTTGTCCGGCCCGAAGCGCTGGCCGAGATCGACATGCTCGGTCCACACGCCGGTGCTGCGGTAGCCGATGTCGACGCCGCGTACCGGTTCGGCGCCCGGCTGCTTCGTCACGTAGTTGACGACGCCGCCCGGCGTCACGAAGCCGTACAGGAAGCCGCCGAGCCCCTTCAGCAACTCGACGCGTTCCAGTTGCTCGTACGGCATCGTGATGCCGTACGTGACGAACGGCTGTCCGTCGATCTTGTAGCCGTTCTGCCAGTCGAGCTGCATGCCGCGCACGGTCATGTAGCTGGCCCACGCGCTGTACGCGCCGCTGTTGTCGGACACCGACGCGTCGTTCGCGAACACGTCGCCGAGCTTGTACGGCTGGCGCGCCTCGAGATCTTCCGACGTGACGATCGTCGTCGAGAACGGCGTGTCGAGCTGACGGCGTGTGCCGAGCGCACCCGTCGAGATCGTGTCGGTCAAGTGTTGCGGCGAATCGTGCGCGGCCGTGATGTCGAGGGCGGGCAGCACCGCGGCGTCGCCGGGCGAATCGTCCGCATGCGCGAGCGACGCGGCAACGCAGGCGAGGGCGGCGGCCACGCGGCGTGGACGGACAGGAGGGCGGGCGAGGCTGACGGTCATGGCGAGCGAGCAAAAATGCGAGTAAGAATCATTCGCATTGAGTTAAAATGTCGCGCATCGTATCAAAACCTGCTGATCGCGCAACAATTCCACGCCGCGTACAAGGGCATCCGGCCTCGCCTGATCGGGCCGGACGACCGCCGCGCGGCGCCCGGACATCCAATGAACTGCATCCCGTCGAATCGGGGCCGCCGCTCGTGCCGGCCCGCTTTCCGTTCGCTGCGCACGCGATGAATGCGTTCGTGCGACCGTTTCTCGTGCGCCTGCACCGCTGGTTCGGGCTCGCCATCGCGCTGTTCCTGTTCGTCGCGGGGCTCACCGGCGCGCTGATCGCGTGGGACCACGAGCTCGACGCGGCGCTGAACCCGGATTTCTATACCGCGCGCAGCGGCGCGACGCCGCTTGCGCCGCTCGAACTCGCGGCGCGCATCGAGGCCGCCGATCCGCGCGTGCAGGTGACCTATCTGCCGCTCGCGGTCGAACCGGGGCACACGCTGCAGGCGGGCGTGATGCCGCGTCTCGATCCGGCGACCGGCCAGCCGTACGCACTCGGTTTCAGCCAGATCGCCATCGATCCCGCGACCGGCGCGGTGCAGGGCCGCCGCGAATGGGGGGCGCCGTCGCTCGCGCGGCTCGACCTGATGCCGTTCATCTACCGGCTGCACTACTCGCTGTTCCTGCCCGTGTATGGCGGGATCAATTTCGGGTTCTGGGTGATGGGCGTCGTCGGCATCGTGTGGGCGATCGACAGCCTGATCGCGCTCGTGCTTGCGTTTCCGAACCTGAAAAGCTGGCGCAAGTCGTTCGTGTTTCGCCTGCGGCGCGGCGGCTATCCGCTCGTGTTCGACCTGCACCGCTCGGGCGGCGTGTGGGTGTGGGGGCTGCTGCTCGTCGTCGCGGTCACGTCGATCTCGATGAACCTCGCCGTTCCGGTCGTGCGCCCGCTGGTGTCGCTGGTTTCGCCGCTCGCCGAAACGCCGTATACGAATCCCGAACATTTCCCGCCGGCCCGGCCGGGCAGCCAGGTGCTGCCGCGCGAACGGATCGTCGAGATCGCGCGCTCGGCCGGCCGCGACGCGGGGATCGTCGCGCCGCCGGGCGCGCTGCTGTTCGCGCCGGCGATGAACGCCTATGCGGTCGGGTTCTTCACGCCGGGCAACGACCATGGCGACGTCGGGCTCGGCAATGCGTGGCTGTACTGGAATGCGGTGACCGGCAAGCCCGTCGCGGCACAGGTGCCGGGCCGCGGTTCGGCCGGCGACCTGTTCATGCAGGCGCAATTTCCGCTGCACTCGGGGCGCATCGCCGGGGTCGCCGGACGGGTCGCCGTCAGCATGCTCGGCATCGTGATCGCGATGCTGAGCGTGACGGGCGTCTGCATCTGGGTGAAGAAGCGCAGCGCACGCGTGCGGGCCGCGCGGAGCGGGCGGCCGGTCGTGCCGGCGGCGTCTTCGTCGCGCGCCGCGCGGTAAAGGTCAGGCGGCAAGCGGCAAGCGGACGGCGCCGCCGCCGCGGGGCAGCAGCGCGGCGCCGATGCCACGTTTGGGCCGGCGCTGTCAGCCCGCCTTGCGCCGGCGTGCCGGCTGCTTGCCGCCGAGCGCCGCGCACTGCGCGTGGCACGGGCAGCCGGCTTCGTGATCGTTGACCATACCGGTTGCCTGCATCAGCGCATAGCAGATCGTCGAGCCGACGAACTTGCAACCGTACGCTTTCAGCGCCTTGCTGAGCGCGTCGGACTGCTCGGTCGATGCGGGCGCGTCGCGGTACGACTGCCACGCATTCTGGATCGGCGTGTCGCCGACGAACGACCACAGGAACGCGGCGAGCGACCCATGCTCCTCGCGAATGCGCTGCACCGCGCGCGCGTTGGTCACCGCCGATTCGACCTTCGCGCGGTTGCGTACGATGCCCGGGTTCTCCAGCAATTTCTCGATGCGCTTGGGCGTGAAGCGCGCGACGGCATCGACGTCGAAATCGGCGAACGCTTCGCGATAGCCCGCGCGCTTGTTCAGGATCGTCGACCACGACAGCCCGGCCTGCGCGCCTTCCAGGATCAGCATTTCGAACAGGTGGCGATCGTCGTGCGACGGCACGCCCCACTCGGTATCGTGGTAGTGAGCGTCCGCTTCCGTCTTCACCCAGTTGCACCGCTGCGACATCGTCTGCCTCGTTTTCAGTATCGATTCGATCGCGCCAGCATAGCGGAAGCCCTTTTGGCGGAATAGTCGGCCGAACGGCAGATGGGCGCGCGGCGCCGATCCGGTTAAGCTTGGCGCCTGTTCGAATCAGCGGGATGAAGGCATGGCGGCATTACTTTTTGCGATCGGCATCGACGGCGGCGGCACGGGCACGCGCGCGGTGCTGGCCGATCGGCACGGGCGCGAGCTCGCGCAGGGGCGCGGCGGCCCGTCCGGGCTCGGTCTCGGCATCGAGCGCGCATGGGCGTCGATCGGGGCGGCGTGCGCGGACGCGTTCATGCACGCCGGCCTCGCGTTCGACTGGTCGCAGTGCGCGCTCGGCTGCGGGCTCGCCGGCGTCAACAACGCGGCATGGCTCGCCGCATTCCGCGCGCAGGCGCCGCTCGGCGCGCTCGCGATCGAGAGCGACGCGTATACGACCGTCGTCGGTGCGCATGGCGGCGCGCCGGGGCTCATCGTCGCGCTCGGCACCGGCAGCATCGCGGCGGCGCTCGATGCGGACGGCGCGTGCCGGATCGCGGGCGGTTTCGGCTTTCCGTCCGGCGACGAGGCGAGCGGCGCGTGGCTCGGCGTGCGCGCGCTCGCCTATGCGCAACAGGCGCTCGACGGCCGCGTGCCGCGCGACGCGTTCGCCACGGCCCTGCTCGCGGAAACGGGCGCGCAGGATCGCGACGCGCTCGTCCAGTGGTCGTGCGACGCGAACCAGACGATCTACGCGCGTCTCGCGCCGATCGTGTTCGCGCACCGCACGCATCCGGTCGCGAGCGCGCTGATCGCGCAGGCCGGCGACGAGATCGGCAAGATGATCGACGCGCTCGATCCTCAGCAGGCGCTGCCGGTCGCGCTGTGCGGCGGGCTGGCGGACGCGCTTGCGCCCGCCGTGCCGGCACGGCACGCCGCCCGGCTGCGCGCGCCGCTCGACGATTCGGCACATGGTGCGCTGCGGCTCGCGCTGCGTGCGCTGCGGGCGACGGAGGGTGGCTGAGCTGAGCGCGAGCGGGATGGATGCCGCGCCGCAGCAGCACCTCGGGCCGCGTGTGGCCGGCAACCGTCCGGCGCGCGGCGGGGCACGACGTTAAAATGACGCTTCCTCCGTGCCGCGAGCGCCGCTCTCCCGTCCCATGTACAAAGTCATCGCCACCGATCTCGACGGTACGCTGCTGAACAGCGACCACCAGCTCGACCCGTACACGATCGACACCGTTCGCCGGCTCGACCGCGACGGCGTGCAGTTCGTGATCGCCACGGGGCGCCACTATGCGGACGTCGCCGGCATTCGCGACGTGCTGGGCATCCGGCCGTACCTGATCACGTCGAACGGCGCGCGCGTGCATGCGCCGGACGACACGACGATCCATTCGCAGGACGTCGACGCAGCGATCGTTCGCCGCCTCGTGCAGCCGGAAGTCGTCGGCGCGCACGGCCGCGTGATCGTCAACCTGTTCACCAACGACGGCTGGCTGATCGACCGCGAAGCGCCGCACCTGCTCGAATTCCACCAGGATTCGGGCTTCCGGTACGACGTGATCGACATGGCCGCGCACGACGGCGCGAATATCGCGAAGGTGCTGTATATCGGCGAACCGGCCGATCTGGCGCTCGTCGCCGAGCAGATGCGCGTGCGGTTCGGCGATACGCTGTACGTCACGTACTCGCTGCCTGACTGCCTCGAAGTGATGACCGCGAACGTGTCGAAGGGGCGCGCGCTGCGCACCGTGCTCGCGCGGCTCGGCGTCGATACCGGCCACTGCATCGCGTTCGGCGACAACATGAACGACATCGACCTGCTCGAAACCGCCGGTCATGCATTCATGATGAACAACGCGAACCCCGACCTGGTGGCGCGGCTGCCGCACGTCCCGCGGATCGGCAACAACTTCGACGCGGGCGTCGCCCGCCACCTGCGCACGCTGTTCTCGCTCGAAGACGACGTCGTCGCGTCCTGAGCGCCCGCCCCGGCGCTGTTTCCGTGCGCGGAAATGAAAAACGGGCGCCGCAGGGGCGCCCGTCGAAATGACTTGCCTCGTGTTCTTCGACAGCGTGAGGCTCGCTGCTCTGCTCGCTTGACCCCGTAGTGTTTTATTCGCTTGTGCGAGCGGATGCGGGCAGCAGGTCGACGGCGTCGTCACGTCCGGCGACCAGCGGGTAGATGATCCCGGCGAGTACCGCGCCGATCAGCGGCGCGACCCAGAACAGCCAGAGCTGGCCGATCGCGTCGCCGCCGACGAACAGCGCCGGGCCGGTCGAGCGCGCCGGGTTCACCGACGTGTTGGTGACCGGGATCGAGATCAGGTGAATCAGCGTCAGGCACAGCCCGATCGCGATCGGCGCGAAGCCGGCCGGCACGCCGCGCTTGTCGGTCGCGCCGAGGATCACGAACAGGAAGAAGCCCGTCATCACGACCTCGCAGATGAACGATGCGGCGAGCGAGTAGTGGCCGGGCGAGCGATCGCCGAAGCCGTTCGTCGCAAAGCCGCTGCCGACCACGTCGAAACCCGGCTTGCCGGTTGCGATCAGGTACAGCACGAATGCGCCCAGCGTGGCGCCGACGACCTGCGCGACGATGTACGGCGCGAGATCGCGTACCGGGAAGCGGCCGGCGACCGTCAGGCCGACGCTGACCGCCGGATTCAGGTGGCAACCCGAGATGTGGCCGATTGCGAATGCCATCGTCAGCACGGTCAGGCCGAAGGCGAGTGCGACGCCGGCAAAGCCGATGCCGAGGCCCGGAAAGGCGGCGGCCAGCACGGCGCTTCCGCACCCGCCGAGCACCAGCCAGAACGTGCCGAATACCTCTGCAGCGAGACGCTGAGAAAGATTCATGTAAGGACCTCGTCCAAGTGGATTGAAGACCCGGGGCGACGCACCGAATTTATTGCGCTACCGGGAATTGGTCTGGATTATAGGAAATGAATCGGGCGCGGGAGGGTAAACGATTGTTAAATTTGAATGGCTGACGAATGCCTTTTATTAGAATAAGTCCGCATTCTCGATATAGGCGATTCGGTTAAAGATGGCAGCATTAATTTCGAAGGGCAGGGCGGCAGTGCGGATGACGTAACGGATGTTGGTGTCCCGGCCGGATTCGCCGGGGCCGCATCATCGAAAAGGGGAGTCGAAAAATGTCTCAATACGCGAAACTCAAGGCGCAGATCGCCGATCTGCAAGCGCAGGCGGACGACGTGCGGCGCCAGGAAGTGGCGGCGGTGATCGCCGATGTCCAGCGAATGATTGCCGAATATGGCCTGACGGCCCAGGATCTGGGCTTCGCGGAACGAGCGCGGCGCGGGCGTCCGCCGAAGAAGGCGCCGCTGCCGCCGAAATACCGCGATCCGAAGTCGGGTGCAACCTGGAGCGGGCGCGGCAAGCCGCCGAATTGGATCGTCGGCAAAAACCGCGATCGTTTCCTGATCGAGTGACGGAAAGCCAAATGGAAAGAGCCGCATCGACGATGCGGCTCTTTTGTTTTGCGCGTCGATTTCCGCGCGGATTTACCACCGATTTCCGCGCGGATTTCCGTGTCAGGCGCCCGCGACCCGGCGCAATGCCGGTTGCTTGGTTGCCGCGCAAAGCGATTCGTAGGTCTCGACGTAGCGCTGCGCCATTGCCTTCGAGCTGAACCGCGTGTCGAAACGCGCGCGGATCGCGGGGCGCGACAGGCTGTCGATCCGGTGCAGCGCGCCGACCGCGCCCTGCACGTCCTCGACGATGAAGCCGGTCACGCCGTCCTCGATCACTTCCGGCACCGAGCCGCGGTTGAACGCGACGACCGGCGTGCCGCAGGCCATCGCCTCGATCATCACCAGGCCGAACGGCTCCGGCCAGTCGATCGGGAACAGGAGCGCCTTCGCGCCGGACAGGAACGCGGGCTTTTGCGCTTCGTTGATCTCGCCGATGAATTCGACATGCGCCTGGCCGAGCAGCG
Source organism: Burkholderia sp. A2 (assembly GCF_001729305.1). NCBI lineage: Bacteria > Pseudomonadati > Pseudomonadota > Betaproteobacteria > Burkholderiales > Burkholderiaceae > Burkholderia > Burkholderia sp. A2. Next base: position 43,868 of record NZ_LZXX01000091.1, on the reverse strand, counting down.
GCTCGATCACTTCCTTGAAGTAGTCGGCGTCGGCCTTGTCGACCTTCGCGGCGATCTTCAGCGGCAGCCCGCTTTGCGCGGCGATCCGGATCGCGGTGTCGACACGCTTTTCGGGACAGATCCGGCCGAGGAACGCGAGGTATTCGGGCTTCACGTCCGGCTGCGGCATGAGCAGGGTGTCGGGCAGCCCGTGGTACACGGTGCCGGCCCACGCGGCCTGCGGGAGCGGCTTGCGCTGGTTGTTCGAGATCGACACGACCGGCGAATCCGGGAACGCGTCGAACACCGGCTGCAGCTCCGGCAGGTCGAGACGGCCGTGCAGCGTCGTCACGTACGGCGTGTCGAGGCGCGACATCAGCGGGAACGGCAGGTAGTCGAGGTGGAAGTGCAGCACGTCGAATTCGTGCGCGACCCGGGCGACCTGCTCGAGCAGCCGCATATGGGGCGCCATCGAATCGCGGACCGACGGGTCGAGCCGCAGTGCGCGCGGCCACGCCGCCTCGAGACGGGCCGACGTGACGGAGTCGCCGCTGGCGAACAGCGTCACGTCATGGCCGAGTTCGACGAGCGCCTCGGTGAGGTAGGACACGACTCGCTCGGTGCCGCCGTAGAGTTTCGGCGGAACGGCTTCGTAAAGCGGCGCGATCTGGGCAATTCGCATGGGTGTTCTCCTGTGTCGATCCGAGCGCGCGACGGCGCCGATGCGGATCCCGTACAAGGTTGCGGAACTTGCCGACGCACGCGGTTCGCGCTACGTGGCCGGGCCCTGGGCGGGCTGCGCGGAGCGCCGGACGGCAAGCTGCGGGGCGGGCCGGCACGGCTCGCGCCGCCGCCCATTGGAGTCCATTATCGATATCGCCCTGAGGGGTTCGAGTGTTTTTTCAAACACTTAAGGCTTGTTACACGATGAAATACGCAAAAACCCCGAGAAAAAGGGCACGGAATCGTGAATCGCGACAGCCATAACTATTGTTGCGCTATCGTGAAAAACCACTATAATTTTTACCGATCCGATTGCCGGCGCCTTGCCGGCAAGCCTTCCGCCACCGGCGCGGCGGCGATCGGGCTCCCCTCGCAACCGAATCCGCGTTGCACCCCGTTTTTCCGATGGCCCCTTTCAATTCGCCTTGTCGGAAAAATTCCTACACGGTTTACAGACAAATCCTGCATGGCATACGCCACTTCGCTGATACCGACATAAATCCCGTTTGGCCAAAATTCGCCCTGTAAGACTATAAACGAGCCGACTGAGCGCCCGGTGCGCGCTGATCGAGCAAACGTTTTCATAACATGAATGGCCAAAGCACAGCTTTTTAACGGGGGAATCATGAGCGCTACCAGTGAAATGCTCAGTGAGATCAAAGAGGTCAACCTGTCGTACCTCCTCCTCGCGCAGCGACTGCTGCGGGAAGACAAGGCGATGGGCATGTTTCGCATGGGCATTTCCCAGGAACTCGCCGACGTGCTCGCCAACCTCACGCTCGCGCAGACCGTGAAGCTGGCCGCGTCGAACCAGATGCTGTGCCGCTTCCGCTTCGACGATCACGCGCTGCTCTCGTCGCTCGCCGACAAGGGCCGCAGCGATGTCGTCGCGCACGCCCACTCGGCCATCCTGATGGCCGGGCAGCAGGTCGAAGGCGTCCGCTGATCCATCCCGCCTTGCGTGTGTCCCGGCGTGCCGCGCCGGCCGGCAGCGTATTGGCCATTCATTCGCATAACGTCAAGCGGACGGTTATCACCATGGCAAGCAAAAGCGTCGTGATCGAGGTGAAGGAAATCACCCTCGCCATCGAACTCATCGAACTGGGCGCCCGGCTGCAGCTGCTGGAGGCGGAGACGAGCCTGTCGCGGGACCGTCTGATCAAGCTGTACAAGGAACTGAAGGGCGTGTCGCCGCCGAAGGGGATGCTGCCGTTCTCGACCGACTGGTTCATGACGTGGCAGCCGAACATCCACTCGTCGCTGTTCTACAACATGTACCGGTTCATGCAGGACCACGGCCGCTGCGAGCCGATCCAGTCGATCGTGAAGGCGTACCGGCTGTATCTGGAGCACGTGAACCTGTCCGGCGACGAGGCCGCGCTGAGCCTCACGCGGGCATGGACGCTGGTGCGCTTCTTCGATTCGGGGATGCTGCAGATGACGCCGTGCACGCGCTGCGGCGGCCACTTCGTCGCCCACGCGCATGATCCGCATCAAGGTTTCGTGTGCGGCCTGTGCCAGCCGCCGTCGCGCGCCGGCAAGACCCGCAAGGCCGCCGCCGCGCGCGCCGAACTGGCCGCCGCCGTGGCCTGAGCGCCGGCCCGGGCAGGGCCGGACGGGCCGCGAGCGGCGCGCGAGCGACGTCCGCGGGCCGCGCGAATCGTCCGCGCATTGCTGGTAAACACCGTCGGGCCGCCGCCGGGCGGCCGCGAAAGTTTTCCTGCCGACTGCCGTAAACCTGTTTAACGGCGGTCTTCCCGCCGGTCTTTCGTGAGGGACAGGCAGTGCTGATTATCGTGGGAACACTCGTGACGCTGTTGTCCGTCTTCGGCGGTTATGCGCTGGCAGGCGGGCATCTGGGCGCCCTGATCCAGCCCATCGAGATCCTGATGATCGTGGGTGCCGGCGTCGGCGCGTTCATCCTCGGCAACGGCGGCAAGACCATCAAGGCCACGCTGCGCGTGCTGCCGACGCTCTTCAAGGGCTCGAAATACACGAAGGACGTCTATATGGAGCTGATGGCGCTTCTTTACGTGCTGCTCGCGAAGGCACGCAAGGAAGGCACGCTGACGCTCGAAGCCGACATCGACGATCCGGAAAAGAGCCCGATCTTCACGCAATACCCGAAGATCCTTGCCGATCATCACATCGTCGAATTCCTGACCGACTACCTGCGCCTGATGGTGGGCGGCAACATGAACGCGTTCGAGATCGAAAGCCTGATGGACGAGGAGATCGAGACGCACCACACGGAAGGCGAAGGCCCGGCGCACGCGCTGATGCGCGTCGGCGACGCGATGCCGGCGTTCGGGATCGTCGCGGCCGTGATGGGCGTCGTGCACACGATGGCCTCGGCCGACAAGCCGCCCGCGGTGCTCGGCGCGATGATCGCGCAGGCGCTGGTCGGCACGTTCCTCGGGATCCTGCTGTCGTACGGGCTGATCGGGCCGCTCGCGAGCCTCGCGGAGCAGCGCGTGGCCGAGTCGACCAAGATGTTCCAGTGCATCAAGGTGACGATCCTCGCGACGTTGAACGGCTATGCGCCGGCGATCGCGGTCGAGTTCGGCCGCAAGGTGCTGTTCTCGACCGAGCGTCCGTCGTTCTCCGAGCTCGAAGAGCACGTGCGCCGCGTGAAGGCGAAGTGATGCGGAGCCACCGATGAGCAAGAGCAAGGATCGCGCGATCGTCGTCAAGCGGGTGGCCCCGGCGAAGAAGGGCCACCACGGCGGCGCATGGAAGCTCGCGTACGCGGACTTCATGACCGCGATGATGGCGTTCTTCCTGCTGATGTGGCTGCTGAGCTCGGTCACGCCGGTGCAGCTGAAGGGGATCGCCGAATACTTCAACATGCCGCTGAAGGCCGCGATTCTCGGCAGCGGCGACCGCAGCTCGCAGGATTCCAGCATCATCAACGGCGGCGGCCGCGACCTGTCGAGCACGGATGCCGGCACGCTGCGCCGCACCGACGGCACGACGTCGCTCGCCGAGCGCCTCGCGAAGGCGGGCGACGAGCATTCGCGGTCGCAGGCACAGGGCGCGCAGGACCGGCTCGAGCAGACGCGCCTGCACGACCTGCAGATCAAGCTGATGGCCGCGATCGAGGCCAATCCGACGCTGCGCCAGTTCAAGCAGCAGATCCGCATCGATTCGACGCTGATGGGGCTGCGCATCGAGATCGTCGATTCGCAGAAGCGACCGATGTTCGCGATGTCGAGCGACCACGTCGAGCCGTACATGCGCGACATCCTGCGCGAGATCGGCAAGACGCTGAACGACGTGCCGAACCGGATCATCGTCCAGGGCCACACCGACGCCGTGCCGTACGCGGGCGGCGAGGGCGGCTACAGCAACTGGGAGCTGTCGGCCGATCGCGCGAACGCATCGCGCCGCGAACTGATCTCCGGCGGCATGGACGAGGCGAAAGTGCTGCGCGTGCTGGGCCTCGCGTCGACGCAGAACCTGAACAAGGCCGATCCGCTCGATCCGGAAAACCGCCGGATCAGCGTGATCGTGCTGAATCGCAAATCCGAAGAAGCGCTGATGCGCGACGACGCGACGACGACGACGCTGTCCGCCGACGCGGCCGGCTCGAAGCTGCTCGCGCAGCAGCTCGGCGGCCCGACGCCGGCGGCGCGTCCGGTCGTGGCGAGCGCCGTCGCCGTGGCGCCGAAACCCTGACGTTTCCGAGACAGACATGATCCGAACCATTCTCGCCATCGACGACTCCGCGACCATGCGTGCGCTGCTGCAGGCCACGCTCGCGCAGGCCGGCTACGACGTGACGGTGGCGCCGGACGGCGAAGCCGGCTTCGACATGGCGGCCACGACGCCGTACGACCTGGTCCTGACCGACCAGAACATGCCGCGCAAGAGCGGGCTCGAGGTGATCGCCGCGCTGCGCAAGCTGACCGCGTACGCGGACACGCCGATCCTCATCCTGACGACCGAAGGCAGCGACGCGTTCAAGGACGCCGCACGCGACGCGGGCGCGACCGGCTGGATCGAAAAGCCGATCGACCCGGGCGTGCTGGTCGACCTGGTCGCCACGCTGTCCGAGCCGGCTGCCTCCTGACATGAACGCGACGATTTCAACCGGTGACCGGGCATGACTCTCGACATCACTCAGTTCTACCAGACCTTTTTCGACGAAGCGGACGAGCTGCTCGCGCAGATGGAGCAGCTGCTGCTGAACCTCGACGTCGATTCGCCCGATCCCGAGGATCTGGCGGCGATCTTCCGCGCCGCGCATTCGATCAAGGGCGGCGCGGCGACGTTCGGCTTTTCCGCGCTGACCGATACGACGCACATCCTCGAATCGCTGCTCGACCGTGCGCGCAACCATGAGCTGACGCTGACCAAGGAGATGGTCGACGCGTTCCTGGAAACCAAGGACGTGCTGTCCGACCAGCTCGTCGACTACCGCGCGAGCGCCGAGCCGGACGCCGCCGCCGCCGCGGCGATCTGCGCGAAGCTCGAACGGCTGAAGGCCGAAAGCGGCGCAGGCGCGCCTGCCGCCGCCGCGCCTGCACCGGCCGCGCCGGTTGCCGCCGCCGTCGCGCCGGCTGCCGCGCCCGCCGTCGGCGGCGACCGTGCGCCCGACCATGTGGTCGAGCAGGCCGTCGCGGCCGCGCATCCGGCGGCCGACGCCGATGCCGATGCCGATGCCGACGGCCCGCATCTGAAGATCACGCTGGTCGGCATCGACGCGAAGGACCAGGCGCTGCTCACCGAAGAACTCGGCAATCTCGGCCGGATCGTCGGCCGCGAGGAAGTGGGCGCGGACCTGACGCTGTGGGTCGAATCGGACGTGCCTTCCGACGACATCGTCGCGGTGTGCTGCTTCGTGATCGACGAAAGCCAGATCCGCGTCGCGCGCGGCACGGCGCCGGCTGCCCAGGCGGCGCCGGCCGTCGCGCCGGCCGCCGCAGCCGTGGCGGCCGAAGCTCCTGAACCGGCCGCCGCCCCGCAGCCCGCGCGCGTCGAGGTGTTCGCGCCGCAGGCAGCCGCGCCGCAACCGGCTGCCGCGGCGCCCGCCCCGGCGCCGGCCGCCGCAGCGCAGCCGCAGCCGCAACCACCCGCTCAGCCGCAGCCGGCCGAACACGCGGCGCCGGCCGCCGCCGCGCATCACGACGACAAGCGCGCGCGCCCGGCCGCTGCGGCGGCAGGCGGCGCCGAAGGCAGCTCGATCCGCGTCGGCGTCGAGAAGGTCGACCAGCTGATCAACCTCGTCGGCGAACTGGTGATCACGCAGGCGATGCTGGCCGAGACGGCCAGCGCGTTCGATCCGGCGCTGCACGACCGCCTGTTCAACGGGATGGCGCAGCTCGAGCGCAATGCGCGCGACCTGCAGGAAGCGGTGATGTCGATCCGCATGATGCCGATGGACTACGTGTTCAGCCGCTTCCCGCGGCTCGTGCGCGACCTCGCCGGCAAGCTCGGCAAGCAGGTCGAGCTCGTGACGTTCGGCCAGGCGACCGAGCTCGACAAGAGCCTGATCGAACGGATCATCGATCCGCTCACGCACCTGGTGCGCAACAGCCTCGACCACGGGATCGAAACCGTCGACAAGCGCGTCGCCGCCGGCAAGGACGCGGTCGGCCAGCTCGTGCTGTCGGCCGCGCATCACGGCGGCAACATCGTGATCGAGGTGAGCGACGACGGCGCGGGCCTGAACCGCGAGCGGATTCTCGCGAAGGCCGCGAAGCAGGGCATGCAGATCTCCGAGAACATCAGCGACGACGAAGTGTGGCAACTGATCTTCGCGCCGGGCTTCTCGACCGCCGAGACGGTGACCGACGTGTCGGGCCGCGGCGTCGGGATGGACGTCGTGAAGCGCAACATCCAGTCGATGGGCGGCCACGTCGAGATCTCGTCGCAGGCCGGCCGCGGCACGACCACGCGGATCGTGCTGCCGCTCACGCTCGCGATCCTCGACGGGATGTCGGTCAAGGTCGGCAGCGAGATCTTCATCCTGCCGCTGAACTTCGTGATGGAGTCGCTGCAGCCGTCGAACGACGACATCTACACGGTCGGCAACGGCGAGCGCGTGGTGCGCGTGCGCGGCGAATACCTGCCGCTCGTCGCGCTGCACGAGGTGTTCTCGGTCGACGACGCGCGCACCGACCCGACCCAGGGGATCGTCACGATCATGGAAACCGAGGGGCGCCGCTTCGCGATGCTGATCGACGAGCTGGTCGGCCAGCAGCAGGTGGTCGTGAAGAACCTCGAAACCAACTACCGCAAGGTGCACGGCATCTCGGCGGCGACCATCCTCGGCGACGGCAGCGTCGCGCTGATCGTCGACGTCGCGGCGCTGAACCGCGAAACCCGTGCGACGCACGGCGCCCGTGCGGGCGCCGAGCTCGCCGTCTTCTGACTCTCGCCATTCAACCGATTGGGGGCAAACGTGTCTGCTGAAGTCCAAATGATCAATACGGCCGCGGCGAACGCGGCGGCGACCAGCCGCCGTGACGCCGAACACGGCGATGCGACGGGCCAGGAATTTCTCGTCTTCACGCTTGGCGACGAGGAATACGGGATCGACATCCTGAAAGTGCAGGAAATCCGCGGCTACGACAGCGTCACGCGGATCGCGAACGCGCCCGAGTTCATCAAGGGCGTGATCAACCTGCGCGGGATCATCGTGCCGATCGTCGACATGCGGATCAAGTTCCACCTCGGCCGCGTCGAATACGACCACCAGACCGTCGTGATCATCCTGAACGTGTCGAACCGCGTGGTCGGGATGGTGGTCGACGGCGTGTCGGACGTGCTGACGCTGCAGACCGACCAGATCATGCCGGCGCCGGAATTCGGCGCGACGCTGACGACCGAGTACCTGACGGGCCTCGGCACGGTCGATGGCCGGATGCTGATCCTGATGGACATCGAGAAGCTGATGTCGAGCCGTGAAATGGCGCTGATCGAGACGCTCGGCGGGTAAGCGCGCCGCGCGCGCAGCAATTTCGGGAGAATCTGCAATGTTGCATAACTGGTCGATCCGCACGACGCTCACGGCGGTCGGACTCATCCTCGTGTGCCTGACCGCCGCGGTCGGCGGGCTCGGCCTCTACGCGCTCGATCACGCGAGCCGCTCGCTCGACGAGATCGCGCACGTCGACCTGCCGGCGATCCACACGCTCGACGACACGGCCGCGCAGCTGCTGCGCTCGCGCGTCGCGCTCGATCGCTTTCGCACGCTGACCGAAGGCGGCAATGCGGCCGACGCGACGAAGGTGCTCGACCGCGCGCAGGAGCTGTATGCGAAGTCGAACCAGAACTGGCAGGCGTTCCAGTCGACGCCGAAGCTCGGTGTCGATCAGGCGCTGCTCGACGAACTCGCCGCACGGTACACGACGATCGTGAAGGAAGGCGTCGAGCCCGAGTTCGCCGCGGCGCGCGCGGGCGACATGGCCGCGTACCACGCGGTCGCGGACACGAAGATCAGCCCGATGTTCGTCGCGTTCGACCAGACGGCGGCGGCCGTGATCGCCGCGCTGCAGAAGCGCGCGCAGGACCGTCAGACCGAGACGCAGTCGCAGATCTCGATGATGATCGCGCTGATCGCGGCCGGCATCGCGATCGCGTTCGTCGTCGTGATCGCGATCCGCTTCGTGCTGCGCGGGCTGATCGTCCAGCCGATCGAGGACGCGATCGCGCATTTCGAGCGCATTGCCGGCGGCGACCTCACGCAGCCGGTCAACGTTTCCAGCACGAACGAGATCGGCCGCCTGTTCGGCGGCATCAAACGGATGCAGGAAGCCGTCACGACGATGGTGCAGGCCGTGCATCGCGGCACCGAATCGATCGACGTCGGCGCGCGCGAGATCGCGACCGGCAACATCGACCTGTCGCAGCGCACCGAGGAGCAGGCCGCGTCGCTGCAGGAAACCGCGTCGAGCATGGAGCAGCTGACGGGCACCGTGCGGCAGAACGCGGAGAACGCGCGGCAGGCGAGCCAGCTCGCGGTGAACGCGTCGGACATCGCGACGCAGGGCGGCGACGTGGTCGGCCAGGTCGTGTCGACGATGCAGGACATCGCGGCGAGCTCGGGCAAGGTCGTCGACATCATCGGCACGATCGAAGGCATCGCGTTCCAGACCAACATCCTCGCGCTGAACGCGGCCGTCGAGGCGGCGCGGGCCGGCGAGCAGGGCCGCGGCTTCGCGGTGGTCGCGGGCGAGGTGCGCTCGCTCGCGCAGCGCAGCGCGAGCGCCGCGAAGGAAATCAAGCAGCTGATCGGCGATTCGGCCGAGAAGGTCGACAGCGGGTCGGCGCTCGTCGCGCGCGCCGGCTCGACGATGGAAGAGATCGTGCAGGCCGTGCGCCGCGTGACCGACATCATGGGCGAGATCAGCGCCGCGTCCGACGAGCAGTCGACCGGCATCGAGCAGGTCAATCGCGCGGTCGGCCAGATGGATGCGGTCACGCAGCAGAACGCGGCGCTCGTCGAGCAGGCGGCGGCCGCGGCCGCGTCGCTCGAGGAGCAGACGCGCCAGATGAAGGCGATCGTGTCGGGCTGGCGTGTCGCGGGCGGCATCGCGCTCGCGCCGGCGCGCAGCGTCGCGCGGCCGGTCGCGCACGAACCGGCGGCGCTGCCGTCGGCGTCGCGCCACGATGCACCGGTCGCCGCGCTGCCGGCGCCGCAGCCTGCGGCCCAACCGGCGGCACGGCGCGCCGCGCCGGCGTCGCGTGCGGCTGCCTCGGGCGCCGCGGCCGCCGCGTCCGAACCGACGCGTGCGACCGATGCCGCCGCGCGGACGCAGAAGGATGCACCGGCCTCCCGTGGCGGCACCGCCGCGGGCGGCTACGGCCCGCGTCTCGCGAAGACGGCCGCGCCGGCGGACAAGCCGGCCGTGAAGCCCGCGCTCGTGCGCCCGGCGCTGAACGGCGAGAAGCCGGCGCCGGCGACCGCCGGCGCGTCCGACGACGACTGGGAGACCTTCTAAGCCATGCAGCACGCGCGCGCGCCGTTTCGACCCGATGCACCGGATGCCTCGCCTCGCGCGGGCGAGCCGGGGCGCGACTTCGCGTTCACCGGCGCGGATTTCGCACGCATCCGCGCGCTGATCCATCAACGCGCGGGCATCTCGCTGTCCGAGCACAAGCGCGACATGGCCTACAGCCGGCTCGCGCGGCGGTTGCGGGCGCGCGGCCTCGACACGTTCCGCGACTACCTCGACCTGCTCGAGCAGGAAGACGACCCGCTCGAGTGGGAAGCGTTCACCAATGCGCTGACGACCAACCTGACCGCGTTTTTCCGCGAGTCGCACCATTTCCCGATCCTGGCGGAATTCGTGAAATCGCGGCCGGCGCCGGTCTCGGTCTGGTGCTCCGCGGCGTCGACCGGCGAGGAGCCGTACTCGATCGCGATCACGCTGATCGAGGCGCTCGGCGAAACGGCCGCGCGCAACGCGACGATCCTCGCGACCGATCTCGACACGCAGGTGCTCGCGAAGGCCGAAGCCGGCATCTACACGTATGACCAGGTCAAGCACCTGTCGCCGGAGCGGCTCAAGCGCTTCTTCCTGAAGGGCACGGGCGCGCAGGCCGGCCGCGTGAAGGTGCGCCCCGAGCTGCGCGCGATGATCCGCTTCGAGCAGCTGAACCTGACCGATGCGGACTACGGGATCGCGAAGCCGTTCGACGCGATCTTCTGCCGCAACGTGATGATCTATTTCGACAAGCCGACGCAGGGGCAGGTGCTGTCGCGCTTCGAGCCGCTCGTGAAGCCGGGCGGGCTGCTGTTCGCCGGCCATTCGGAGAACTTCACGTACGTGACGCAGGCGTTCCGGCTGCGCGGGCAGACAGTGTACGAACTGACGCGCGATGCCGAGCAGGGTGCGCGCTCGCGCGGCGCGCAGGCGAGCGCGGCGGCCGCGATGCCGTCGCCCGGCCGCGCGCGGGCCGTGGGCGGCGCGCCCGCCTATGGAGAGCGCGGATGAGCGCACTGCCGATCGCGACCAATCGCTACTTCGACAATCACTTCGAGCGCCCCGGCGTGAAGCTGTTGCCGAACGAGTTCTACACGACCGCCGAGGACATGGTGCTGATGACCGTGCTCGGCTCGTGCGTCGCCGCGTGCCTGCACGACCCGTACGCGGGCATCGGCGGGATGAACCATTTCATGCTGCCGGACGACGGCGCCGACCCGGGCGCGGCCGCGTCGGAATCGATGCGCTATGGCGCGTATGCGATGGAAGTGCTGATCAACGAGTTGATCAAGGCCGGCGGGCGCCGCGAGCGCTTCGAGGCGAAGGTGTTCGGCGGCGCGGCCGTGTTGGCCGGGATGACGACGATCAACATCGGCGATCGCAACGCGGATTTCGTGCGCCGCTACCTCGCGCTCGAGCGCATCCGCATCACCGCGGAAGACCTGCAGGGCGTGCATCCGCGCAAGGTCGCGTTCATGCCGCGCAGCGGGCGCGCGATGGTGAAGAAGCTGCGGCTGCAGGTGCCGGGCGTGACCGAGCGCGAGGCCGCGCTCGCACGCGAGGCCGAGCGCGCCCGCCGCGCGCACGTCGAGCTGTTTGCCGCGAAGCGGCCTGCCGCGCCGCAGCCGGCGCGCCCGCGCATCGAGCTGTTCGGCGGGCGCGGCGCCGCGCCGGCCGGCAGCGGTAGCGCGGCGCTCGCCGGCGCCGCGCGGACGGCGAACCTATCAAGAAAGCAGGAGGCATGACCGCAGTGCAGAAGATCAAAGTGTTGTGCGTCGACGATTCGGCGCTGATCCGCAGCCTGATGACCGAGATCATCAACAGCCAGCCCGACATGACGGTGGTCGCGACCGCGCCCGATCCGCTCGTCGCGCGCGAGCTCATCAAGCAGCACAACCCCGACGTGCTCACGCTCGACGTCGAAATGCCGCGCATGGACGGGCTCGACTTCCTCGAGAAGCTGATGCGCCTGCGGCCGATGCCGGTCGTGATGGTGTCGTCGCTGACCGAGCGCGGCTCGGAAATCACGCTGCGCGCGCTCGAACTCGGCGCGGTGGATTTCGTCACGAAGCCGCGCGTCGGGATTCGCGACGGGATGCTCGACTACGCGGAGAAGCTCGCGGACAAGATCCGCGCGGCGTCGCGCGCGCGCGTGCGCCAGGCGCCGCAGCCGCAGGCCGTTGCCCGCACGGCGGACAGCGCCGCGGCCGCGCCGATGATCAACAACCCGCTCGTCAGTACCGAGAAGCTGATCATCATCGGCGCGTCGACGGGCGGCACCGAGGCGATCCGCGAAGTGCTGACGCCGCTGCCGCCGGACGCGCCGGCCGTGCTGATCGCGCAGCACATGCCGCCGGGCTTCACGAAATCGTTCGCGCAGCGGCTGAACGGCCTGTGCCGGATCGCGGTGAAGGAAGCCGAGCACGGCGAACGCGTGCTGCCGGGCCATGCGTACATCGCGCCGGGTCATGCGCACCTGTTGCTCGCGAGAAGCGGCGCGAACTATATTGCGCAACTGTCGGACGAGCCGCCGGTGAACCGGCACCGCCCGTCGGTCGACGTGCTGTTCCGCTCGGCGGCGACGCACGCGGGCAAGAACGCGATCGGGGTGATCCTCACCGGGATGGGCCGCGACGGTGCGGCCGGCCTGCTGGAAATGAAACGCGCGGGCGCTTACACGTTCGCGCAGGACGAGGCGAGCTGCATCGTGTTCGGAATGCCGCGCGAGGCGATCGCGCTCGGCGGTGCGGACGAGGTCGTGCCGCTCGCCGACATGAGCCGCCGCGTGATGGCGCGCCTGGCGACGATGGGCGACCGCGTGCAGCGCGTGTGAATGGACTGTCACGGGGCGCGTGCCACGATACGCGTCCCGACGGAAACGAATCTGGAAAGGAACGACGATGGACAAGAGCATGAAAATCCTGGTGGTGGACGATTTCCCGACGATGCGCCGGATCGTCCGCAACCTGCTCAAGGAACTGGGCTACACGAACGTCGATGAGGCCGAGGACGGCGCGGCCGGCCTCGCGCGGCTGCGCGGCGGCGGCTTCGACTTCGTGATCTCGGACTGGAACATGCCGAACCTCGACGGTCTCGCGATGCTCAAGGAAATCCGCGCGGACGCGACGCTCACGCACCTGCCGGTGCTGATGGTCACGGCCGAGTCGAAGAAGGAGAACATCATCGCGGCCGCGCAGGCCGGCGCGAGCGGCTACGTCGTGAAACCGTTCACGGCCGCGACGCTCGACGAGAAGCTGAACAAGATCATCGACAAGATGGCCAAGGCCGGGAGCTGAACGTGAACGAGCCGATCCATGCGGCGCTCGCCGGCGCGGCGGTCAATGCCGACGGCCATGCCGAAGGCGCCGATTACGCGAGCGACCGGATCCTCGCGCGCATCGGCCACGTCACGCGCACGCTGCGCGATTCGATGCGCGAACTCGGGCTCGACAAGCATGTCGAGCGCGCGGCGGAAGCCGTGCCCGATGCGCGCGACCGGCTGCGCTACGTCGCGACGATGACCGAACAGGCCGCGGTGCGCGTGCTGAATGCGATCGAGATCGCGAAGCCGATGCAGGAGCGCGTGCAGAACGAGGCCGAGGCGCTTGACGCGCGCTGGGCGCAGTGGTACGCCGCGCCGATCGAGCACGCGGAAGTGCGCGAGCTGATGGACGACACGCGCGCGTTCCTGCGCACGCTGCCCGAATCGACGGCGGCGACCCGCGCGCAACTGCTCGAGATCATGCTCGCGCAGGATTTCCAGGATCTGACCGGGCAGGTGATCAAGAAGATCATGGACATGGTCTACCTGATCGAGCAGCAGCTCCTCACCGTGCTCGTCGAGAACATCGCACCGGAGCGGCGCGAGCAGTTCGCGGCCACCGCGGCGGCATTCGCGGCCGAAGCGATGAGCGCGACCGGCAGCCCCGAGTCGTTGCTGAACGGCCCGCAGATCGCGCCGGAAGGCAAATCCGACGTCGTTCAGGACCAGGGGCAGGTCGACGACCTGCTCGCGAGCCTCGGCTTCTGATCCTGCCGCCGCGCATCCGCGCGCCCGTTGCCGGGCGCCCCATTGCCGGGCGCCCCGTTCCGCGGGGCAGCCCGATGCGCGCATCCCCGTCGCGGTCTCGTTTCCTCCGCCCGCCGCCGCTGCGCGGCGCAGCGTGATCCTGCGCCGAATTGACACTTCGACACACTCCGCAGGCATACTACGCGTCAGCAGCAATGTGGCGTCATTCGTACGATTCATAAGTGGGCAGGCGGCGCGGGCCGATGGCGGCGCCGTCGGCACCGAAGCCAGTCCCTTGGGGGGGAACGTGAAGCTGAAACGCTTGGGCTGGACCGTCGCGCAGGCGACGGCTGCAATGGGTGTGCTGTGGGCCGTCCACGCACACGCGGAACTGGGCGGCGCGCCGATGTCGCCGCCGGCGGACGATCAGGCCGCCACCGTGCGCGCGCTGCAGCGCGCGATGCGCTCGGCGGACGGCGTGCAGGCGAGCACGGCCGCCTATACCGTGCGCGAGATCACGCTCGGATCGGGCACCGTCATCCACGAATACACGTCGGCCGCCGGCAGCGTGTTCGGCCTCGCGTGGCGCGGGCCGACGATGCCGGATCTCGCGTCGCTGCTCGGCAGCTATTTCCCGCAGTACACCGCCGGGGTCCAGGCGGCGCACCGGGCGCGCGGCTGGCGTGCGCCGGTGGCCGTCGAGACGAGCGGCCTCGTGATCCGGACGGGCGGCCACATGGGCGCCTTCTCCGGCCAGGCATGGCTGCCGTCGGCGCTGCCGGCCGGCGTGGCCGGCACCGATATCCAGTGACAGCGGGAGAGCGATCTTGAGCATGACTCGTACATTCAAGCGCTGGTTCGGCGTGCTGGGCCTCCTGGCCGCGACGGCCGTGCTCGTGACGGCCTGCGGCGGCGGCGATGACGGCGGCAGCAGTTCGGGCAATGGCGGCAACAACGGCTCGGGCGGATCCGACGGCAACAGCGGCAACACGGCCGTCGTCACGGTCGCCGCTGGCGCCGCGAACGTGATCAACATCCCGACCATCAGCGTGAAGGTTTGCGTGCCGGGCACGTCGAACTGCCAGATCGTCAACAACGTGCTCGTCGATACCGCGTCCTACGGGCTGCGGCTCGTCGGCAGCGCGGTGGCCGGCGTGCACGACAGCCTGCCGCAGGTGAAGAGCGGCGGCGCGCCGGTCGCCGAATGCGGCAAGTTCGTGTCGAGCTACACGTGGGGATCGGTGCGCACCGTCGACCTGTCGATCGGCACCGAGCAGGCCGCGTCGCTGCCCGTGCAGATCATCGGCGACCTCGGCACGACGAACGTGCCGAGCTCGTGCACGAACGGCGGCGCATCGGCCAATTCGACGAGCGCGCTCGGCGCGAACGGGATCCTCGGCATCGGGCCGGCGCCGTACGACTGCGGCACGACCTGCGCGACGTCGACGTCGACGAGCAACAACTACTACGCGTGCCCGAACGGCGACAACGCGAGCTGCACGGTGGCGCTCGTGCCGCTGGCGCAGCAGGTGGCCAACCCGGTGCACCGGTTCGCGAACAGCGACGGCGTGAGCGTGCAGATGCCGGCTATCTCGAACAACGGGCAGGCAAGCGCGACCGGCACGCTGACGTTCGGCCTGCCGAACCTGAGCGGCAAGACGGTGCTGACGTCGACCACGACCGGCGACGTCAGCGCGACGTTCCAGGGGCGCAACGTGACCGCGTTCTTCGACACGGGCTCGAACGCGTATTTCTTCAACGATTCGGCGCAGACGGTCTGTTCGAGGAATACGGAGTTCTACTGCCCGTCGGCGACGACGACCTACTCGGCCACGCTGAGCGGCCAGAACGGCGCGTCGGGCACCGTGTCGCTGCCGGTCGCGAACGCGGATTCGCTGTTCTCGAACGCGTCGACGTTCGCGTTCAACGACATCGCGGGGCCGTTCGGCTCGTCCAACTGGCTCGACATCGGCATGCCGCACTTCTACGGCAAGACGATCTACTTCGGGATGGACAAGACCGCGAGCGGCGGCGCGCAGCCGTTCGTCGCGTTCTGACGCGGCGTCGCCGGACGCGGGAACGAGGGGGCGAGCGATCGCCCCCTTTTTTATTCCGGCGCGCCGTGCGCGCGCGACGGACCGGATCGCTGCCACGCGCCGGCATAGCGCCTACGATGTAAGACCGGCACCGGTGCCGGCACGACATCGAAGGAGACAGCGCATGAACCCGCGTATCCAGCGCATCACGCCGTTCCTGTGGTTCGACCGCGACGCCGAGGCGGCGGCCGGTTTCTACGTATCGGTGTTCGACAACGCGCGCATCGTGCACGTCGCGCGCTACGGCAAGACCGGCGCGCACGCGTCCGGCAACGCCGAGGGCGCGGTGATGACCGTTGCGTTCGAGCTCGACGGGCAGGCGTTCGTCGCGCTGAACGGCGGCCCCGTGTTCCAGATGACGCCGGCCGTGTCGTTCGTCGTCAACTGCCGCGACCAGGACGAGATCGACCATTACTGGGCGCGCCTGTCCGAAGGCGGCGACGAGCGCGCGCAGCAGTGCGGCTGGCTGCGCGACCGCTTCGGCGTGTCGTGGCAGGTCGTACCCGTGCAGATGGCCGAACTGATGACGGGCGACCCGGCCCGCGCCGAGCGCGTGATGGCGCAGGTGATGACGATGAAGAAGCTCGACCTCGGCGCGTTGCAGCGGGCGGCGGCCGGCTAGGTCGCCGGACGGTCGGGCCATTCGGGCCGACGAGGGTCGGCCGGCCCGTCCCGACGCCGTAGCGTGCGATTCGGACGGAATGGCGATGCCGACAGGCGCCGCGGCCGGCGCGCCTGCGTATCGCCGGCCGGTTGGTTAATCGAATGCCGGACACTCGAGTCGATTATCGATTCGTGCGATTTCATTCGGGTGTAATCAAGGCCGGATTATTCGCGGCAGTCGTTTCTGTCAGATCTTCACGATTATTAAAATGACGCGGCATGCAAGTCGGGCACGCCGAAATCCGTTCTTGCAGCTGTTCCTGCGTCATATGGGCGCGTGATGCGGCCACGTGCGCGTATTGTCGGGGCTGCGAAAAGAGATGGAGTCCGCCGAAATTCAATCATATAATTCCGGCGTTGTTTCCGGGGCGCCAATATAAAACAGGAGGGTAATAAAATGAATTTTTCCGAAGCCGTTCGTACCGCACTGAATAAATACGCGACATTCGAAGGCCGTGCGCGTCGTGCCGAATACTGGTATTTCGCGCTGCTGACCTCCGTGCTGTCGGTCGCCGGTCAGATCGTCGGCGCGGCCGGCCGCGATGCGGGCCTGATCACGCTGCTGCTGCTCGGCGTGATCTTCCTGGTGTCGCTTGCGCTGATCATTCCGGGCATCGCGGTCAGCGTGCGCCGCCTGCACGATACGGGCCGCTCGGGCTGGTTCCTGCTGCTCGCGCTGATTCCGATCGTCGGCGGCATCCTGCTGCTCGTGTGGATGTGCTCGCGCGGCACCGAAGGCCCGAACCGTTTCGGCGCGGACCCGATCCCGGCGGCCTGACCGCCGCCTGCCCCGACCGACGCGCGACGTCGTTGCGTCGGGGCCTGCTTGCCGCGCTTCTCGCGTTTCTCCCGCCGCTCGCGTTTCTTCGTTTTTCCCGCCCGTCGTTTCACCGTTCCCCGCGCATGCCGCCGCTGCCGTCCCGCTTGCGGCCGCCGTCTCGCCAATGCGCCGGCCGGCCCCGTATTTCGCCACGCCGCGCGTCGTTCCGCCCCCGTTCCAGCCGCGTTCGCGGGCGCTCGCCCGATTCCCCGAAATACCCCCCTTTCCCGGCTTTGCTCGACCGATCGGCGTTTGACGCCTCCATGAATAATCGGTGTCACTGGAAAGCGGCATTCCGCCGTACCCGACTGGAGGCCCCGTGGCAGACGAGAGCGATCTCGACAAGACCGAAGCCGCCACTCCCAGGCGCCGCGAGAAGGCGCGCGAGGAGGGGCAGGTCGCGCGTTCGCGCGAGCTGGCTTCGTTCGCGCTGCTCGCGGCGGGTTTCTACGGCGCGTGGCTGCTCGCGGGCCCGTCCGGCGGGCATCTGCAGGCGATGCTGCGGGGCGCGTTCACGTTCGATCGCGCGACCGCGTTCGACACCCACCGGATGCTGTCGGCGGCCGGCAGCGCGAGCCTCGAAGGCTTCGCCGCGCTGCTGCCGCTCCTCGCGCTCACCGGCGTCGCCGCGCTGCTCGCGCCGATGGCGCTCGGCGGCTGGCTGATTTCGCAGAAGACGTTCGAGCTGAAGTTCGACCGCCTGAACCCGATCTCGGGCCTCGGCCGGATCTTCTCGATCCAGGGGCCGATCCAGCTCGGGATGTCGATCGCGAAGACGCTGGTCGTCGGCGGGATCGGCGGCATCGCGATCTGGCGCAGCAAGGACGAACTGCTCGGCCTCGCGACGCAGCCGCTCGGCGCCGCGCTGCCCGATGCGCTGCATCTGGTCGCCGTGTGCTGCGGCACGACGGTCGCCGGGATGCTGGTGGTCGCCGGGCTCGACGTGCCTTACCAACTCTGGCAGTACAACAAGAAGTTGCGCATGACGAAGGAAGAAGTGAAGCGCGAGCATCGCGAGAACGAAGGCGATCCGCACGTGAAGGGGCGGATCCGCCAGCAGCAGCGCGCGATCGCACGCCGCCGGATGATGGCGGCCGTGCCGAAGGCCGACGTGGTCGTCACGAACCCGACGCACTTCGCGGTCGCGCTGCAATACACGGACGGCGAGATGCGCGCGCCGAAGGTCGTCGCGAAGGGCGTGAACCTCGTCGCCGCGCGCATCCGCGAACTCGCGGCCGAACACAACGTGCCGCTGCTCGAAGCGCCGCCGCTCGCGCGTGCGCTGTATCACAACGTCGAACTCGAGCGCGAGATCCCCGGCTCGCTGTACTCGGCCGTGGCCGAAGTGCTCGCGTGGGTCTACCAGTTCAAGCGCTTCCGCTCGGAAGGCGGCGCGTTCCCGGCGATGCCGGTCGATCTCGACGTGCCGGCCGAACTCGACAAGGGCACGTCGGTCGCCGCCGACGACGAACGTGAAGAAGCCGAGGACGCCCTCGGCCAGCAAGGGAACGCAGCATGAGCACCCCGACCACCGGCCTGTTCGCGAAGCGCCCGAACCTGCTGGCAGGCACGAACCTGCGCGCGCTCGCGGGCCCGATCCTCATCTGCATGATCCTGGGGATGATGATCCTGCCGCTGCCGCCGATGCTGCTGGATCTGCTGTTCACGTTCAACATCGCGCTGTCCGTGATGGTGCTGCTCGTCAGCATGTACACGATGAAGCCGCTCGACTTCGCGGCGTTCCCGAGCGTGCTGCTGTTCTCGACGCTGCTGCGCCTGTCGCTGAACGTCGCGTCGACGCGCGTCGTGCTGCTCGAAGGCCACACCGGGCCCGACGCGGCCGGTCAGGTGATCGAGGCGTTCGGCCACTTCCTCGTCGGCGGCAACTTTGCGGTCGGCATCGTCGTGTTCGTGATCCTGATGATCATCAACTTCATGGTGATCACGAAGGGCGCGGGGCGGATCGCCGAAGTGTCCGCGCGCTTCACGCTCGACGCGATGCCCGGCAAGCAGATGGCGATCGACGCCGACCTGAACGCGGGCCTCATCAACGAGGAACAGGCGCGCAAGCGCCGCCTCGCCGTCTCGCAGGAAGCCGAGTTCTACGGGTCGATGGACGGCGCGTCGAAGTTCGTGCGCGGCGACGCGATCGCCGGCCTGATCATCATGGCGATCAACGTGATCGGCGGGCTGATCGTCGGGATGGTCCAGCACGACATGAGCTTCGCCGCAGCCGGCACCAACTACACGCTGCTGACGATCGGCGACGGCCTCGTCGCGCAGATCCCGTCGCTCGTGATCTCGACCGCGGCCGGCGTGATCGTGTCGCGCGTCGCGACCGACGAGGACATCGGCACGCAGATCACCGGCCAGCTGTTCACGAATCCGCGCGTGCTGAACATCACCGGCGCGATCATCGTGCTGATGGGGCTGATCCCGGGCATGCCGCACTTCGCGTTCCTCGCGCTCGGCGGCGGCGCGATCTGGCTCGCGCGCACGCAGACCAAGCGCGCGGCGGCCCGCAAGGCGGCCGGCGACGTGACCGACATCGCGCCGCCCGCCGTGCTGCCGGCCGACAGCCACGAAGCGACCTGGGACGACGTGCAGCTGATCGACCCGCTCGGCCTCGAAGTCGGCTACCGGCTGATCCCGCTCGTCGACAAGAACAGCGACGGCGAGCTGCTCAAGCGCATCAAGAGCATCCGCAAGAAATTCGCGCAGGAAATCGGCTTCCTGCCGCCGGTGATCCATATCCGCGACAACCTCGAACTGCGGCCGAACGCGTACCGGATCGCGCTGAAGGGCGTCGAGATCGGCTTCGGCGAAGTGTTCCCGGGCCAGTGGCTCGCGATCAACCCGGGCCAGGTGACGGCCGCGCTGCCGGGCGCCGTCACGCAGGATCCGGCGTTCGGGCTGCCGGCCGTGTGGATCGACGTCGCGCTGCGCGAGCAGGCGCAGGTGTACGGCTACACGGTGGTCGACGCGAGCACGGTCGTCGCGACGCACCTGAACCATCTCGTCGTCCAGCATGCGGCCGAGCTGCTCGGCCGCCAGGAAGTGCAGGCGCTCGTCGAGCGTACCGGCAAGGACGCGCCGTCGCTCGTCGAGGACCTGGTGCCGAAGACGATCTCGCTCACCACGCTGCAGAAGGTGCTGCAGAACCTGCTCGAGGAAGGCGTGCCGATCCGCGACATGCGCACGATCCTCGAGGCCGTGTCCGAGCATGCGGGCCGCGGCGACGCATTCGAGATCACGGCCGCGGTGCGGCTCTCGCTCGGCCGCGCGATCACGCAGCAGTGGTATCCGGGCAACGGCGAAATGCAGGTGATGGGCCTCGACGCGAACCTGGAGCGCGTGCTGTCGCAAGCGCTCGCCACCGGCGCGAACCCGGGCCTCGAACCCGGCCTCGCGCACAACCTTCTGACCGGCACGCAGCAAGCGATGCTGCGTCAACAGAATCTCGGGCTGCCGCCCGTGCTGCTCGTGCAGCACGCGCTGCGCGCGATGCTCGCGCGTTTCCTGCGCCGCAGCCTGCCGCAACTGAAAGTGCTGTCGTACGCCGAAGTGCCGGACACACGCACGATCAAAGTCGTTAACGTCATCGGGGGTTCCGCTTGAACATTCGCAAATTCACCGGCGCAACGAGCCGCGACGCACTTCGTCTCGTGCGCGAGGCGCTCGGCGCCGACGCGGTCGTGCTGTCGAACCGCACGCTCGATGACGGCAGCGTCGAAATCGTTGCACTCGCCGATTCGGATCTCGCCGCGGTGGCGCCGCCGGCCGCGCGTTCGCGCCTTGCCACGTCGCGCGTGCCGGAATCCGTGCCGGCCGCCGCCGTGCCGGGCATCATGTCGCGCCCGGGCATCGCTTCGCGCCCGGCCGTCAATCCATATGCGGCGGACGAAGGCGGGCTGCCTGACGTGTTCTCGTCCGTGTTCGGCGCGAGCGCCGACACGCAAGACGCGGATGCGCACGCTGCGTCGATCGATGCGGACGCGCCCGCGGCGGCAGCGCCGTCGAGCGCGGCATCCGTCGCAGTGGGATCGCGTGCCGCCGGGTCGCCGGCCGCCGGTTCGCCGGCCGCCGGATCGCCGGCCGCCACTTCCGAACCCGCGCCGTGGCTGGTCGAGCACGCGAAGCGCCTGACGCAACAGCGCGACGCGCTGATCGCCCGTGCGCAGGCACCCGCCGAGCCGCAGGCGGCCGCGCCCGCGCCGCAAGCCGCCGCCCGCGCGACGCCGCCCGAATGGGCGCGCGACATCGTGCGCGACGCCGAACGCCGGATGCCGGCCGCGGCAGCGCCGGCCGCGGCGAAGCGCGCGGCCGACACGGGCGCCGCGTACGGCGCCAGGGCGACCGAACGCACGCGCCTGTCCGCCGACGCGGCCGCCGTGGTGGCCGATGCGGTGAAGTCGCGCATCGAGCGGATCGTCAACGACACGGTGATGCAGGAGCTGGGCGAGCTGCGCGGGATGATGGAAGAGCAGTTCGACAGCCTGATGTGGCACGACCGCCAGCGTCGCAGCCCCGTCCACGGCGCGCTGACGAAACACCTGTTCGCGGCCGGCTTCTCCGCGCAGCTCGTGCGGATGCTGGTCGACAACCTGCCGTCCGGCGACGGCGCGCAGACGTTCGAGCAGGCCGCCGAATGGGCGCAGTCGGTGCTCGCATCGAACCTGCCGGTGCTCGACAGCGAGGACGCGCTGATGGAGCGCGGCGGCGTGTTCGCGCTGATGGGGCCGACGGGCGTCGGCAAGACGACCACCACCGCGAAGCTGGCCGCGCGCTGCGTGATGCGCTTCGGTGCGAGCAAGGTCGCGCTGCTGACGACCGACAGCTACCGGATCGGCGGCCACGAGCAACTGCGCATCTTCGGCAAGATCCTCGGCGTGCCGGTTCACGCGGTGAAGGATGCGGGCGATCTCGCGCTCGCGCTGTCCGAGCTGCGCAACAAGCACATCGTGCTGATCGACACGATCGGCATGAGCCAGCGCGACCGCGCGGTGTCCGACCAGATCGCGATGCTGCACGGCGCGAACGCGCCGGTGCAGCGCCTGCTGCTGCTGAACGCGACGAGCCACGGCGACACGCTGAACGAAGTCGTGCAGGCGTACCGCAGCGCGGGCGAGCACCCTGATCTCGCGGGCTGCATCCTCACGAAGCTCGACGAGGCGACCCACCTCGGCAGCGTGCTCGACACGGTGATCCGCTACAAGCTGCCGGTCCACTACGTGTCGACCGGCCAGAAGGTGCCGGAGAACCTGTACGTCGCGTCGACCAAATTCCTGCTGAAGAGCGCGTTCTGTGTGCCGCGCGACGGCTCGCCCTTCGTGCCGCAAGACGAGGACATGCCGACGCTGCTTTCCGCACTGACCGCACGTTCCACCGCCGAGCTGCACGAGGTGCGATTTGGATAAACGGATCATCGACCAGGCCGAAGGGCTGCGGCGCCTGCTGGCCGGGCGCGCGTCGCGCATCGTCGCGGTGACGGGCGGGCCGGCCGGCGTCGGCTGCACGTCCACCGTGGTGAACCTCGCGGCGGCGCTCGCGTCGCTCGGCAAGGACGTGCTCGTCGTCGACGAGCGCGCCGACGTGCATTCGGCCAGCGCGACGCTCGCCGGCGCGTGGCTGCGCGACGGCGAACGCACGCGGGTGGCGGCCGGCTTCGGGCTGTGCGGCGCCGCGCGGCTCGCGCGCGCCGGCTACAGCGACGCGCAGCTGAGCGACTTCATCGACGGCCCGGCCGACATCGTCCTCGTCGACGCGCAGCTCGGCGCCGACGGATCGTTCTCGGCGCTCGCGCGCGAAGCGCACGACGTGCTGATCGTCACGCGGGTCGCCGTGCAGGCGATCACCGAGGCGTATGCGTGCATGAAGCGGCTGCATTTCGCGCACGCGTTCGCGCAGTTCCGCGTGCTGACCAATCAGGTCGGCAGCCACGCGGACGCGAAGACGGCCTTCGACAACCTCGCGGGCGTCGCGAGCCGCTACCTGACCGTGTCGATCGCCGACGCGGGTTGCGTGAGCGCCGATCCGCTCGTCGAGCACGCCCGCGAACTGATGCATGCGGTGGTCGACGCGTTTCCGTCGTCGGCTGCCGCGCGCGACTACCGGCAGATTGCCGCCGACCTGTTGTACTGGCCGATGCGCCCGGGTTCGGGCGCGGGCCGCGCGGTCCACGCCGGCGGCAAGCCGTCGTATGAGGCGGGCGCGGCACACGCCGCGTGAGCGCCACCCGAAGGAGGGAGCCATGATGTACAACGCTCAAGGAAAGATGTCCCAGGCCGACGTGCTCGCGCAATATGCGCCGCTCGTGCGCCGCCTCGGGCTGCAGCTCGTCGCGAAGATGCCGGCGAGCGTCGATCTCGACGACTTGATCCAGGCCGGCATGATCGGCCTGATGGACGCGGCCGGTCGCTACAAGGAAGACCAGGGCGCGCAGTTCGAGACCTACGCGACGCAGCGCATCCGCGGCGCGATGCTCGACGAGCTGCGCAGCAACGACTGGCTGCCGCGCAGCCTGCGCAAGACGTCGCGCGAGGTCGAGCACGCGGTGCACCAGGTCGAGCAGCACCTCGGCCGCTCGGCGAGCGAGACCGAGATCGCGCAGCACCTGAACATGCCGCTCGACGAATACCAGGGGATGCTGCAGGACCTGCACGGCAGCCAGCTCATCTACTACGAGGATTTCGATCGCGCGGCCGACGACGAGCCGTTCCTCGACCGCTATCGCGTCGATCATGCCGATCCGTTGTCGGCGCTGCTCGACGAGCACCTGCGCGAGGCGCTCGTCGAGGCGATCGAGCGGCTGCCGGAGCGCGAGAAGCTGCTGATGTCGCTGTACTACGAACGGGGTCTGAATCTGCGCGAGATCGGCGCGGTGCTCGAGGTGAGCGAATCGCGTGTGTGCCAGCTCCACAGCCAGGCCGTCGCGCGCCTGCGCGCGCGGCTGCGCGAACAGGCGTGGGTCGGCGCGGAGTCCTGACCCCGACGTCCTGCCCCTTCGGCCACGGCCCGCCCGCGCCCGCGCCGCGCGCGTCTCGGGCCGACGCATCGTCGTTGCGCATTTCGCGCGCCGATTTGCTACAATCCCCTCCGTTTTCCGAGGAGCGTTGCGACGGACCGTCTGCGTCCGCCAGGCTCGGAAGGCTTCACCAAGCAGCCGTGCGTCGATCGTTTTTAGCGACCGTCGCGCCGGCCCCGCTTCCTGAACGGCGCTCACGTCACCAATCTAGAAACTTTTTAGAAAGGAGGGCGTGATGAACGCCATTATCGATTCCAAGGCTTCCCGCGATTACGTCGTCGCCGACATGGCGCTGGCCGGCTGGGGCCGCAAGGAACTGAACATCGCCGAGACCGAAATGCCGGGCCTCGTGCAGATCCGCGACGAATACAAGGCGCAGCAGCCGCTGAAGGGCGCGCGCATTGCCGGTTCGCTGCACATGACGATCCAGACGGGCGTGCTGATCGAGACGCTGAAGGCGCTCGGCGCGGACGTCCGCTGGGCGTCGTGCAACATCTTCTCGACGCAGGATCACGCGGCGGCCGCGATCGTCGAAGCCGGCACGCCGGTGTTCGCGTTCAAGGGCGAGTCGCTCGACGAGTACTGGGAGTTCTCGCACCGCATCTTCGAATGGCCGAACGGCGAATTCGCGAACATGATCCTGGACGACGGCGGCGACGCCACGCTGCTGCTGATCCTCGGCTCGAAGGCCGAGAAGGACCGTTCGGTGATCGCGAAGCCGACCAACGAGGAAGAAGTCGCGCTGTACAAGTCGATCGCGGCGCACCTCGACGTCGACGCGAACTGGTACTCGAAGCGCCTCGCGCACATCAAGGGCGTGACCGAAGAAACCACGACCGGCGTGCACCGCCTGTACCAGATGGAAAAGGACGGCCGCCTGCCGTTCCCGGCGTTCAACGTGAACGATTCGGTCACGAAGTCGAAGTTCGACAACCTGTACGGCTGTCGTGAATCGCTCGTCGACGGCATCAAGCGCGCGACCGACGTGATGATCGCGGGCAAGGTCGCGGTCGTCGCGGGCTACGGCGACGTGGGCAAGGGCTGCGCGCAATCGCTGCGCGGCCTGGGCGCGACCGTGTGGGTCACCGAAATCGATCCGATCTGCGCGCTGCAGGCGGCGATGGAAGGCTACCGCGTCGTGACGATGGAATACGCGGCCGACAAGGCCGACATCTTCGTGACGGCGACCGGCAACTACCACGTGATCAACCACGATCACATGAAGGCGATGCGCCACAACGCGATCGTCTGCAACATCGGTCACTTCGACTCGGAAATCGACGTCGCGTCGACGCGCCAGTACCAGTGGGAAAACATCAAGCCGCAGGTCGACCACATCATCTTCCCGGACGGCAAGCGCGTGATCCTGCTGGCCGAAGGCCGCCTGGTGAACCTCGGCTGCGCGACCGGCCACCCGTCGTTCGTGATGTCGAATTCGTTCGCGAACCAGACGCTCGCGCAGATCGAGCTGTTCACGCGCGGCGAGCAGTACGAGAACAAGGTGTACGTGCTGCCGAAGCATCTCGATGAAAAGGTCGCGCGCCTGCACCTCGCGCGCATCGGCGCGAACCTGTCGGTGCTGTCGGACGAGCAGGCTGCGTACATCGGCGTGCAGAAGGACGGCCCGTTCAAGCCGAACCACTACCGCTATTGATGCGCGGCCGCCGCCGCACCGTGCGCGCCCGTTGCGCTCGCACGGCGCGGCGGCGCTCACCGATCGTACCGATCGACAACCGAACTGGAGCCCTCCATGAGCGTCATCCTCACCTGGGTCATCAACGCGCTCGCGCTGCTGATCATCACGTACCTCGTGCCGTCGATCCACATCAAGAGCTTCGGCACCGCGCTGATCGTCGCGGTCGTGCTCGGGCTGATCAACACGGTGATCCGGCCGGTGCTGATCCTGCTGACGCTGCCCGTCACGATCGTCACGCTCGGGGTGTTCATCCTCGTCGTGAACGCGCTGTGCTTCTGGTTCGCGTCGTCGCTGCTGAAGGGCTTCGAGGTGTCGGGGTTCTGGTCCGCGTTCTTCGGTTCGATCCTGTACAGCATCGTGTCGTGGCTGCTGTCCGCCCTGATCTTCGGCCAGCGCGACATCGGCTGAACGCGGGCGGGCGCGGGCCCAACCCCATCGAATCATGAAACCGATCGAACTCTCGTTTGAATTCTTCCCGCCGAAGACGGCGGACGGCGTCGAAAAGCTGCGCGCCACGCGCGCGCAGCTGCTGCCGCTGAAGCCGAAATTCGTCTCCGTGACGTTCGGCGCCGGCGGCTCGACGCAGCAGGGCACGCTCGATACCGTGCTCGACATGCAGAAGGACGGCCTCGAGGCCGCGCCGCACCTGTCGTGCATCGGCTCGTCGCGCGACAGCCTGCGCGCGATCCTCGACCAGTACCGCTCGCACGGCATCCGGCACATCGTCGCGCTGCGCGGCGACCTGCCGTCGGGGATGGGCGAGGTCGGCGAGCTGCGCTATGCGTCCGAGCTCGTCAGCTTCATCCGCGCCGAGCATGGCGACTGGTTCCACATCGAAGTCGCCGGCTACCCGGAGTACCACCCGCAATCGCGCTCGCCGAAGGCCGATCTCGAGAATTTCGCGCGCAAGGTGAAGGCCGGCGCGAATTCCGCGATCACGCAGTACTTCTTCAACGCGGATGCGTATTTCCGCTTCGTCGACGACACGCGCAAGCTGGGCGTGGACGTGCCGATCGTGCCGGGCATCATGCCGATCACGAACTTCTCGCAGCTGATGCGCTTCTCCGAGATGTGCGGCGCCGAAGTGCCGCGCTGGGTCGCGCGCCGGCTCGAGAGCTTCGGCGACGATCGCGAGTCGATCCGCGCGTTCGGCGCGGACGTCGTCACGAGCCTGTGCCAGCGCCTGATCGACGCGGGCGTGCCGGGGCTGCACTTCTACACGCTGAACGCAGCGGTCGCGACGCGGACGATCTGCGAACGGCTCGCGGTGTAACGAGCGCCGTCACGCGGTTGCATGCGTGAAAGCCCCGCCGGTTTGCGCCGGCGGGGCTTTTTTATCGTGAAGCGCCGCGCATGCCGCGTGGCGCAAGCCGCTGAATCAGCGCTGCGCCTGCATCAGCGGCGGGCGGCGGTCGAACCACGGCCGCGCCTGTTCGAGCTGCCGCGCGAGCCGCAGCAGCAACGCGTCGTCGGCGTGGCGCGCGGCGAACTGCACGCCGATCGGCAGCCCGCGCGCATTCCAGTACAGCGGCACCGACATCGCCGGCTGGCCGGTCAGGTTGAACAGCTCGGTGCAGCCGGCCCACGCGAATGCCTTCTCCGACGATTTCGCGAGCATTTCCTTCAGCAGCGGCTTCACCGGCAGCGCGGCGAGCAGCTTCATCTGCGCGGATTCGAACGGCGTCGGCTGCAGTTCGCCGATCTTCACCGGCGGCCCCGCGAGCGATGCGCACAGGATCGCGTCGTAACGCGACACGAGACCGGCGACTTGCACGGTGAGCTGGCGCTGCCATTCGAGCACGTCCGGCAGCCGCGTGCGCGCGAGACGCCGGCCGACCACCGCCATCGCCCATGTCGCCGCCTCGAATTCGCCGCGCCGCGGCGTGCGGCCGGTCAGCGCGCGCGCGCCGAGCACCATGTCCTCGGCGATCGTCGCCCACAGCGTCAGGAAGGTTTCGGCCGCGCGTGCGTAGTCGATCGGCAGCGTCGCCGGCTCGACGTGATGGCCGAGCGATTCGAGCAGCGCGGCCGCGTCGTCGAGCGCCGCGCGCGTGTCGTCGGCGAGCGCCGGCGCGAGCATCGGATCGACGACGAGGCCGATCCGCAGCGGGCCGGGCGGCGTATCGAGCGCGCCGAGGAAGGTGCCGGGCGCGCCGGGCGGCAGTGTCTGGCCGGTCGTCACGTCGAGCAGCAGCGCACTGTCGCGCACGCTGCGCGACACCGCGTGCTGGACGACGAGTTCGCCGTTCGACGGCAGGTCGACGAGCACCGGGTTGCGGCTCGGCTTCAGCCCGAACAGCCCGCAGCACGACGCCGGAATGCGGATGGAGCCGCCGCCGTCGGATGCATGCGCGAGCGGCACGATGCCGGCCGCGACGGCCGCCGCCGCGCCGCCGCTCGACCCGCCGGGCGTGTGGTCGAGATTCCACGGGTTGCGGCACGCGCCGAACAGTTCCGGTTCCGTGTACGGCATCTGGCCGATCTCGGGCGTGTTGGTCTTGCCGAATACGTTCAGGCCAGCCGCGCGGCTGCGCGCGATCACCGGCGAATCGTCGGCCGGCACGAAGTACCGGTAGTGCCGGCTGCCCATCGACAGCGGCAGCCCGGCGACCGCCGCGCCGAGATCCTTGACGAGATACGGCACGCCCGCGAACGGCGCGTCGGCGCCGGGTTGGGGCGCGGCCGCCGCACGCGCGCGCGCGGCTTCGTAGTCCTGCAGCACGATCGCGTTGATCGCGCCGTTCACCGCTTCGGCCTGGCCGATCGCGGCGTCCAGCAGTTCGCGCGGGCTGGCGTGGCGGTCGCGCACGAGCGCGGCGAGGCCGATTGCGTCATGCGCGAGATAGTCCGAGTGCATCGCGGTCACCCCCGTTGTGACTCGTGGCGATGGTGCGAGCATAACGCGGGCCCGGCGTGGCGGGCCCGCGGCAGGGCCTGTTTAGAGATGCTCGGCGAGGAAGGTCAGCGTGCGGCCGTGCGCGAGCGCCGCGGCGCGCTGGTTGTACGAGGCGCGATCCGTGCAGTTGAAGCCGTGCTCGGCGCCCGGGTACACGTGGAACGACGCGTTGCCGCGGCCGGCGAATGCGGCTTTCACCTGGTCGACGGCCGTGAGCGGAATGCCGTGGTCGTTTTCCGCGTAGTGGAACAGGATCGGCTGCGTGACCTGGCCGGCGAGGTCCAGCGCGTTCTGGATGCCGCCGCCGTAATAGGCCACCGCCGCGTCCAGCTTGCCGGTCGCGGCCGCGCGATACGCGAGCTGGCCGCCGAAGCAGTAGCCGATCGCGGCGAGCTTGCCGGCCACTTCGGGGCGCGCGCGCAACGCGTCGGCCGCCGCGACGATGTCCGCGACCGCGAGACCCACGTCGGTCTTCTTCAGCAGCTCGATGCCCTTGTCGCGATCCGCGCCCTCGTAGGTCAGCTCGACGCGCGGCTGCGTGCGCCAGAACACGTCCGGCGCGAGCGCGACGAAGCCGTCGGCCGCGTACTGGTCGGCGACCGCGCGGATGTGCGCGTTCACGCCGAAGATCTCCTGGATGATGATGACGGCAGGGCCCTTGCCGCGCTTGGGCAGTGCGAGATAGCCGCCGAAGCTGTCGTTACCGGTCGGGATGTCGATCCATTGGGCAGTCACGTTCTGAACTCCTGGCGTGCGGGGTGCGCGAGGCGCCCCGAGGTGAAAAGAGGCGGCCTAGTGTGCCACCAATCGCCCGCTGCTGCAGCGCACGCGGGCACTTCTCGCGCAGCGATCGTTTCGATCTCGATTTTTCATTTTTCGGCGCCGCGCCGCTTCGATAGAGTCGATGCGTCGGCCTTTACAAAGCGCTTTCGCGCATCGTCATCGAAGGATTCGCCATGTCTGCCCGCTCGTTTTCCACCCCCTTTTCCGAACGCTTCGGCCTGCGCCTGCCGCTCGTGCAGGCGCCGATGGTCGGCGCGACCACGACCGCGATGGTCGCCGCCGCGTCGAATGCCGGTGCGCTCGGCAGCCTCGGCGCCGGCGCGCTCGCACCCGAACGTATCGAGGCCGAAGTCGCCGCGATCCGCGCTGCGACCGGTCGCCCGTTCGCGATCAACCTGTTCGTGTTGCCCGATGAAGTCGCACCCGACGCGGCGACCGTCGCACGCGCGCTGGCGGCGATCGACCCGCTGAATGCCACGCTCGGCTTGCCGCCGGGCACGGCGCCCGCGCGCTACGCCCCCGATTTCCGCGCGCAACTCGATGCGCTCGTCGCGCTGCGCGTGCCGGTCGCGAGCTTCACGTTCGGCGTGCTCGACGCGGCCGACGTCGCACGCCTGAAAGCCGCCGGCACCTATGTGATCGGCACCGCGACGCACGTGGCCGAAGGGCTCGCGTGGCAGGCGGCCGGCGCCGACGCGATCTCCGCGCAG
Organism: Burkholderia sp. A2; assembly: GCF_001729305.1. Classification (NCBI taxonomy): domain Bacteria; kingdom Pseudomonadati; phylum Pseudomonadota; class Betaproteobacteria; order Burkholderiales; family Burkholderiaceae; genus Burkholderia; species Burkholderia sp. A2. The sequence goes on along the minus strand of NZ_LZXX01000091.1, from coordinate 13,536 downwards.
GGCGCCGAGGCGGGCGGCCATCGCGGCACCTTCATCGGTGCCGCCGACGACGCGCTGATCGGCACGCTCGCGCTCGTTCCGCAGCTCGTCGACGCGACGGGCCTTCCGGTGCTGGCCGCGGGCGGCATCATGGACGGCCGCGGGATCGCGGCCGCGCTCGCGCTCGGCGCGCAGGCCGCGCAACTCGGTACCGCGTTCCTCACGTGCGCGGAAAGCGCGATCGCGGCGGACTGGAAGGCGCGCCTGCTCGCGAGCGCCGATACGTCGACGCAAGTGACGCGCGCGATCACCGGCCGTCACGCACGCGGGCTGCGCAACACGCTGATGGCGCGGCTCGGCGAGCACGCGGCCGACGTCCCACCGTATCCGGTGCAGAATGCACTGACCCAGCCGCTGCGCCAGGCGGCCGCGCGCGCGAACGACGGCGACTACCTGTCGCTGTGGGCCGGCCAGGGCGCGCCGCTCGCGCGGCGGCGCGGCGATGCGCTGACGACGTCGCAGCTCGTCGCCGCGCTCGATGCGGAATGGCGCGCATCGGCTGCCTGAACACCGTGTCCGCCGCTTGAACCGTCCATGTCGGGCGACGAAACGCGCGGGGGTGTCACGCGCGTTTCATTCAATGATCCAGGTCACAAAATACCGAATCGAAATATCCGCGCGAATCGATTGAAACAACCTTTCGACAGTGTGTCGAAATTAGCGGAAACCCTTATCCGCCGGGGCTTACAGCGCGATTCGAGACATCCTTCCAGCGCGCGCATATCGGTAGTGTTACCACTATCCTAAAAAAGTCCCACAAATTAATTTGATCACCTACACTTGCGCGCAAGTACGAGCGGGCGGCTGCTAAAAGCGGCGGTTTTCACGTGCTTGAGGCCAAGTGCATGAAGGATGCAACCGGCGAATCGTCCAGTGATTGCAAACACGGGGATGGCAGCGGGGCACCGGGCGATGGCGTTTTTTGGGACCGAACTGGAGACTTACATGAATATCAAGATGCAAAAGCTGTTGCCGATCACCGCAGCGGCAATGCTGTGCGCTGCAGCTGCAAGCAACGCGTCCGCCGATCAAGTCGTCAAGATCGGCCACGTCGCGCCGTTGACGGGCGGCATTGCACACCTGGGCAAGGACAACGAAAACGGCGCGCGTCTCGCAGTCGAGGAGATCAACGCCAAGGGTCTCACGATCGGCGGCCAGAAGATCACGCTGCAACTCGACCCGCAGGATGACGCCGCCGACCCGCGGCAGGCGACGCAGGTTGCGCAGAAGCTCGTCGACGACAAGGTCGTCGCGGTGGTCGGCCACCTGAACTCGGGCACGTCGATCCCGGCCTCGAAGATCTACAGCGACGCGGGCATCGTGCAGATCTCGCCGTCGGCGACCAACCCGGCCTACACGCAGCAAGGCTTCAAGACCACGTACCGCGTGGTGGCGACCGATGCGCAGCAGGGCCCGGCACTGGCGAACTACGCGCACTCGAAGGGCATCAAGAGCGTGGCGGTGGTCGACGATTCGACCGCGTACGGCCAGGGTCTCGCGAACGAGTTCGAGAAGAAGGCGAAGGCGCTCGGCCTGAAGGTGATGTCGCATGACGCGACGAACGACAAGGCGGTCGACTTCCGCGCGATTCTGACGAAGATCAAGGGCGAAAACCCGGACGCGATCATGTACGGCGGCATGGACGCCACCGGCGGCCCGTTCGCGAAACAGGCGAAGCAGCTCGGCCTGCGCGCGAAGATCTTCGCGGGCGACGGCGTGTGCACGGAAAAGCTGGCCGACCTGGCCGGCGACGCGACCGACAACATCGTGTGCTCGGAAGCCGGTGCCTCGCTCGAGAAGATGCCGGGCGGCGCAGCGTTCAAGGCGAAGTACGAGAAGCGCTTCGGCCAGCCGATCCAGATCTACGCACCGTTCACGTATGACGCCGTGTACATCATCGCCGACGCGATGAAGCGCGCGAACTCGACCGACACGGCGAAGATCCTCGCGGCGATGCCGGCGACGAAGTACACGGGCGTGATCGGCACGACGACCTTCGACTCGAAGGGCGACCTGCAGCACGGCGTGATTTCGCTGTACAACTACAAGAGCGGCAAGAAGTCGCTGCTCGACGAAGTGAAGATGTAACGCACCAGCGGTCGACAGAAGGGGTGAAAGCGCGCATGCGGCAACGCATGCGCGCTTTCTTTTTGGGCCCGGCTTGTGCCGCCGCGCCGTCAGATCTTCAGGTGTGCGAGCACCCGGGGTGCGACGAGCGCGACGAGCGCCGCGCACAGCGCGACGACCGACAGGCCGATCGTCAGGTTCGCGGCCTGTGCGACCGCGCCGATCACGACCGGACCGAACAGCAGTCCGAAATACGCGAGCCCGGCCACGTGCGCGAGCCCTTCGGCCGCGTGGATGCCCTTCACGCGCGCGGCGGCCGCGAACAGTACCGGCATCATGTTGGCCAGCCCGAGGCCCATCAGCGTGAAACCGGTCAGCACCGCGACCGGATTCGGCAGCAGCAGCGCGCCGATCATCCCCGCGCAGGCGAGCGACGCGCTCGCGAACACGAGCTGCGGCGCGCCGAAGCGGGCGCGCACCGCGTCGCCCGCGAAGCGCGCGATGGCCATCCCGCCGGAGAACGCCGCGTACGCGGCGCTCGCGAGCGCGGGGCTTGCCGCGACGACGTCGCGCATGTAGACGGTCGCCCAGTCGTACATCGCGCCTTCGGCGATCAGCGCGATCAGCGCGATGCCGCCGAGCATCCACAACGCGGGCGAGCGCCAGCGGTTGCCGCCGCCGTGCGCCTGTTCGTGGTGCGGCACGTGCGGCAGCACGGCCGGGCTCGCGGCCACGAGCACCGCGGCGCTCGCCGCCGCCGCGAGCGCGAGATGCGCGACCGGCGCCATGCCGGCCGACAGCAGCGCGCCGCCGGCCGCCGCGCCGGCCATCCCGCCGATGCTGAACATCCCGTGCAGCGACGACATGATCGGCTTGCCGAGCGCGATCTCGACCGCGCTGGCCTCGGCGTTCATCGCGACGTCGAGCGTCGCCATCGAGAAGCCGAACAGCGCGAGCACCACGAGCAGCATCCAGTAGTCGGGCACGACGAGGATCAGCGCCGCGCACGCGGACATCACGAGCCCGCCGGCGAGGCACGCGGTGCGCGAGCCGACGCGCGCGATCCAGCGCGCGATGGTCAGCATCGCGGCGATCGACCCGCCGGCGACCGCGAACAGCGCGATCGACAGCAACCCGGGGCTCAGCGCGAACTTGTCGCGCACGGTCGGCACGTGCACGCCCCACGACGCGTACATCATGCCGGCGACGAAGAACAGCGCCATCGACGCCGTGCGCGCGCGCTGGCGGGCCGGCAGCGGCAGCACGCGATGCGCGTCGGGCGGCGCGGCGAACGGGGACGGCGATTCGGAGGAAGAGGATTCGGACACGGGAAGGGGCTCGTCAGGAAAATGCGCGGGCGCACGCGGCGCCGTCGGATTTGTCCGATTCTATCGAACCGCTTACGATCCTGCCGGCGATGGCCGTTCGGCCGATGCGCGAGCGATCGGGCCGTCCCGCGGCAGCGGCCCCGTGGCGCATTGGCCGTTTGGCCGATGCGCGGCGTGCGGCGCCCGCGGGTAACATCGAAACCCTGGCCGACGCGCCGCCTTTCGACCGCAGGAGTCACCTTGAACATCGATCCCGCCCTCGCCCTGCATCTGCTGCACCGCTGCACGTTCGGCACGCTCGCCACCCATGCGCGCGAACCGCAGGGCTTTCCGTATCCGACGGTCGTGCCGTTTGCACCCGATGCGAGCCATCGGCCGGTGATCCTGGTGAGCGGCCTGGCCGAGCACACGCGCAATCTCGCTGCCGATCCGCGTGCGGGTTTCCTCGTCGTCGACGCCAGCGACGGCGATGTGCTGAACGCCGAGCGCGCGACGCTGCTGGGCCGGTTCGCGCCGCTCGGCGACGATCCGCACGTCACCGCGCGTTACCTGCGCTACGAACCGGACGCCGCGCGCTATCTCGCGCTCGGCGATTTCGCGTTCTGGGCGCTCGAGATCGAGCGGCTGCGCCATATCGTCGGGTTCGGGCGGATGGGCTGGGTCGACGGCGCGCAGCTCGATGCGCTGCCGCCGCTCGCGTTCGACGACGAACGGGCGCTGTGGGCGGCATACGACACGGGCGACGCACGCCGCGACGGGCTCGACCTGCTTGGCGTCGATCGCCATGGCGCGGACTGGCGATGCAACGGCCGCCGCGTGCGCACGCCGTTCGACGCGCCGTCGACCGACATCGGTGCGCTGCGCGAACAGCTGATCGCCGGCGCAACGGATGTGACGTGACGTCACGGGTCAGTGATTTGTTCGTTTAGCAAACCGCGTCATGCGGTTTTCGCGAAACTCTCGTCCGATGAAAGCTTTGATTTTTTGAATGCAGGGTAATTGCGTATGTTGAAAGACCTAATAGCCAATCGCTAATGTCCTAATCTCTATGGAGGAGCGTAAAAATTTGAGAAAAGGCCGCGGCCGGTCAAAATGACATGTACGAATTTCAATTGACCTCGGGATTTTCATGAATCCCGCTTCTATCAAATCTTTTTTGTGCTAATCTCTGCCTTCAAAAATCCGAGGCACATATATTTCATGAATGGTGAGCTGGCTGCAGACCGGCGCCATTGGTCAGATAGATAGAAAGGGAAACTATGTCTTCTTACAAGGACCTGCTGGCCCAGCGGGAGAAGCTGGAGAAGCAAATCGAAGAAGCGAAGTCGCGTGAATACGCTGAAGTGCTGAATGACGTGAAGCAGAAAATTGCCGACTACGGCTTTTCGCTCGCCGAACTCGGCCTCAGCCGCGCGAAGGCCGGCAAGGTCGGTCGTCCGCGCGCAGGCGTGGCGGCCAAGTACCGCGATCCGGAAACGGGCGCGACGTGGTCGGGGCGTGGCAAGCCGCCGCGCTGGATCGCCGGCAAGAACCGCGACCAGTTTGCGATTTAAACGTTCGTTTAGGTTGCCCGCTCTTCGAAAGAGCCGCGTGTCCGTCGAGGAGCGCGGCTTTTTTGTTTTCCGGACACCGGCGGGCCCGGCCGCGCCGTCATGAAACTGTAAGCATGTCGAGTGAATGAAAATGCGACACGTTCGCATAAGCGATTGATTTAAATGAGAAATTTGTGGGTATTGGAAGGGCTTGCGGGGCGCCTTTGATAGAATTGCGTACCGCACACCGATATCTCATATTTCATGTCCACGTTTTCCGGCGACGCGCAGAGCGCAGATAAGCACGCTGTTGCGCGCAAGAGCACGCTCGTCAGTATTGTCCTCAATGTCGTACTTGCGACATTTCAGATCGTCGTCGGTGTGATTGCGCATTCGCAAGCATTGATTGCGGACGGTGTGCATTCGATTTCCGATTTGATCTCGGATTTTGTCGTGCTGGTTGCGAATCGGCACAGCGGCGCATCGCCGGATGCCGACCACAATTACGGCCATAGCCGCTACGAGACGGTCGCGTCGCTGTTTCTCGGCGCGATCCTGATCGCGGTCGGGATCGGCATGCTCTGGCGTGCCGGCGACCGCCTCGTTAATCTCGAAAACATTCCGGCCGTGCATTTTTCCGCGCTGATCGTTGCGCTGACGGTGCTCGTGTCGAAGGAAGCGCTGTTTCGCTACATGCTGCGCGAAGCGCGGCGCGTGCGCTCCGCGATGCTCGTCGCCAACGCATGGCATGCGCGTTCGGATGCGGCGTCGTCGCTCGTCGTCGCGATCGGCATCGTCGGCAGCCTGGCCGGTGTGCGGCTGCTCGACCCGATCGCGGCGGCGATCGTCGGCTTCATGGTCGCGCGCATGGGCTGGACGTTCGGCTATGACGCGTTGCAGGACCTCTCCGACCGCGCGCTCGACACGGCCGACACGGCCGAGATTCGCGCGTTGCTCGTCGCGACGCCCGGCGTGCGCGACGTGCACGACCTGCGCACGCGCAAGATGGGCGATGCCGCGCTCGTGGACGCGCACATCCTCGTCGATCCGAAGATCTCCGTCTCCGAAGGGCACTACATCGCCGAGACCGCGCGGGCGCGCGTGCTGTCCGACCCGCGCGTGCTCGATGCGCTGATCCATGTCGATCCGGAGAACGATGCGGCGCGCCGTCCGGCGCTCGCGCTGCCGCCGCGCGGGGAGCTCGCGGCACGGCTCGAGGCCGCGCTCGCGCAGCGCGGGCTGCATGCGGCGGCGATCAACCTGCATTACCTGAGTACCGGGCTCGAGGTCGACGTGACGCTCGACGGCGACCCGCGCGACACCGATGCGGCGCTCGCCGGCCGGCTCGACATCGACACGCTGAAGCGCGAGTTCGGCGCGCGCCGGATCGGCTTCACGCGCACGCTGCCCGTGCAGACGTGACGGCCGCGAACGCGGCCCGCCGCAGGGCAGGTCCGCGCGTTATAGCGGCAGTTGCGTGTCGAACTTGATTTCGCGCAGCACGACGCTCGTGCGCACCTGCGACACGGCGGGGATCTTGAAGATGCGTTCGTGCAGGAACACGTCGTAGGCCTTGATGTCCGGCGCGACGATCTTGAGGATGTAATCGGCTTCGCCGGTCGTGCTGTAGCACTCGGTGACTTCCGGGCAGGTCGCGATCTCGCGCTCGAACTGCTCGACGCCGCCTTCGTTGTGCCGCGTCAGGTGCACATGCGCGAGCGCGCAGACGTGCAGGCCGAGTTTCTCTCGATCGAGCAGCGCGGTGTAGCGCTGGATCACGCCCGACTGTTCCATGTCCTTGATGCGGCGCCAGCACGGCGTGCTCGACAGCCCGACCTGGTCGGAGATTTCCTGAACGGAGCGGCGCGCGTCGAGCTGCAACAGGCGAAGGATTTTTTGCGAAAAGGAATCGAGCGTCACCTGCGCCTCCATGCGGCAGCTACAACACGCTGAATGTTAGAGGGCCGGGGAAGGAAAGGCAATCTGGCGACGCGCCGTTGAGCGAGATTCGCTAATTTGCTCGCGGATCCGTGGGATTTTGTCCCGCCCCCGCGCTTTCCGACCGATCGGTATCCGACACCGCCAGGCCCGCCAGCGCGGCCTGCTGCCGACGCAGGTCGGCGAGCATGTTGCAGAACAGCGCGCCTTGCTCGATCGCGTCGTCGAGCGCGACGTGCGTGTGCGGATGATCGTCGAACCAGTGCTTCGGAAAGCGCGGCTTGATCGCCTTGCGGTACGGCAGGCCCGTCATCGCGAACGCGAGCGTCTTGATGTCGAGCGCCGACCACGAGAACGGACAGCGCCCCGCGAACCGCATCATGTACCAGAACATGAACGTGAAATCGAAGCCGGCCGGCATCGCGACGAACACCGGCTTGCCGGGCAGCGCCTCGACCCATTCGACGTAGGCGACCAGCGCCGCGTCGGGCGCCTGCAGGTCGCGCCGGCAGGCGGCCCAGGCTTCCGGCTCGGTCTTCCACCACGCTTCCTGCACCGGGTGCGCGTGCGCGCCCGGCAGCGTCTCGAGGTTCGCGGAGAACGTCGCGATCAGTTGCTTGTCCTCGGTATAGGCGGCCGACGCGAAGCTCAGCATCGAATGCGGGCCGGGAATCGGGCCGTCGGCTTCGACGTCGGTGCTGACGTAAATCTCCGGGATGGCGGTCTGGTTCATCCGAATACCTTGTCGGACACGAACGGGTTCGTGCGGCGCTCGTCGCCGAACGTCGACACCGGGCCGTGACCGGGCACGAACGTGACGTCGTCGCCGAGCGGCCACAGCTTTTCCTTGATCGAACGGACGAGATCCTCGTGATTGCCGCGCGGGAAATCGGTCCGGCCGATCGAGCCCGCGAACAGCACGTCGCCGACGATCGCGAGGCGATGCGCGCGGCTGAAGAACACGACGTGGCCGGGCGTGTGGCCCGGGCAGTGATAGACCTCGAGCGTCTCGTCGCCGAACCGCACGGTGTCGCCGTCGTTCAGCCAGTGGTCGGGCTCGAACACGTCGGCGGCCGGAAAGCCGAAGCGCTCGCTCTGCGTCGGCAGCTTCTCGATCCAGAAGCGCTCTTCTTCCTGCGGCCCCTCGATCGGCACGCCGTAGCGCGTCGCGAGCGTCTTCGCGCCCGCGCAGTGATCGATGTGCCCGTGCGTGAGCAGCACCTTCTCGACCTGCACGTTCTGCCGCGCGACTTCCTGTTCGATCCGGTCGAGATCGCCGCCCGGATCGACGACGGCGGCGCGGCCCGTCTTCTCGCAGACGAGCAGCGAGCAGTTCTGCTGGAACGGCGTGACCGGAATGAGCGTGACTTTCATGGAGGCACCGGCGGCTAAAAGGAGCGATTGTACCGGTCGCGCGCGCGGCCTGCCGGGCGTGCGATGCATGCCGCGGCACGCGGATCAGGGCATTCCCGGAGCATGCCGATTGTTACAACCATAGCGAGAATCAATGGCCCGCCGGGGGCCCTTTTCGAGACAAGGTTTTGATTTATGTATAATGCGCCCCATTGCGCGTGAATTTCACGCCATTCGCTGGTGTATTGGCCCCGTTAAACGAGGCGTCCGATTCACCGTCAAGCATCAGCCGCCGGGGAGTCCGGCGGTGTATCCAGCACCGAGCAGTCGGTGCTCACGTCTTGTCCGGCCGGGTGCTGCGCGCCCGCCTGCGGCCCTGCTGCCGCGCCGCCGGATGAGGCCTGTGCCGCCGTTCCTGTGCGTTGGTCGTAGCGACGCGCGCGAACGTGGAGCCATGTTCGATGGCGGCATGTGGGGTCTGGTCAGGCTGTTGGGGACAGGTTGCGCCAGACGTGAAAGCTAATCAGGACGGTTGCGGCCTAGACGAACGCCGCGCCCATGCTAGCCGCCTGCTCGCATTCGAGCGGGGCGTGCACGCATTTGCCGTCCGGGCCGCTGTGTCTGCGTTGTGAAGCAGCGTTGTATCGATGCGGCCCGAACCAGAAGGCGACACGTCGATGAATTTACGTTTTCCGAGCCGATTCGGAACCATTGCATTGTTTTTTGCGCTGACGGGCTGTGCGGTGCCATCCAGCCAGACCACCGGCAGCGTGAGCCAGAAGAAGGCGGTCGACAAAACCGCCGCTGCCGCGAAGGCGGACGACGACAAGCAGCCGCTCAATTTCGATTCCGCGCTGGCATCGATGCCGGCTGCCGACAGCAAGGACGCGAAGAAGTCGTCGCTGGCGGACGCCGAGCCGATCGACGGCAAGGATGTGTCCGATTTCCGCCAGAGCGGCCGCGCATCGTGGTACGGGCGGGATTTCCACGGCCGCCGCACCGCGAACGGCGAACGCTTCAACATGAACGCGTTCACCGCCGCGCACCGCACGCTGCCGCTGTCGTCGTACATCAAGGTGACGAACGCATCGACCGGCAAGTGGGTCGTCGTGAAGGTCAACGATCGCGGGCCGTTCAAGCGCGGCCGCGTGCTCGACCTGTCGTATGCGGCGGCCAAGGTGATCGGCCTCGTGCACGCCGGCACGGGCCGCGTGAAGATCGAAGGGCTGTCGCCGCGGGAAGCGCGCGAGGCGCGCGACGAAATGTTCGCGTCGATCTCGGCGAAGTAACGCGGCGCAACAATCCGGCGTAACCACCCGGCGGCTCGTCCGCTCATGCGCAAAGGGCTGCCTTCCGGCAGCCCTTTGTCGTTTCCGCGCGGTGTCGTCGCGTCAGTCTTCCTTGCCTTCCTTCAGCACGAGCGCACGTGCATACAGCATGTTGCGCGATGCGCCCGTCAGCGCGGCCGCGAGCTTGGCCGCGCTCTTCACCGGCACCTCTTCCAGCAACAGCCTGAGCAATGCGTCGTGCGCGGTGTCGTCGGCTTCGCCACTTGTCGCCGGCGCGCCTTCGACGACCAGCACGAACTCGCCGCGCTGCCGGTTCGCATCGCCGGCGAGCCAGCTCTGTCCTTCGGCCAGGGTGCCCTGGAACAACTGCTCGTGTAGCTTGGTGAGTTCGCGCGCGATCAGCAGCCGGCGCGCGGGGCCGAACGCGTCGGCGAGCGCGTCGACCGTTTCGGCGATCCGGTGCGGCGCTTCGTAGAACACCAGCGCGTACGGGTGCGACGCCAGCGCCTGCAGCGCGGTCGCGCGCTGTTTTGCCTTCGGCGGCAGGAAGCCCGCGAACGTGAACGCGCCGGCCCAGTCGCCGGCCACGCTCAGCGCGGTCACGGCCGCGCTCGCGCCCGGCAGCGGAATCACCGCGAAGCCGGCCGCGCGCACGGCGTCGACGAGCCGCGCGCCGGGGTCCGAGATGCCTGGCGTGCCGGCGTCCGACACGTAGGCCACGCGTTCGCCGCCACGCAGCAGTTCGATCACGCGCTGCGCGGCCTCGCGTTCGTTGTGCTCGTGCACGGCCACGAGCGGTTTCGAGATCCCGTAGCGGGCGAGCAGCTGGCCCGTGTTGCGGGTGTCTTCGGCCGCGATGCGGTCGGCGAGGCCGAGCACGTGCAGCGCGCGCAGCGTGATGTCGGCCGTATTGCCGATCGGCGTGGCGACCACGTAGAGCGCGGCGTCCGGGTAGTGCTGCGTATGCGCGAGTTCGAGGAGGGCAGTCATGGCAGGCAATGCACGCAAGCGCGGCACGAGCGGAACAAGGACGGCATTGTGCCACGCGGCGCCGGCGCGGCCGGAGAGCGCGCGCGATCGGCCGCATTCGGGCGACAACTTTTCCGGCGCGGCGCGATCCAAACCGGTCGGCGCCGCGTTCGAGCAGCGCGCGCGGCAGTTTCTCGAGCGCCGCGGCCTCGCGTTCGTCGCCGCGAACGTGACGATGCGCGGCGGCGAGCTCGATCTCGTGATGCGCGAGCCCGACGGCATGCTCGTGTTCGTCGAAGTGCGCGCGCGGCGCAGCACCCGGCATGGCGGCGCGGCCGCGAGCGTCGGCTGGCGCAAGCGGCGGCGTCTGGTCGCGGCCGCGCTGCAGTTCTGGTCGCGGCACGGCGGCGGCGCCGCGTGCCGTTTCGACGTCGTCGCGTTCGAGGCCGGACGGCTTGCGTGGCTGCGCGACGCATTTCGTACCGACGATGCATAGCCGCGAGCTGTGACGAGATGTAAAGAGTTCTCGCCGGACCCCCGGAGAGGGCGCCGGAGTACGGTAAACTCGCCGCACCCACGATGTCGCGCGCGTGGTGCCGCGCGCCCAGTTCACCAGGAATCGATGTCAGTCGAACGTATTCAGCAACAATTCCGCGACAGCGCCGCGCTTCACGCCGAAGCGGCCGACGCGTTGTCGCTGCCGATCGCAGCCGCGGTCGATGCGATGTTCGCCGCATTGGCGAACGGCAACAAGATCGTCGCGTGCGGTGACGGCCCGTCGGCCGCCGCCGCGCAGTACCTCGCCGCGTCGCTCGTCGGCGGTTTCGAGCGCGAGCGTCCGGGCCTGCCCGCTATCGCGCTGGCCACTGACGCATCGCAGGCCGGCCTCGCGGGCGCGGCGGCGGCCGAGCAGTTGTTCGCGCAGCAGGTGCGCGTGCTGGGCCAGACGGGCGACATCCTGCTGGTGCTCGACGCGCTCGGCGCATCGCCGCGCGTGCTCGCGGCGATCGACGAGGCGCACGAGCGCGAGATGACCGTCGTCGCATTGACGGGCGGCAACGACCACACGGTCGCGGCCGCGCTGTCCGATACCGATATTCCGATCAGCGTGCCCGCCGTTCGCGCGGCGCGCATCCACGAAGTCCATCTGCTGACCATCCACTGCCTGTGCGACGGCATCGACGCGATGCTGCTGGGTGAGGATTGAACGAAGGAGAGCCGTCGATGAATCAAAGCCGCGTCAAACAGACGCTCGTCAGAACCACGCTGCTCGCCGCGCTGACGGCGGGCCTCGCCGTGTCGCTGCAGGGTTGTGTGCTCGGGGTCGTGGGCGCAGCGGCCGGCGGCGGCGCGCTGATCGCGACCGATCGCCGCACGCTCGGCGCGCAGACCGAGGATCGCGAGATCCAGGTCAAGTCGCTCACGCAGATCAACAACGGGCTGCCGGACCAGTCGCACGTGAACGTGACGGTGTTCAATCGCCGCGTGCTGCTGACGGGCGAAGTGCCGAACGATGCGTCGAAGCAGCGCGCCGAGGAAATCGTGCGCGGCATCAACAACGTGAACGGCATCGTCAACGAGCTGTCGGTCGGGCCGGCGTCGTCGCTGTCGTCGCGCGCGAACGACTCGTACCTCGAAGGGCGCGTGAAGTCGGAGCTGATCGCGACGAAGGGCATCTCGGCGAACTACTACAAGGTCGTCAGCGAACGCGGCAATCTTTACCTGATGGGGCTCGTCACGGTGGACGAAGGCAATCGCGGCGCGGAAGCCGCGAGCCAGGTGCCGGGCGTCGAGAAGGTCGTGAAGGTGTTCCAGTACGTGAAGCCGCAGGATGCGCAGGCGCTGCAGGACGCGTCGCCCGCGAGCGGCGCATCCGGCGCGCAGGCGGCTGCCGCCCCGGCGGACAGCGCGACGGTGGGCGCGGTGCCCGATGCGTCGGTGCAGTCCGCACCGCTGCAGCCGCCCGCGCCGATCTCGAATTCGTCGAGCGTGCATCCGGGCAATCCGAAGGCGAAGGCGCAATGACGGGCAGGCAGATGAAGCAGATCAAACGATGGATCGCGCAGGGCGCGGCGGCCGCGGCGCTCGTGGCCGGCACGCTGGGCGCCGCGCACGCGGACGTCGGCGACGGCCTGAAGGTTGCCCGCAGCAACGCGTGCATGGGCTGCCACGCGGTCGACCGCAAGCTCGTCGGCCCGTCGTTCAAGGACATCGCGGCGCGCTACAAGTCCGATCCGCAGGCGGTCGCGAAGCTGTCGAAGAAGGTGAAGGACGGCGGCTCGGGCGTCTGGGGCGCGATTCCGATGCCCGCGCATCCGCGCATGAGCGACGCCGACGTCCGGTCGGTGGTCGAATGGGTGCTGGCCGGCGCGCCGTCAAAATAACGCGTCGGGGTGACGTAACCCCTATTGCCAAGCGCGGAAATGCGTGTGTATGATGATCGACTGTTGGGGCGGTAGCTCAGCTGGGAGAGCGTCGCGTTCGCAATGCGAAGGTCGGGAGTTCGATCCTCCTCCGCTCCACCAACGGAATTCGAAAGGCCCGATCGCGAGATCGGGCCTTTTTGTTTTTCGCGTGACCTTGACCGACGCGCTAAGTCGCCAGCGCGTGGATCAATCTGAACGTCGGCACCGACAACACGGCGAACCCCACCGTCATGGCCGCGAGCACCGCGGTCCTCTTCCGCAGCAGCGCGCAGAGGGCGATCGACAGCCCGCAGAACGCGCAGGTCAGAATGACGATCCACCACAGCGCCGCATAGCCCGCCCCGCCTTCAAAGTTCGATACGTTCCGCGTGATCCGGGTCGCGACATACCCGGCGACGGTCGTGCTCGCGGGCAGGCACAGCACCGAATACAGCACGAAGACGATGATCTGCCGCGGTGTCGGATCGGATGACGTCATGAAAAGCGTTCTTGTGCGGAGGGAAGAGGGCACCCGACCGTCCGCCGCGCGGGCCGAGCCAGGCAGCCGGCAGGATGCGACCGTTTTCCGCGTTTGGCAACCGCCACCCGTCAGCTT